>NZ_LR130785.1:1812022-1951568 GCF_900626135.1 Senegalia massiliensis
ACCTCAAAGCTACAGAAAAAGATTCAGAGTCAGTTCCTATCTCTCTTTGATTTATAATACTCTTATCATGTTTATGCAAATATTCTATAGGATCTTCTAATGTAAGAATATGCTCTTTTCTAGTTTTATTTATATAATTTATCATTGAAGCAAGTGTAGTAGATTTACCACTACCAGTAGATCCTGTGACTAATATAAGTCCTCTTTTTTTATTAGTAAGATCCTTTATTACAGGCGGTAGTTTTAAATCTTCCATAGTAGGTACATTAAGTGCTACAGTTCTTATTGCAATTCCATAAGTACCTCTTTGTTTATATATATTAACTCTAAATCTTCCTACACCATTTTGAGAATGCGACTTGTCCAATTGTCCTTTATCTTCTAATATATCAAATTCTTTTTTATTTAATAATTGATTTACCAAATTCATATTATCTTGTGGAGTTAAATCTTTTAAATTCATCTTTTCTAAATGACCATTTATCCTAACTACTGGTGGATAACCTACTGTTATATGTAAATCTGAAGCACCTATATTCATTGATTGAGTTAAAAGCTCTCTTATATCCAATTTATCACCTACTCTTTTGTATATGAAACTTTAAGTAATTCATCTATTGATGTAATACCTTTTAGCACTAAATCTTTATTATTTTCGTAAAGAGAAGTCATACCACTATTTCTGGCTATTTCCTTTAAGTTATCTATAGAACTATTATTATTTATACTTTCTCTTATTTGTTTATTTGCTTCTAATATTTCATGAATACTAATTCTTCCCTTATATCCTGTATTATAACATTTATTACATCCTGTCCCTTTGTAAAGTTTTACAGGTTCACATATACTCAATATGTCTTCTTCTTTTTTTCCACTTATATATTCAATTTTACAATTATCACATATTCTCCTAACTAGTCTTTGAGCTATTACTCCTATCACTGATGAAGCTACAAGATAAGGCTCTATACCC
The DNA here is from genome assembly GCF_900626135.1 of Senegalia massiliensis. Taxonomy (NCBI): domain Bacteria; kingdom Bacillati; phylum Bacillota; class Clostridia; order Eubacteriales; family Clostridiaceae; genus Senegalia; species Senegalia massiliensis. Next base: position 1,812,996 of record NZ_LR130785.1, read on the forward strand.
ATGTCTACAAGTCTTGATACGGTAGATGCCGCATCATTTGTATGCATTGTACTTATTACAAGATGTCCTGTAATAGCTGCTCTTATTGCAAGTCTTGCTGTTTCTTCATCTCTTATTTCTCCTACCATTATAATGTCTGGATCTTGTCTTAATATTGATCTAAGTCCTGATGAAAATGTAAGACCAGATTTTGTATTTATTTGAACTTGATTTATTCCATCTAATCTATATTCAACTGGATCTTCAAGAGCAATTATATTTTTACCTACTGAATTAAGCTCTTGTAATGCTGCATATAAAGTAGTTGTCTTTCCACTACCAGTAGGACCTGTTACAAGTAATATTCCATTAGGATAATTTAATAACTTATCAAATCTATTTAAGTTATCTTTAGTAAACCCTAATCTCTTTTTTGTCATTATAGTATTCATTCTATCTAATATTCTTATAACTATTTTTTCTCCATATACAGTTGGAAGACTTGATACACGTAAATCAATGTTCCTACTATCTATATGCATTTCCACTCTACCATCTTGAGGTACTCTTCTTTCTGCTATATCCATTTTGGATATTATTTTTATCCTTGTAATTATTGCAGAATGAGTGTTTTTTGTCGGTTTCATTATTTCTTGTAAAGTACCATCTATTCTAAATCTAATTCTAATTCTATCTTCATATGGCTCAATATGTATATCACTAGCTTTTGATGATATAGCCTGTTTTATAAGTGAGTTTACAAGCCTTACCACTGGTGCATTATTTATCTCATTTAATAATTTCTCATCTAAATCAGAGGTAAGCTCTATATTATATTGATCTTTTAAATCTTCTATGGCTTTTTCAGCACTTTTCTTTCCATAGTATTGTTCTATAGAATCCAATATATCTTTTTTTATTGATATAACTGGCTCTACATCTAAACCTGTAGCTATTTTTACATCATCTATAGCAAATAAATTTAAAGGGTCAGACATAGCTACTATTAATTTTCCTCTATCTTTTTTAATAGGAATTAAAGCATATTTTTTAGAAAGACTCTCAGGTACTAAGTTTACTATATCAGGTTCAATAAAATACTTGTTTAAATCTACATGAGGAATACCCATTTGAAATTCTAACACTTCAATAATATCTGTTTCTGTTACATAACCCTTATCTACTAATTCTTCTCCTAATTTTTTACCTGTATCCTTTTGTGATTTCAATGCTTGTTCTAATTGATCATGTGAAATTTTCCCTACTGAAGTTAAAAGATCTCCTAATCTCTTTGAAGATTTAGCCATAACATCACCTACATTTATATTATAGTATTCTACAATTTAAAGTTAAATCCTTCTTTTATTTAAATATAAAAGGATAAATTTTCAAATTTTCTGATATCCATATTCTTTCACTTAATATGGCTTGATTTACTAACATATCTAACCCATTAATTGTGGTTTTACCTTCCTCTTTTGCGTATTTTAAAAATAAAGTTTCTTTAGGTTTATATATAATATCATAAACAATGGTTTCATCAGAAAATAAAGAAGTATCCAAAGGATTTTCTTTTTCATTTGGATACATTCCCACTGAAGTTGTATTTATAATAATATCATAATTGTCTTTTATATCTTGTTTTTCTAAGAACCTTAAATCTAAATTTTTAAATTTACTTTTTATATCTTTTATTAAGCTAAGTGCTCTTTTGTTGTTTCTATTAATAATTGTTAAAGACTTTATACTTTCATTAGCAATTGTAAAAGAAATAGCTCTACTTGCTCCACCAGCACCTATTATGAGAATATTTTTGTTTTTCAACTGTATTTTTCTATCTTTTAATGATTTCATAAATCCTAATCCATCAGTATTAAAGCCAATAAGTTTTCCATCTATATTTTTCACAGTATTAATAGCACCTATTTTTTCAGCCAATGGATCTATTTCATCTAAATACTTTATTATTTCTTGTTTATAAGGTAATGTTACATTGAACCCTTTTATAGATAATGACTTAATTCCTAAAATAGCTTGTTCTAAATTTTCAACCTTAAAGCTTAAATAAACTGCATTTATATCATTAAATTTAAAATTAGTATTATGTATGTATGGAGATAAACTTTTTGATATAGGATTTCCAATTAGACAGAAAAGATTTGTATAAGAATCTATATTCAATTAATTTTCTCCCTTTTTTATTTTTCTAAGTACAAATCTTTCAAATTTACGTACAAACGTAGTCCACCAAAACTCCTTGCTTTTAATTGGAACAACAAGAATTGTATATATTCCCATTCTATTTCCTCCTAAAACATCAGTAAAGATTTGATCTCCTATAATCGCAGTATTTGTTTTGTCAGTTTCTAAATAACTCATTGCTTTTTTAAATGGTGATTTAGTAGGCTTTTTAGCTGAATGAACAGTATATATCTTTATTTTTTCAGTAAACTTTACAACTCTATCTTCAGTATTGTTTGACACCAAGCATATATCAAGTCCATGACTCCTTATTTCGTCAAACCATTCTATAACTTTAGCTGGTGCTGTTTTTTTATCCCAGGCAACTAGTGTATTATCAATATCAACAATTAAACCTTTGATCCCTCTATCAACTAACTTTTTAAGGTCTATTTCAAATATAGAATCCACATAAAGTTTTGGTATAAGTAAATTTTTCATAATTTTACCTCCGTTTATTTATTAACAAAAATACAACAGGCATAAAAGCCTGTTATTTTACATCGCATTCTCTTATTTTTGCTACTTTTTTAAGTAACTCCACTTTATCTTTTCTTTCTAGTTTAGTAGCATCTCTTTCTTCAAAATTTTCACTTTTATTATCATGATTTATATATACAGTTTTTTCTAATTCTAATATTAGATACCTATCTAATTCTTGATCATTTAAACTATCAGCACTTTCATATTTTTCAAATCTGTCTTTTGTAATATTTTCATCTGGATTTATTCTAAATGAGATAGAATCTCCTTTCTCAGAAATAAAATTATAAAGATGCAAGTATTCCCTTTTCTTAGTTTCTTTATCTAACATATGAAATCATCTCCTAATTATTTATATGTTATATTTTTACCCAATTATATTATTAATATTTAGTTTAATCTAACATCTTTTGTATTTAAAAATATAATAATGCTAAAGATAGTACTAATTACTAACGCAATTGGTATTATATAAAAAGAACCATAAGTTCCAATAATATCATTAAAATATCCTATTAAAAAGTTTACAATCATACTTATACCAGATGCAATAGAAACAACTATACCTGTTACAAACGAACTATTATTTGGAAAAACTTTTGATATAGTTACAACTATTGTAGGAAATACTATTGAAAAAAATATACCTGAAAAAGATATTATTATGAGACCTTTAGAACCTAAAAGTAGTCCACTTGTATATAAAATAGTTGCAAAAAATAAAGATATCATAACAGATTTAAAATGTCCAACTTTTTCTACAACAAAGCCTCCAAAAAACCTTCCTATTGTAAATATGCCTAAAAATACTGAAGAATATAAAGCAGATTTATTCTCATTAAAATTATATGTAGTTTGCATAAAATTAATAAACCAATTTCCCGTACTCATTTCAGCAGATATGTAAAGACCTAGTGCTAGTATATAAAAATATGTCATTTTATTTTTAAGTATAATATTCCAATTAATACTTTTCTCAACTTCATCTTTGTTTTTTTCGGGTATTTTTATAATAAAAGAAATTAAAAAAGCAATTAAAAATAAAAATATTAATATCATATAAATTGTTCTAAAACTAAAACCTTCATATAACATATATCCTGAACCTCTTTGTGTAATTGTAGCACCTACACCATAAAAAGAATGAATCATGTTCATAAGTATTGCTTGAAATGAAATAGCTAGTAAAGGTATAAGTGTATTTATACTTATTACTATAAGTGAAACTCCCATATTTATAATAAACATTCCAATTAAAAGAACAATAAAATTTGGTGAGTAAAACAATAAAATTAAAGAAATAATACAAGATGCCATTCCGATTTTCAAAACTTTCTTTTGACCTATTTTATCACACAATATACCACCTATAAATGTAAATGTCATATATCCTAAAGAAGATATAATTAACATTAATCCCATAGAAGTATCATCTACTCCAAATTCTTTTTTAAAAACTGGTATAAAAACTCCTCTTACATTGTCTCCCATTGAAACTAATATCATTAACAAAAAAAGAAAGCCTATAGTTTTTTTATTTTTTATACTTTGCAAAAAAAACCCCTCCACATCCATCTTATTTATTATAACATATTATTTAAGATTAAATAAACTAATATAGGGTAACTTTATATTAGAAATTATTAGGAGGTGTATTATGGATTTAGTTTATGAAAAAAGCAGTGAAAAATCTTTAGAAGAAGCACTTGAATCATTAGAAAAAAACTTAAAAGATAATAATTTTGGTGTTCTTTGGAAACTTAATTTTAAAGATAAGTTAGAAGAAAAAGGTCTAGAATTTAAAGATGATTTTGTAGTGCTTGAAGTGTGTAATCCTAAACAAGCAAAAGATGTATTACAAACAAATATCCATATTGGCTACATTTTACCTTGTAAAATGGTAGTTAGATCTGAGGATAATAAAACATACATTGGTATGACAAGACCAGAAAAATTAATAGGTTTATTTGATATACCTACATTAGATAGTGTTGCAAAAGAAGTAGAAAAATCTTTAAAAAATGCAATAGAACTCTCTATTTAAATAAAGCTCTGCATATGCAGAGCTTTATTTAAATAGACTTTCTAATTTCTTATCAATTAAAAAACTATAAATTATTATTGGTATTAGTAAACTAAATATAATTGTAAGTGAACTTCTAATGCCATAATTTTTAATAGATAATACAGATAGTATAACAATAAATATTATAGCAATTACATCTGATATTAGAGCTATAACTCTTCCCCATTTTCTAAGTAAAAACATACCTATACCTCCTATAAAAAGGAGTATAGAATATGCTAATATAATCCAACTTAAAAAATCATTTAAATTAGGTGTTAACAAGTAGAAAAATAAAAATATACTGATTATAATCATAAATAGCCCAATTATTTTAATTTGTAATTTATCTGTAAGTCCAAAATTATTCAATATATATCCCCCTTGTATAATAAATTTAACTTTTTCTATTAGCTCTTTTTCTTTTTACTTTATCCAATATTTTTTTTCTTAATCTAATATTTTCTGGTGTTATTTCAACAAGTTCATCATCTTCTATAAATTCTAGAGCTTCTTCTAAACTAAATTCAATTGGTGGTACAAGTCTAAGTGCTTCTTCCGACCCTGAAGCTCTCATACTTGTAAGATGTTTTTTCTTATTTACATTTATATCTATATCTTGAGTTTTGGAATTCATTCCAACTATCATACCTTCATATACTTCTGTTCCTGGATGAATAAATAAATTTCCTCTATCTTGAACGTGATACATTCCATATGTGACAGAAGTTCCTGTTTCAGATGCTACAAGTGAACCTCTACTTCTGGTTGGAATATCGCCTTTAAATCTTTCATATCCATCAAATATTGAGTTCATTATACCATTACCCTTAGTGTCAGTCATAAATTCTGATCTATATCCAATAAGCCCACGTGCTGGTATAGAAAATATAAGTCTAGTATATCCACCTTCAGATGGAACCATATTTACCATTTCACCTTTTCTTTTACCTAATTTTTCAATTACATTTCCCATAAATTCTTCAGGTACATCAATTGTTACAAGTTCCATTGGCTCATGTTTTTTATTGTCTATTGTTCTATATAATACTTTTGGCTTAGATACCATAAATTCATAACCTTGTCTTCTCATAGTCTCTATTAATATAGATAAATGAAGTTCTCCTCTACCTGAGACAACAAAAGAATCAGGAGAATCTGTTTCTTCAACTCTTAAACTTACATCAGTATGAAGTTCTTTAAAAAGTCTTTCTCTTAGCTGTCTAGATGTAACATACTTTCCTTCTCTACCTGCAAAAGGTCCATTGTTTACAGAAAAAACCATAGATATAGTTGGTTCAGATATTTCTACAAATGGTAAAGCTTCAGGGTTTTCTACATCACAAATAGTATCTCCAATACTTATTCCTTCAACTCCAGCAATAGCAATTATACTGCCAGCTCTTGCATTATCTACAACAGTTCTGTTTAACCCTTCAAACTCAAATAATTTTGTTATTTTTATTTTTTGCTTTTTTCCTTCATCAAGTTTATTAACTATAACTGCTTCTTGATTTGTTTTTATAGTTCCTCTTTCAACTTTCCCAATTCCTATACGTCCTACATATTCATTATAATCTATAGTAGATATCAAAACTTGTAAGTCATCTTTTTCATCTACTTCTGGGGCAGGAATATTTTTTATGATGCTTTTAAATAAAAATTCCATATTATCTTCTTGTTTATTTATATCTAATGAAGAAGTTCCTTCCTTTGCAGAGGTAAATACTACAGGGAATTCAATTTGTTCTTCACTGGCATCTAATTCAATGAATAAATCTAATACTTCATCTATTACTTTCTCTGGTCTTGCTTCCGGCCTATCAATTTTATTTATTGCCACTATAACAGGTAAATCTAATTCTAATGCTTTTTTAAGCACAAATTTAGTTTGAGGCATAGGCCCTTCAAATGCATCTACTACCAATACTACTCCACTTACCATTTTTAGTACACGTTCAACTTCTCCACCAAAATCAGCATGTCCTGGAGTATCTATAATATTTATTTTAGTCCCATTATACTCCACTGCAGTATTCTTTGAAAGGATAGTTATTCCTCTTTCCCTTTCTAAGTCATTTGAATCCATTACTCTTTCTTTTATATTTTCATTTTTTCTAAATATACCACTCTGTTTTAAAAGTTCATCCACAAGTGTAGTTTTTCCATGATCAACATGTGCTATTATTGCTATATTTCTAATATCTTCTCTTTTATTTCTCAAAATATTTCCTTCTCTCTATAAAGTTTATCCTCAACTTAAATACTATATCATACAGTTCCCTTTAGTACAAACAATATATTAAAATTTATTATCAATTATGATAAGATTAATTATGACAATATAAAAAATATGGCAATTGCCATATTTTTTATATTGCTACATTTCAAATTCTAAGTCTGTTTCTTTAAGTTGATTTGCTGGTACTTTTATCGTTTTATCATTTATCATATCTTCTACTTCTACTAATCCCTTTTTTTCTTCAACTTTTTTTAACCATACAGGAAAATTATTATATAATACTTCTATCTGTTTATTAGATTCTATTATTTGTTTTGCTCTTTTTTTATCCATCAAAACACCTCCTAAAACTAGTTTGATATATTGATGAATAAATTATTCTTAATTTGTCATTTCCATTGCTTTATTTAATTTATTTACTGCTTTTTTTTCTATTCTAGAAACATAAGATCTTGAAATTCCAAGCATTTTTGCAATTTCCCTTTGAGTTTTACATCCACAACCTAATAATCCATATCGTAATTCTATAATATCTTTTTCTCTTTCTTTTAAAACATCATTTATTTTATTATATAATTTTTTCACTTGTAACTTTAAGTGTACTTCATCAATTACTTCATCTGGATCTGTCCCTAAAATATCTAAAAGGGAAATTTCATTACCCCTTACCTATTATCAACCTATATTTAAGAACTTTATTTATATAATATCTATATTTTTGATTATATTTGTAATTTTAATACTTGAATTATTTTAAAAATAAATATAAAATATATAACTGTTGATTTTTTTACATGAAAATAAATATATTGTCACTTTTTTACAAAAAAATTGTATTTTTTTGTTACTTTCTTCTCATTGTTAATCAATTCACTTTATAATATAATGATTAGAAATAATGAAAAATATAATTTTTTTATGAAAGTGGGGTTGATATGGAAAATTTAGAAAGTATTGAAGAAAAGATAGAATTATTAAGAAATCAAATGCATAATCTACTACATAAAAATAGTTCTCTTAATATAAAGGAAATAGTAGATATAAGCCAAGAATTAGACGAAATTCTAAACCTATATTATAAAATAAAAAAAGACCAGGACTATTAATAGTCCTGGTTAATTTATAGAATGTAAAATTTTTCATAGTATGATTTTATTATTATTTATTATAACATAAGTTTAAGACCAATACAGGCCTTCATTTTAATTAATCAACTTCGTATTTTACTCTTTTCAATAAATTTTAAGAATTTCTTTTTTTTATTCGTAATTTTTATATAAGTATATTCATCAATTTTTTTATCTTTCAGTAATTTATCTGCTAGTTTAATAAATATTTTTGTTATTTCTTCAAGGTCATTTGTACTGTATCTCACATTTAATTCCCCCTTTTTAATATATATTCTACATGTAATTGTTAAATCCTCTACATAACCTCTAAAAAAAATTAGTTCTATTTACCTATTTAATATAGTAATTATAATTTTTTTGTTATTATAATTTTATTGTTATTTAAAACATTTTATAATATAATAGGAAAAGTAAGGAAATGATTTTTTATGAAAGTGTGGTGATTATTAAAAAAGTGAAATGTATTGAAGAAAAAATAAAATTATTAAGAAATCAAATGCATAAACTATTACATAAAAATAAATCACTTACTGCAAAAGAAGTCATAAATATAAGTCAGAAACTAGATAAAACTTTAAATCAATACCATAAATTTAAAAAATAAAGTTAATTGACATAAAAAGACCAAGATTATTAATCCTGGTCCATATTTTTTCTATCAAGTATATTATTAATACCTCATTAAATACTAATATCACTTGTTATGTAATGATGATACATTATACCCACGTGTAATTCTTCCATTTGGAATATTACTTTTTTTCATATATGGTCTATTATCATATTCATTATATTTCAAAGGTGCTCTTAAATTTATGTTTTTAAACATTATTGGTAACCCAGCGCTACTATAAAAACTTTCTCCATTTTGTAGTTGGAAATGCAAATGTGGTTCAGTTGAATTTCCAGTATTTCCACATTTAGCAATCACTTGTCCTCTTTTCACATTTTCTCCTACTTGTACAGTAATACTATCTTTCTTTAAATGTGCAAGAGTGCTATATTCATTCAGATCATGTTGTATAACTATAAAGTTTCCTGCAATATGCTTTGCTCTACTATAAAATTTACCTTTCCCCATAATATAACTATCTTCTGAATTATTTACAATACTTACTACTCTACCATCAGCAGGAGATAAAATAGGTTTATTATAGCAATAATATGCATCTACAGACTTTGGATTACCTCTATAAGATCTTCCCTCATTATCTAAAATCACAAAATCATAAGCATATCTTTGAGTTGGCATGTCCCATGAGTGTGAAAATTCTTTTGTATAACAACCATTTACAACTGTCCATTCTCCTTCAAAAGGCAAATCGTATTCTATTTTATTTCTATAATTTTTTATATTAGGGTAGTTATTTCTATACTTAATCTTTAATTTAATCATACCAACTATCTGAAAAACTGAGCATTTAAAATATGAAAAGTCTAAAGCAACTTCAAGCAATCCAAATAACCAAAATAACCAGAATAACTTAAATATTGGAAAATCGCTAAAAAACATAGGTAATCCTAATAGTCCAATATATTTTGCATACTTAGAAAAATAAAATAATTTATATCTCATAATCTCCTCCTTATAATATATATAATTCCATTTTAAAATTATTTATTAGTAAAAAGTTAAAAAAACAAAAGTAAACTCAATAAATAGCACTTACTAAAGTAACTATTGCAATCCAAATTAGACTATTAAACATACCAATTTCTAAAGTTATTTTATATCTAATAATCAAACACAATAGAGATACCACTGTTCCACCAACTGTGAAGAAAAGTAGATTCTTTAAGAATAGATATTTCTTTCTCTGAATTGTGGTAAAAAGTTTTTTAAATATTTATATTGGATGAAATCTAATATCGAAATCAATAATATTACCCATAAAAATCCAATTGGCGAAGGAAGGTCTGCACCTAAAAACATAATTACTATCCACCCAACAAAAAATAATATATAGTTTATTTGAATAATTTTTAAATTACTCATATTATCTCCGCTTCTCCTTTGTTATACAATTATTTTTTCATTTCAAAATATTAGAGTGATTTGAATAAGTTCTTTAAAGTTTATAAATTCTATATCATTGAATATTCAAGTTCCTTAATTTCATCATTTTCTTTTTCTTGATCTATTTTAAATCCATGTTTTTTATAAAAATCTACAGCTTTTAAATTTTTTGCGTAAACATCTAACTTTAAAATAGGATATTCTTCCTTACATTTTTTAAGCAATTCCCCTCCTATTCCATTAGAATGATATTTACTGGAAACAAATAATCCAGCGATATATAAATTATCAATAATGCCTATAAATCCTTTTATTTCTTTATTATCTTCGTATACAAAAACCGATGAATCAGGTAAAACTTTATTCATAAAATCATATTTTGTTTTCCAATACTCTTCTGAAATAAAATTATGGGCATTAATGTTTTTTTCAATCCAAATTTTCATTATATTATCTATTTTAGATACATCAAATTCTCTTATCATTAATCTTTGTCCTTACCTTATAAAACTTGTAAATTTGCTTTCTTAATCTAATATTGATTACTAACTAATGTATAACCATACTATATTTTATCATATAATAAAAATAAATATTAGGATTAAAATCATAGAAAACTAATATAATTTCTCATTTTTTTACTATTACATACCAATTAATATATAATCATATTATATTTTACCACATAATTTTATATAAAAAAATAAGACTAGGGAAATTGTTCCTAGTCTAGTTAATTAAAATTATCCACAAATTCTTTTTTAGTTTTAGTAATTTTTATATAAGTTTCTCTGTCTATCTTTTTATCCTTGTAAAGTTTATCTGCAAATTCTATAAATTCTTTTGATAATTCTACTAAGTTACTTGTAATATTTTTCATATCAAACCTCCTAGTAAGATTATTGCTATATTTAAATTAATTATTCCATATATATTAAATAATTACTTTATAAAGAGTATTACAAGTATATACTTTTTATGACAAAAAATAAAGACTAAGAATTTCTCAATTTTTATTTCCTTTAGTTGCCTTTCTATTTTCCACATTAAAAAAACACCTACCTAAGCAGATGCTATGAATTATAATTCAATTTTCTTTATTTTATTTTCTCTCTTATTTAGATTTTCACTTATATTATTCATTTTTTTGTTAAATTATGTTATCTTATTTAAAGCCTTTATATATTATAATATATAAAGAATATTTAACAATTTTATTCATTTAATTTAGTAGTAAAACATACTTCTATACTCTTAAATTATATTAATTTTTCAGTAATGATTTCTTCTAATACTTCTTTTATACTTCTTCTATGATGTATTTCTGTTAACAATTCATTGTCATTTGTTTTCATTATTATTTGTTTTTTAGATATTTCTTCTTCTGAAACAGTAATTTTTTGTTTACCAATCATTGCTTCCCAAATCAAGTATTTATCATCTACTAAATTTTGTTTTGTGTAAATATTATACGGTGCATTTTTTAATTGGTTCAGTAAAATTTCCAATGTGTTTTCTATTTCTCTCTTTCTAAAATTATAATTTTTAATACGATTTTTTACTATCTCCGGCCATCTTTTATCCATAATAGCTCCCCTTTCTATATAAAATATTCTACATAGATGAGTATATTCCTTTATCTTTTATTCGCAATATTCGACAATATTCTATATTAAACTAATTTTTAGAAGGCATTATCTTCATATTTTAAATTAATCCTTATCTTATCTTCATAACTAAGACTATTCCATATTTCCCAACCAATTCTTCTCATTTCTTCTTTAACTTTCTCTTGGTCCAATTCTAAATCTGGTTCTAATATATTACAAACGCTATCACCAATCTTGTAAGTAGCTAGTATTTTTTCTTTTTTCATTTCACATCCCTCCTATTTAAATTTATGACACTGCTAGATTGTACTATTACCATTACTTTAGCTTAAAAATCATTTTACATATTTTTTCTTTTTAACCATAAATTTCTTAACTAGTTTTCATTGTGGTACAATTTCATATGGAAGGAGGGGTACAGTTGAATAAAAAAGAAATGTTAATACACTTATATCAAACTAAAGATAAACTTAATTTAGAGTATCAAGAACTTTTTTTTGAAATTTTTAGTAAACAGATAAGCGAATTAAATTTATCTGATTATGAACGAAAAAATGCATTAAACAACTTCAAAGATCTTTTATTGCTAATTAATCAATATAGTACTGATTTAATTAATCAATCTTTTGATAGTATTAGTAAAATATCTGATTAGCTTTCGTTTATTTATAATAATAATTTTGTTATTGAAGTTAAAAATACTTCTAATGGTACCTTGCCAAACAATGCTTGGAAATGCCTTAGAAAAATAAATTATTAACTATTTGGTTACTCTTGAAGCACACCTTTAAGGGTAACCTCTTTATCAAAGAATATCTTCTATTAGCATACTTAAATATTTAAGTTTTCTCTTAGTTTTTTTATATAATGTTACTTATGTAAAATTAAATTTTAAATTAATATATTATATGTTAGATGAAGTTAATATAACTTCATCTAACATTATTTAATAGTATTTTTTATTACATCATTTATAGTTGCTATAACTAATTCTGGACTATCATCAAAAATATTATGACCACAGTTCTTTGCTTCAATTATCTCACCTTTTCTTGAGAGAGATACTTGCTTCCTAATAAGGCTTTGTATCAAGCTTTCTAATTCTTTAGCTTCTTCATTAGGAATACCGTTATTTACCAATTTATTTATTTCAACTACTTTATCCCTAATCAAAATTTTTAATGGGATATTTGAAAATTTGCAAAAGTGTTGAATTTCTTTTCCAGAATCAATCATATTATTAAATTCTGAACTCATAGCTCTATATAAATTTGGTTTAGATAAAAACTCTAATCTACTTCTTTCTTTTTCTCCTAAATCTTCTTCTCCATTTTTAAGAAATTGAGAACTTATTTCCTTTACTAATTCATCTTGGTTTTTCATAGCTAAACTATTCCATCGATCTATCATTTTATTTGTATTATATTTCTTGTTTATAAATACTAATTGTTTCTTTAAAGATTCTATTTTATTATACTCGTTTGTAGTTGTATCAATCATAATTAAACCTTTGACTTTATTTGAATATTTATTTGCATAGTGTTGAATACAAAGTCCTCCAAAAGAATGACCTACTAAAATAATATTTTCAGATATACCTTCTTTTTCTAATAAAATATGTAAGTCTTTTATAATATTATATATTGTTCTCTCTTCTTTTAAGTCAATCGTACTTTTACCATACCCTGCTCTATGATATATTAGAACAGTAGCAGTTTCTGAAACTTTCTCTAATATATAACTCCATTCATCCATTGAGGTGCCCATGCCAACTTCAATGACAATCACTGGTTGTCCAAATCCTCTTTTATAAACTTCTAATGTTTTAGATCCTATATTTACTAATCTCTTAAACATTCATAGTCACCTCATAGTTGTATTCATCTTCTAAAATAGCGTATAGTAATGAATCTCTCCAGCTACCTTTTGACCATATATGTTTTCTCAAATAACCTTCTTTTTTCATGCCAATTTTCTGTAATATTTTTTCAGATCCTAAATTATCAGGATCACATGTAGCATAAATTCTATGTAGTTTAAATTGGTTAAATCCAATATCTAAAAGAGTTTTTGCAATATCTGTTCCATATCCTTTTCCCCAATACATTTTATTTAAACAATATCCAATCCAACCTTCCCTATTTTCCCTATCTGAAATATGAAATCCACAAACACCTATTAATTTGTCCTCTCTTTTCTCAATTACTGCTAACTCAAAGTCAACTCTATCTTTTTCATATTGATATTCTATACACATACTTAAGAATTCTTTTGTTTGTTTTAATGTGTTTGGACCAAATGGCACATATTTTGATACATCTGGATCAGATGCATATTCATGGACCTCTTGAATATCTATTTCTTTCAATTCTCTTAGTATCAATCTTTCCATATCTATTGTATCAATTTTTTTCATTTAAATTCCTCCTTAGCCTATACTATAAGTAATGATCAAAATAGAATATAGTATATAGAATTATAGTTTTAATCTCTAATCAAATTTATTTGAAAATCTATAATTCTAAACATATTTCCATAGATAAATCCACCAGATTAATTCTAAGATCTTCTAATCTATTCCAATTTCTAGAATCCCATTCGATACCACTCAGGTCATCTCCGCCATAAAGTATTTGTCCCAGTACAACACCTCTAAATTTAGCAACTGCAAAAAATGCAGCGGACTCCATTTCAACAGTTACACATCCTTCAGAAACACGTAGATCTATTTTATCGTCAGTTTCACGATAAAATGCATCTGTAGTCCATGTCTTAGCTTCAATAAATGGTATCTCATTCACTTTTAAATACTTAGTGATACATTTCAATGCCGACTTACTACATTCAACTTCTCTAGACGGTTTTAAATAATGATATGATAAACCTTCATCCCTAATTGCTGAATATGGAACAATCAAGTGACCCAACTGAATATCCTTTTTTAACACACCAGCAGTTCCACAAACAATAAACTTCTTAAATCCCATAGCGATTAATTGTTCAAGTTGTGCACCAGAACTGGCTGCCCCTAAATAACCTTGCACAATTCCAATAGGTTTGCCATCAACTTCTGTCTCATATATAGGTATTACAATCGTGCATGTTTTAAATTCACCAACCTTTTTTAATCTTCCCTCACTTATCATTCTTTTAATAACATCACCAAAGAATGTGATTACGCAATACTCTGAAATATCTCTCTGATTTTTAATTGTATCAGAAGGCTCAATCTTAGCTCTTAGAGCAGAATCAAACTCCAATATAGGAAAATCTCTTTTTAACATCATTGTTTTATCCCCTTTTTGCATTAATTTTATCCACTTCACTTAATTCTACTACTATGACATCAAACACATCTTAATCAATAGCCTTCAACTTTTCTAATCTGATAATATTTTAAGTGGTGTAGACACTCTATGTTTTTATGTAGAATGTCTATACCACTATGCTAGAAGATGTTATGATTTTTATATAATAAATCAATGTATTATTTATTTTCAAGCTGATCAATTGCTAGACAAATTAAGCCAATAGACAATAAACTTATAGCGCTTTTAAATCCAATAGATTTCATAATGTTTAAAACAAGTGTAGCAACTCCCATCCCTAATCCAATTGCTTTAAAAATAACTTTTCTGAATTCCTTATTCATTATCTCTTTCCCCCTAATAACTTATTTATTTCAACTTTATACCTAATTCTATTACCATCAAATTTAAAATATAAATTAAATTACATGTTACAGTATTTTTTCCATGTTAATTTGACCACGTCCTATTTTTCTTTTATAGCCTAGTCCTTCATATAGTTTAATAGCTGGTATATTTTCTATATCACATGCTTAAAAACTTCTTACTGCATCATTTCTATTCCCCCAATTAATTGCAAATGCTATTAAACTAAGTCCAATTTTTTTCGAGTGATAGCTAGGTTTAACTTCTACTTCTCTTAACCAAAGATTTATTCCTTTTTCGCTTTCAAAACCATATAAGCTAATACAACATATACCTATAATCTCATTATTCATCTCAGCTACAAATATATATGAATTCTCAGATTCATTCCATTCTTTTATCCATTCAGCAGTTTCTCCTCTATATCCTCTTGAATAATCCTTACACGATTTTGTAACTTCTGAAGCTGTTTGGTATTCATTCTTTTTTATCCTTCTAATCATTAATGAATTCTGTTGTACTAAACATATTATTTCTAAATTATTATTCCAAAAATCTACCCATTAATTTGTAATTATAAATCCTAGATCTTCCATTTCAGAAATATAATACTCAGGAATAAATTCTATATATGCTTTCTTGAGAATCTGATTCTATGAAATTAGATTGATAGTATTTTTTAATCCATCAAAAAAATCTTCCTTTGAATTTGTTGCCCAATATATTGTTGCTTTTTTATCTTCTATAGAATAAAGAAATAAACTTTCATTGTTATTTATACATATTATTAAATTAGATATATCATCATACTCTGCATACTCTGCATACTCTAAAGAAGTATATTGAAACTATTTTACTTTATCAATTATATCCTTCAATTTTACCTCCACTAATTTTAATTGTTCTTGGCTAACGCTCCTAGTGTATTTGACCATTCACATGGTTTTGTAGACTGTTGCAAATGTTATGTTAATCCATGATCAATATGAACTACACTACTTAAATTAAATATTAATCACTTACCAAGTCTTTTTCTAATATTCTTCTGACTTCTTTATTATCTATTTCATATTTTGTTAGCAACTTTAAATTACATGAAGTTGCAATTATCTCAGTTATTTCTTCAATTGTTCTTTTATCTGTTATTATATGTTCTTTAAAATATTCACTATTAAAACATTCAATATAACTATCAATTCGATTATGAATCCATGAGTTTTCTCCATCACCACGACGATTTAACCTATCCAACAAAATATTTTTACTGGCAATCAATGTGAAATGTTTAACTATTATTCCCTCAGACTTTAACTTCCCTATAATTTCATCAAAATAACTTTTATTTATAATTGTCATACGTACAACAATTGTCCCTCTATAATTTGAATGTATGTATGAAAGCATTTTATAATTAAATTCCCGCCAAAGATTAAAATCTTGAAAATCATTGTTCTTCAACTTTGAAGGAATATTCTCACGAATAAAAAAACCTACTTCTTCAGGGTCGTAAACATAAGAATTTTCCAGTCGTGTATCTAACTCATTAGATACACTGGTTTTTCCAGATCCAAATACACCATTAATCCATACAATCATGTAGAACCTCCCTTCTTGTAATCATATTATTGTTTTTCGACGAATATCCTTCTATTCTTAGACGTCCCACTTAGTTTTTATGAACTTTAGATTAGACGATAAATTATAATGAAGAATTTATACAACTTTAGACCACCCAGAATCTATTATTTTATATTTGCTCCATAGATATGGATTAAAGGAAGACGAAATATTATAATTCCTTTTATTTGCAATTATTTCCACCCTTTTATTTTCATAATTATATAGAATTAGATTGTTTAAATCACGATTTGAAAGAGTTATATCTGCTTTACCACCATACTTATCTTCAATTTCTATATCGATATATGTACATTTTATAGCAATATTACCCTTATTAATAAATCTAAAAAAACATTTTAATTCATCATCAGTACCATATTCTTCTATTCCTTCAAGTTCAATAATCTGTGGTGATGACTTATGTTTATTATTTTCGTATATAGAATTAATTTCTTTAATATATTTTTCTTTTCTTCTATCCCAATAATTCTCATCTAAATCATCTAAATCAAATTCTCCTATTAGCTCATTTTTAAACTCATTAATTTTATTAACTGCATCCATTCTAAACCATATTTTAGATGCATCTACTGAACCTCTAATTTGGTTATAGTTAAATCCTGGCACTAATATAGCAGTATGACGTTTAGATTGTACCCATGCAGCACCCATTTCATTTAAACAAGCAGGGCTATTGTAATAATTCTCAGATAGTAAATAAATAACATGTAAATCTTTATTAAATTGTTCCTTTAAATAATCATAAATATGTTTCCCCATTGGAATACCATATCCAGAAACAGAGCTACAGAATACATGTGACTTTCCTTTAAAACCAATGTCTTCTAATAACTCGACTAATACACTTACATAATCAATATCTAGGGATGAATGACTTATAAAAAGCATCTTTTCATCTTGATTTATTTTTTCCAAGTTAAAGTAGTTATCTGTATCTACAGTATTATTTTTTATAAAATCACTGTCATTCAGTAAAGAATTTAAATATGACATAACAGAATCATATGCACTTGTTCCCCGTGAGTTTTTTCTTGTTTTATAAGCATTTATAAGTTCATCATATAAAATATGTTCTTTACAATACTTAGATGTAAATATCTTCACTTTATTCATCCAAAGATCGTATTCTTCTCCAAAGATATAATCGGGCATTATTAATCCAGGTTCATTAACTTTAACAATGTTAACACTCTTAACATGCTTTCCCTGTTCAATTAATTTTTCAAGTTTCTCTTTAACTTTATTACTCATATTTCGTCTCTCCTTAATAATTCAAAGTTTGTTAATGGAATCAATGGAAATTCCCACTGAACAAAATTCAAATATATTATTACTGATAACTTCTTAAATGAATAATAGGAACTTAAACGGATATTTCAACATACTATTTATAATACTGTTCATTCATACCTGATCTACTATGTTTTTATATTAGCTTCATAATGATCTTCATTGAGTTTCACTAATACTAGTTCTTTTATACTCTCATTCAACTTCAATGCTAGACTTTCAATCCCAAAAAATTCTGTGAAAGTATGACTTCCAACAATAAGATTTATCCCTTTAAACTTAGCATATTGAATAGTATATAAATTGCATTCACCTGTAATGTATACATCACACTTGTTTTCAACTGCTTCCTTAAGACAAGTTGTTGGACCTCCATTACCACAGACTACCCCCAATCGCTTTACCTTCTTGTCATTAAACCTCCAAATTTTAACTGGTTCTTCAAGTAAATTTTCAATATTTTTTACTAATTCATTAAATTCAATTTCTTCATCATATTTTGCAATTCTACCAAAATATAACCCTTCCCATTCATGAGTTCTTTTAACATTTTCTAATTTCAATTTTTTTAATAAACTATCATTTGTTCCAAAGTCGCAATCATCAAGTGGCAAGTGATTATAGTAATGGCTTATACCATACTCTCCTAGTTTTTCTATGCATGCATCTTTTAGTCCATATATTTCATCCCATGCATCATGGTGTGTCACCATCATATCAACTCCATGAATTCTTGCTTTCTCTATAGTTTCAAGTGTTAAGTTAACACAATAACCTATTTTTTTAATTTTTTTATCTGCTTTATATGTAACCCCAGATTCATTGGAGTATATTTCCTTATTTGTTACATTAAAAAGATCATCAATTGTTTCAACAATATATGAAACATCCATATACTCACCTCCAAAATTCTATATTCTTTTACCTTGAATTCTCAATATTCACTTAAAAGAATTTGTATACTTATATTTTTTTACACATCTTACTTCTTCTTTGATTTACTTGTTTTATCTTATTTAGTTCTCTTATTCATTTACTTATTTATTTGTTTTTTACTTAAGTTTTCTATTCTTGATATAACTTCTTGATTTTTATATAAGAATTCCTTAGACACGTCTCTGTTGCGAAATGCTATTAAAATTAAGTTTTTAACCATTAAAAGTATTATTTATATATGTAAATATGATATAAACTACTATATATATTATTAAATAACTTAGAATTATATTTCTTTATATTCTAACTTATTGCAACTAAATGTAATGCATATTTCATTTTCACTTAATTCTTATATACTTATCCCTGATATCACATAATACCAAATTTTCAATTAATCTCTTCTCTTTATTCTACATATCTTTCTAAAATCCTTTTTTCTTATAAAAAAGCAGATTATCTATCTATAATTTTCAAATATTCTTCTGGATGAGGTATTGGTATAGCTGTATTTTCATTTAATAATTTTTGTATTTCATATAATTCAATCATCAACTTTTTATAATATATTTATTTTACTAGTATAGAATATATCTAATGAATTATATAATATATAAAAATCTCTTAAACAAATTTGTTTAAGAGATTTTTATTTTAATATTATTCCATATCTTCTAAATCATCAGGGTATAATATAGTATTAAATATTTCGCCTGTATCTGAGTCTTTCGCATTTATTTTGAAATTCACTTCTTCTGCGGGTACTCCTTCATATATATGATACATAGCTGTAGTCATTGCAACTCCAAATACTGCTATACTATCAAAACTTTCTTCAAATTTCTTTTTATCTACCTCTAAAGTAACCTCTTTAAAGTTATCATCATATTTTACATCATTTATAGAAGGTGTATCTTCTGAAGTTTTAAGTTCTTCAAAATATTCTAATACAGACTCTTTAACTTCTTTTACTAATTCTTTGTGTTTCGTTTTAGTCATTTTTACTGTCATAGAACCGTCATCGTTGACTTTAACATCTTTAATTCCCTCTTCTTTTATTTCTTCCACTTCTTTATCTATATCTTCACCTTCAAACATTGATGCTGGAAGCGTTATTGTTACATTTAAAATTCCTTTATCTACTTCTAAGTCTTCATTTTCATTAGATTCTTCATTACCTTCATTTATTTCTTTCTCTTTGTTAACCTCTTTAGATGTATCATCATTACTTGAATTTCCACATGCAGTTATTGTTATCATTACTAAACATAATAATATAGCTATTATTTTTTTCATTTTAAATCCTCCTTAAATTTTTATATATACTTTTATTGTAAATTGCTTATTTTATTGCTACATTCACCAACATATATAATATCTGAGTGCATTATTTTATATTCAATTTCAGATTCTTTAATATTTTATCTATCAATTTTAGAACACCCACTTTGCATCCTAATTTTTCTCCGTAAACTTTGCTGAATGCTTCAATATATTGTTTTAGCTCACCACTTGCTGTGGGAATAATAGTGCTTTTAGTGTTTGTTTCATTGTGGATTTAACAATCTCTTTATATATTTTAATTGTTTCAAGATTTTTAAGCTCTCCTCCACCAATTGCAATTACCTTTTTCATTTTAATAAACCCATCAATAATAACTAAAGTTTTATATTGTACAAATATATCCCAATATTTGCTCTGCTAATTTACAACAGGCATTTTTAATATTAAGTGTAAATTCTTCATTTTTATAACTTGTGGTAATTATATCGGATATAGCTCTTACAGATAAAAAAGGAACATTGTGTAAATAACATACTTGTGCAATTGCAGCTGACTCCATATCCACTGCTAAAATATTTGATATTTCTCTACTTATATTATCTAAATAAGTACTATTACTAACGAAATAATCTCCAGTTGCAATAATGCCTACAAGACTAGTTATTTTATTTTCATTACAAAAGTTGTAAAAGTTAGCCACTAATTTACTATCAGATGTAAATTCTAAGGGAAGACCACGCACTTTACCATGTTGATGGTTACTTCTATGAGAAGACATATTTACATCATAATATACCATTTTATTTCCTGTTACAAAATTTCCTACTTCTACAGTCTCTAAACCTCCTGCTATTCCTCTATTAATTATAATTTCAGGTTTATATTTATCTATCATTTTTGTTACAGTCATACTAGCATTAACTTTTCCAGCCCCCGATTTTGCTAAAATAATATGCCTATTCTCTTTCTTTAAATAATAAAAAATAACATTATTATCATTTGAAGTTTCTATTATTTCAGTATTTTTTATAAAAAAATCTATTTCCTCATCTATTGCTGCAATAATACCTATCATAATTAACACTCCTATTTACAACTAATTTTTATCATTTTCGAGTATTCACAAACACAGTCCATATGTAATAAATAATTCAACTTATCATATGCTATTTTATATAATCTATTCCTTTTTTAAAATCATAATTATGATAAAAGCTTATAATATTATTTTCTTGTACTATATATCATAGTCTATAACTTTAAAAATCAATTAATTGATCATAGGACATTTATTATAAATAGCTTTTACCTTATTAACTTATAAAATATGATTCATATGTAGAAATTATAATTGATAATAATATTATAAAAGAAAAAATAAGAATGAATCCATAGTTCTTAAAACTAAGAATAATCCAAAATTATTTTTTTCATTTATATGAACCTTCTTTAATTATTACTTTTTTAAAAGTTAAGCTTAAGATTTTATTATATTTTAAATCATTTTTAAATATTTAATATAAATAATTAAAATTTGTTTGTAAGCCTTTTATTAAGTTCCCACAGTGCTACTTTATTTCCATCCCATTTCAAACATGAAATAGCATCATTATAACTCATCCATTTATACTCTATATGTTCATGTGACAGCTTTAATTTCTTATCTATTATTTCAACTCCGTAACAATGTTCAGGTACCACATAAATATTTTCATCCCAATAGATATAGTCTTTAAATTCTTCAGCAGGTACTGAATTAACTGTATCTAACTTAATATAAAGTGAATTCTTAGAAACTCCTGCTTCTTCCCATGCTTCTCTTTTTGCTGATTCAATTAATGTTTCCCCATACTCTCCACCACCAGCAACAGCCTGCCACCAATCAGCGTCACTTCTATGAAATATCGCATATTCTATGTGTTTGTCATTAATATGATAAGGAAATACTAGAATTTGATATGGTGCTCTCATGGTTATCCCTACTTTCTTTGTGCTAATCTATAACTATAAAAGTTCTAAGTTTATTTATCAAATTTAACAGCTAAATTATCTAACGCACTATCAGTTACTCTATATACTGTCCATTCATCCATTGGAACAGCTCCCATTTGCTTATAAAATTCAATTGAAGACTTATTCCAATCTAAACACCACCATTCTAATCTTCCACAATTTCTTTCAATTGCTAATTTAGCAAGATAAGAAAGCATGATTTTTCCCATACCCTTTCCTCTCATTTCAGGTCTAACATATAAATCTTCTAAATAAATACCTGGTCTTCCTAAAAAAGTAGAAAAATTATGAAAGAATAATGCAAAAGATACTGGTTCATTTTCGTATTCACCAATAATAACCTCAGCAGTTTTCTTTTTAAACAAAGAATCCATTAAAATTTCTTCTGTTGCTACAACTTCATGTAATAATTCTTCATAATCAGCTAATTCCTTTATAAATTTTAAGATCAACGGAATATCTTTTTCCTTTGCAAATCTTATTTTAAAATCCTTCAAACTAGTACTAATTAACATTTTCATACCTCCAGTGTCTAATTAAATTAAAACATATTTATCTACTATGTCATTATAAGTTTCTATAAGCATCATTAAAATTCCTTTAATTTATTCTATAAAATATAATAACACTTTAACAATAATTATTTTTATTAAAAAAGTAATTTCATAAAACTCGATTTACGTTATCATACTACATAATTTATAAATAACATACCATATGAGAACTTTGTTATGTTCATAATTTCTTATTAAAGCATATAATGCGATTTGCTTCAGTAAATCCAACTTTTAGATGAAATTTTAAACTATCTGTATTAGCAATCTCACAATCACTCCCAAATTCTATACAGTTATTCTCCTTTGCCCATAACTCACATTGTTCAATGAACTTTTTTGCTATACCTTGTTTACGATATTGCTTATGAACATATATACCTTCAAGATACCCAACAGGAGTACTTTCTGTTCCTTCAACATAATCAAAACGCAATTGACATTGAGCAAACCCTATATACTTATTATCAATTAAGCAGAGGAAAATAGCAGCATTTTTATCTAAAAGTACTCTTTTCATTTGATCTTTTAATTTTTCAAATTCATTGTTTGGCCAAAGTGAAAATGCAAGATTTGTTACAGCATCTAAGTCATCTATTTTAGCCGTTCTTATCATTCATTACACCTCTTTTAATATAAATAATCTTTGTTTTTCATTAAATTAATACTGTACCACTATAAACTTCTATAAAAAAGCATTAACTCCTTTAATTATATATTTTTTACAATACAAAATTAATAAATACTCTATAACATTTTAAAACTTACGGTGTTATATATCTATTGATGTATACAGTAGATACTATAATGGTTTAATAATAATTTATATTTAAATAAGTATTAATAAGATTAATCTTATTAATACTTATTTAAAATAAATCATAAAATTAAATTGAGGTGATATTATGAACAAAGTTGCAATATATCTTCGTAAATCACGTGCCGATGAAGAAGCAGAAAAACAAGGTGCAGGAGAAACATTATCTAAGCATAAAAAAATACTTCTTAAAGTAGCTCAAGAAAAAAATTTAAACATAATTAAAATTAGACAAGAAATAGTTTCTGGTGAAAGCATGGTTCATAGACCAGAAATGCTTGAATTGCTTAAAGAAGTAGAAAATAAAATGTACGATTCTGTATTAGTTATGGATGTAGATAGACTTGGTCGTGGTAATATGCAAGAACAAGGGCTTATATTAGATACTTTTAAGAAAAGTAATACTAAAATAATAACACCTCGTAAAACATATGACCTTAAAGATGAATGGGATGAAGAGTATAGTGAGTTTGAAGCCTTTATGGCAAGAAAAGAATTAAAGCTTATAAATAGAAGACTCCAAAGAGGTAGGATTCGTTCTATAGAAGACGGAAATTATATATCACCTAGACCCCCATTTGGATATGAAATAAAAGAAGGTAAAAATTATAGAAGTCTTGTCCCACATACTGACCAATCACCTATTGTAAAGCTAATATTTGACTTATACACGAATAAAAATATGGGTGGGGGTAAGATAGCTAATGAACTAAATAAGCTTGGATTTAAGACATATACAGGCAAGAATTGGAGTTCGCATCATGTTATTCATCTAATTAAAAATCCTATCTATACTGGTAAAGTTGTATGGAAGAAAAAAGATATTAAAAAATCAACTAGACCTGGACAAATAAAGGAATCTAGAGAAAGACCAAGAAATGAATGGATTATAGCAGAAGGAAAACACTCTGCTCTAGTATCTGATAAAATATTTAATCAAGCTCAAAAGATACTTAAAAACAAATCACATGTTCCATATAAAATAAAAGGAAATATTTCTAACCCTCTTGCTGGTATTATAAAATGTAGTGTATGTAATAAAAATATGGTACTTAGACCTTATAAAAATAAAGATAGCCAAATAATGTGCTATGGATCATGTGAGAATAAATCTTCTAAACTTAAATACGTAGAAAAAAGTATATTAGATAGTCTTGAAGGTTGGTTAAAGCAATACCAAGAGAAATGGGAAAACAAAAATATAATAAAAAATGATGAAAGAATAGAAATTTATAATAGAGCTTTAAATAAATTAGAAGAAGAGTTAGATAAAACTATAAAACAAAAAAATAATTTACATGATTTACTTGAAAAAGGAATTTACGATGTGGATACTTATATGAAAAGATCTAATATAATATCTAATAAAATAGATGAACTCGAAAGTAATATAAAAAGTACTAATACAAGTATAGAACAAGCTCATGAGCAATTCAAAGCTAAAAGAGATATAATACCTAGGGTTAAACATGTATTGGATTTATACGACGAATTAGACGATGCCGAACAAAAGAATATACTTCTCAAATCCGTTATAGAATATACCATATATTATAAAAAGAAGTCCTGGCGAAATGACAAATTTGAACTTAATCTAAAACCTAAAATATATACCCCTAACTGTTGATAATTGGTTAGGGGTAATTCATTACCTTCTTTATCTACTCCAATAGGATCTTGAAGATAAACTTCAGATTTAATCTTTTTATCAGACCTTAAGCACATTAATACTTCATTTTCTATACATCTTGCTGCATATGTTGCTAGTCTGGTTCCTTTGTTTCTATTGAATGTAGATATACCTTTAATTAGACCAATTGTTCCTATAGAGATTAAATCATCTACTTCTTTTCCACAATTATGATATTTCTTCACAATATGTGCTACTAAACGCAAATTATGTTCAATTAAAATATTTTTTGCATCTTCATCACCTTGTTCATATAAGATTAAGTATTTTGTTTCATCCTCTTTGCTAAGTGGCTGAGGAAATGAATTATTATTAGAAATATAACCTAGAAAAACTGAAACAGGCTTAATGAGATTTAAAATCATAAAGAGAAGCGAAGCCCACATTAATTCACACACCTCCAATATATTATTCCACATTATAAAGTATGCTTTTAAAGTAAACTATGTGCAAGTCTCATTTTATTTTTCTGAATTTATTTTTTTAATTATCTCATTAAATACTTTCACTGCTGTAGATGAACTATATTTATCTCCTATATCTTCTACGATTACAGTTACTGCATATTTTGGATTATCACTTGGTGAAAATCCTGTAAATAATCCATTATTATCTTTATTACTTTTTTGAGCAGTCCCTGTTTTACCTGCTGCTCCTCCATATTGTGATAAATCTAAATTACTTGCAGTACCGACTTCTACTACAGATTTCATGTAATCTTTAATTATTTCAGCATAGGATTTATCAAAAATCCACTCATCATTTTTTCTGTCAAATTGCATTGATATATCACCTTTATTTGTAGCATAACCTTTTACTATAGACATATCTTTTTTAATCCCATTATTAGCAATAATCATTGTTAAATTATGAATTTGAAGTGGAGTTAATTTTATATGTTCTTGACCTAATGCTAAATTCCCTATTCCAGGGCCTAATACCTTCTCTAAGTCTGCAATATATCCTTCGTTTTCTCCATCAATATCTATATCTACCTTTTCTGTTAAACCTATTTTTTCTATTGTTTCTAATATTTTTTCACCCCCTAAAATATTAGCTAGCTCTATAAATATGCTATTACAAGATACAGCAAAAGCCTCTTTTAAGTTTATTTCACCATGAACTACATTATCATGACAGGAAAATGTTTTTTGACCTTCAGCTAAAGTTATGCTTCCATTACATTCAAATTTTTGTTCTAAGTCTATTCCTGCTTCAAGTGCTGCTAAGAGTATTACAGTTTTAAATGTTGATGCAGGATAATATTTAAATTTTGTGACTCTATTCATCTGTTCACTATCTTTTTCTTTGTTACTGTCTCCTATATTATTTAAATCAAAATCAGGTTGACTAGTTAAAGCTAAAATATCTCCACTTTTTACATCTGTAACTATTACAGCCCCATTATCATTTTTTTCTTCCATAGCTTCTTCAACTATTTGTTGTATATTATAATCAATTGTTAACTGAATAGAATTTCGAATAGTATCATTATTTTCATTAACTTCTAAATAATCATCCTTACTACTTAATAATCTACTTTTACCATCTAAAATTAATTTTAATTTTGTATTGTTTGATTTAGAAAGTAAAAAATCATATTTCTTTTTTACTCCAATTCCCTCTCCATTTTCATTTACATATCCTATAACATGAGCTAGTAAATTATTTTCACTATATTCTTTAGTTTCTTCTACTATAATACCATTTTTAACATTATTGATATTATCTTTAGCTGGTACCTTTACCATATTATTTTTAGCATTTAATATATATTTATCTAATTCTTCTTGTGACAACTTTATTTTATCTAATAAATATAATTGATAATCTTTATTGTCTTTAATTGATTCTAAGGATATATATATATATTTCTGAGTGACCTTATTAGTAAGAGGAACCATATTTCTATCAAAAATTGTTCCTTTTTGAGATGTAGTTAACTCATAATCTCTTTGATCTTCTGCTTTTTGTTTTAATTTTGGTCCTGTAACTAGTTGTATCCAAGATAATCTAATTATATATGCTACAAAAATAATTATAAATATTTTAAAAAATAATGACAATCTCTTATTTGTTTTAGTCATAAAATACCTCCATGATGTTTTATTATAGTATTTCCAAAACATCATGGAGGTATGATATTATTTTTAAATTTTTACTTTTCTTGCTTTTCTGAAACGATTGCTTTTACTTTTGTAACCATTAAATCAATTGCTACCTTATTATAACCACCTTCTGGAATTATTATATCTGCATATCTCTTACTAGGTTCAATAAATTGCAAATGAGCTGGTCTTACTGTAGTTAAATACTGATCAATTACAGATTCAAGAGTTCTTCCTCTATCAGTAATATCTCTTAATATTCGTCTTATAATTCTTACATCTGAATCGGTATCAACAAATATTTTAATATCTAATAAATCTCTAATTCTTTCATCTTCTAATATCATTATTCCTTCTACAATAATGATATCTCTACTTTCAACTCTTATAGTAGTATTTTTTCTATTATGTTTTTCAAAATCATAAATAGGTTTCTCAATCGTGTTTTTATTCATTAAACTTTGTAAATGTTCTATAAAAAGATCATTATCAAATGCTAATGGATGGTCATAATTAGTTTTTGTTCTTTCATTAAAGTTTAAATGGCTTTGATCTTTATAATACGAGTCTTGCTCTATTATTAAAATATTTTCTTTAGGAAGCGAATTAAATATTGCTTGAGCTACTGTACTTTTACCTGAACCAGTTCCACCAGTTATTCCTATTAATATGGGTCTATTCAAATGTCTCATTCCTCTCTAGCTTTTCTTATCATATCCCATTTTTCTACGGGCTTATCAACCTTTATTTTAAATATTTGTTTTGCACGTGGTGCTACATCAATTTCTTTTCCATCTTCATCAAACATTTTAGTGATTTCTTGAGTATAAAAATCTTTATTAGGACCAAAAATTTCAATTTTATCATTTTTAAATACTCTGTTTCTTTGTTCAACAGTTGCAAGTTTATTTTCTTTATCATAATCTAAAATCAAACCTATAAAATCATAATTTCTTATATAAGAACTAGATCCGTATAATTGATCTTCACTATCAGGTTTATCAAAATAAAAACCTGTAGTAAAATCCCTATAACTTGCTTTTTTAATTTCATTTAACCATTCTTTATTGTATTTATAATTTTTAGGATCTTTTAAATAAGCATCAATTGCCATCCTATATGACCTTATAACTGTAGCTACATAGTATGAGCTCTTCATACGCCCTTCTATTTTAAGGCTTTTTACTCCTGAATCTATAAGCTTTGGAAGATGTTCTATCATACATAAATCTTTTGAATTAAATATATATGTGCCTTTCTCATCTTCATAAACTGGATAATATTCTCCTGGCCTTTTTTCTTCAACTAAGTTATATTTCCAACGACATGCTTGTGCACATTCACCTCTATTGGCATCTCTTCCAACCATATAGTTACTAAGTAAACACCTTCCAGAATATGAAATACACATTGCTCCATGAACAAAAGCTTCTATCTCAAGAGTATCTGGAGTATTATTTTTTATATTTTCTATTTCTTCAAGAGACAATTCTCTTGCAACTACAATTCTTTTTACTCCTTGTTGATGCCAAAAATTAGCTGTACTATAATTAGTTGTATTAGCTTGGGTACTCAAATGTATTTCCATATTAGGTACAACTTTTTTTACAATTGAAAAAACTCCAGGATCAGCTACTATGAAAGCATCTACATTTGCTTTTTCTAAATCTAATATATATTTTTCTAAACCTTCTAAATCCTCATTATGGGGAATAATATTTAGTGTTATATATACTTTTTTACCTCTTTCATGTGCATATTGCACTCCAGATTTTATCTCATCTATAGAGAAGTTTTTGGCTTTAGCTCTAAGACCAAATTCTTCTCCTCCTAAGTATACTGCATCAGCACCATAATTTATTGCCATTTTTAATTTTTCTAAATCTCCTGCTGGTGCTAATAATTCAATATATTTCATTTATTTTCACTCTCCTTATATGATAAAGCAACCCCATCTCCAATTGGTATAATACTTGTTGTAAGTTCTGAATGATTAGATATATGATCTAAATATTCTCTCATTCTTGTTACTATTGTCTTTTTTCTTCTAACAACTAAATCATCATTTGCTACCATACCTTTAAAAAGCACATTATCAGACAAGATTATACCTTTATCTTCAAGCATATTTATACAATAAGGTAAAAACTCCATATACTTTCCTTTAGCTGCATCTATAAATATAAAATCAAACTTTTTATTTAACTTAGGTAGTATATCTTTTGCTTCACCATGTTTTATTTCTATATTTTTGATTCCTGTCTTTTCAATATTTTTATTTGCAAGTTTAACCATATTTTCTTGCCTTTCTATAGTTATAATATTTCCTTCTTTTATACTAGTACTCATTACTATAGATGAATATCCTATTGCCGTACCTATCTCTAATATATTTTTAGAATCTTTTATTTTTAAAATAACTCTCATAAATTCAGCAACTTCTGGATGAATTATAGGTATATTATTCTCTTGGGCAAATTCTTCTAACTGAACCAAAAAACTCTCTCTTTTTGGTAATACACTTCTTATATAATCTTCTATATAATCTTTGTTTATATTACTCAAATAAATCTCTCCTCAATTCACACTAATAATACGTGGTCTATTATACCACGTATTATTAGCAAATAAAATTAAATTATTTTCCATTTTTAACTTTTAAAAATTCATTATAATCATCTGTAAAAAAGTGTTCTCCACTTCCATCCTTTTTTAATACATAAAATATATAATCAGTATTTTCCGGATTTAAACTAGCATTTATAGATTCTATTCCTGGTGAACATATAGGTCCAACTGGTAAACCTTTATTCTTATATGTATTATAAATAGAATCTACCTCTAAATCATCATATGTTAGCTTTTCTTTTCTATTTTCTAATGCATATTGTATAGTAGCATCAATTTGCAATGGCATGTCTATTTTTAATCTATTATAAATAACAGATGAAACTAAATTTCTATCTTTATCTACTTTTGCTTCTCGTTCTACTAATGAAGCTAATGTTATTAATTCATAGGTATTTAAATCTAGTGGAATTTCTTTATTTTTTATTATTTCATTATATTTATTATTAAATTCATCTAACATCCTTTTGATAATTTCATATTCTGTTGAGTCTTTATATACTTCATAAGTATTCGGATATAAATAACCTTCCATATTCATTTTTTCAGGTATGTCATTTAAAAATTTATATTCTTTTGAAAACTTTTCAATATCATAAGTTAAATCTATAAATTTATCTTTATTGATAATATTTTCATTTGCTAATTTTTCTGCTATTTCTTCAATAGTAAAACCTTCTGGAATTGTGAATTTAATTGTCCCTCCATCTTTTCCTCCTACAACTAACTTATTTAAAATTTCTTCAGGAGTCATGCTAGAATCAAATTCATAAAATCCAGCTTTAAGTTTTCCCTCTGTACCTTTTATACGAGATACTACTCTAAATACATTCTTATCTCTTATTAAGTTATTTTCTTTTAATATTTTAGCTATATCACTAGTAGTACTTCCAGATTGTATTTCAACTTTTACACTTTTTTGTTCTCCATCAGATGACACTGGTCGAGTATTTAGCTCATAATAATACTTTAATCCTCCTAAAACAATTATTAATATTACCACACTAATTATTAAAACTTTAACCATTTTATTCATTAATCTACCCCTCAATAATTTCTATTATATTAATTTAATTATATAATTTAAATATCTTTTTTACAAGATATTTAAAGAAAAGCGAAAATCAGTACTGATTTTCGCTTTTCTTTGAGCATAATACATTTATTTTAATATTTCTTTATAGACTAATCATAAATGGTACTAAAATTGGTACTGATGTTGAAAGTATAACTCCTGTTACAAATGAAATTATAGCAGTCTTTGGATTGGTAGCTTTTGCAATAATAGGCAAAGTAGTATCCATTGCAGTTGCACCAGATGGTGCTATTGCTTCTAAATCACCTATATATTTAGCTACTATTGGTATCAATATTAAAGCCAATATCTCCCTTACTACATTAGATAAAAATGATAATGTACTAAGCTCTGGAGAATAGTTTGCAAGCATCATAGATGATAATGTATACCATCCAAGACCTGCTCCTACAGCTCCTGATTCATTTACTGGAAATCCTAATAAGAATCCTGCTATTATAGCTCCAAAGACACTTCCTAATATAATCATAAAAGGTATTAATAAAATTTTAAATCCAATTTTTTTTATTTTCGTAAGTACGTCTATATTTATTCCTATATCTATACCTACAAAAAATAAAAGTATACATAAGCCTATATCTATAATGATATCAGAATGATTTATTATAAAATCAGGTTCAAGAAAAAAACCAACTAATATACCCCCAATTACAGATAATATAACCTTAATACTCATATCAAACTTCCCCCTCTTTTTCTTCTTCATCAGTCATATCATTCTTATTAAAAATAAAGCGTCTTATTATCATTACAAAACCAACACTTAGTGCGATTGAAAAAACAGAAAAAATAAAAGCTTGATATCCTAATGTGAAAAATGAAGATATTACTTCTTTGTCTCCACCGATTTTTATTCCCATTACAAACAATAATATTAAAATAGAAATTGATTGTATTGATATTAACTTGTCTAAAATATTCTTATGTACAAAATCTTTATATCCTATATATGCACCTACCAATATTATTGATAGATATAGTATAAGTCTTAAAGTCATAACACTCCCCCCAATTTATCTAAATTTACAGCCACAGCATAAGCTGTGACTGTAAAATTTATATTTCCATTATTATTGGTAATATCATAGGATTTCTCTTTATTTTTTGATATAAATAATTTCTTAAAGAATCCCTTACTCTAGATTTAAGAGTAGACCAATCTGTGATTTGATTTTTTTCACAATCTAATAAAACATTTCTAACTACATTTTTTGCTTCTACCATAAGATCTTCAGATTCTCTTACATATACAAATCCTCTAGAAACTAAATCTGGCCCTGAAACAACCTTTCCATCTTCTTTCTTGATAGTTACAACTACAACTATTAATCCATCTTCAGAAAGATGCTTTCTATCTCTTAAAACTATATTACCAACATCTCCTACTCCTAGACCATCAACTAATATATGACCTGAAGGTACAGTTCCATTAAGTTTAGCATCAGACCTACAAATCTCTAATACTGAACCGTTCTCAAGTATAAATATATTATCTCTATCAAGCCCTAAATCTTCAGCTAACTGGGCATGTTGTTTTAAATGTCTATATTCACCATGAACCGGTATAAAATACTTAGGTTTTATTAATGAATGAACCAATTTCAACTCTTCTTTGCAAGCATGACCAGACACATGCACATCTGCTAATGCTTCATATATTACATTTGCACCTTTTTTAAATAATTGATTTATAACTCTAGATACTGTTTTTTCATTACCAGGTATTGGTGTAGCAGATATTATTACTAAATCACCAGGTATTAATTCCATTTTTCTATGATCAGAAAAAGCAAGCCTTGATAATGCCGCCATAGGCTCTCCTTGACTACCAGTAGTTATAATGGTTATTTTATTGTCTGGATATTTATTCATATCATTTATATCAATAATAGTTCCTTCTGGAACATCTAAATATCCAAGTTCAGTAGAAACCTTAACTACATTTATCATGCTTCTACCTGATACAACAATCTTTCTATCAAACATCACAGCAGCATTAACAATCTGCTGAATTCTATGAACATTTGATGCAAAAGTTGCTACAATTATTCTACCTTCAGCATCCATAAATATATCATTAAAAGTATTGCCAACTGTTTTTTCGCTCATTGTAGATCCTGTTCTCTCTACATTTGTACTATCTGCAAGTAACGCTAATACTCCTCTGCTTCCTAAATCAGCAAATCTATTTAAATCCATCATTTTACCATTTATAGGTGTATAATCAATTTTGAAATCACCTGTATGGACTATAGCACCTTCAGGTGTATGAATAGCTAATGCAACCGCATCTGGAATACTATGATTAACTCTTATATATTCTACAACCATAGAACCAAGTTTTGTCTTTTGTCCTGCTTTTACAATATTTAAGTTTGCATTTTTTATACCTTTTTCATTCAGTTTATTTTCTACTAATCCTAATGTTAATTTAGTTCCATAAACAGGTGCATTTATTTTTTGTAATACATATGGTAATGCTCCTATATGGTCTTCATGTCCATGAGTCAATACAATAGCTCTTATTTTTTCTTTGTTTTTTTCTAAATATGTTACGTCAGGTATTACTACGTCTATCCCTAACATTTCATCTTCAGGAAATATTACTCCACAATCTATTACTATAATGTCATTCTTATATTCAATAACCGTTATATTTTTTCCAACTTCATATAATCCTCCTAATGGGATTATTTTAACTTTAGGTGTTTGTTGTTTTCCCACCTTATCACTCTCCTTAATAAATCTACTATTATTGTATCGACATATTGACTTTAATAAAATTACTCCTATATAAAAAATTAACGCTACTTAAATATTTAATTTCTCTTTTCATTACATGATTCACAGTATCCAAAGAATTTTACATTATGATCTACTATTTTAAATTTACTTTCATTTTCAATTTTTTCTTCAAGATTATCCAATAAATCAATTTCAACTTCAAAAACTTCTCCACATTCTAAACATATTAAATGATGATGTTGATGATCATTAGTGTTAGTATTAAGTTCATATCTATTACAACCATCATTAAAATTTATTTTTCTAACAACTTCTAACTCATCTAATAGTTGTAAAGTTCTATATACAGTAGCAAGACCTACTTCTGGATATTTATCCTTAACCATATCATATACTTCTTCAGGACTAAGATGGCTACCTGTATTCTCTACAAATACATCATATATTACCCTTCTTTGAGTAGTAAGTTTATATCCTTTTTCTTTTAATTTTGTTCTCAACACTTCAAATAATGATTCCATTTAATCACCCGTTTCCCTTAAATATACTATAATCATATACTTTTATTAGTTGAATGTCAATATCAACTAATATTAATAATCAATTGATAATAATATCATTTATAATTTTCTATTCTTTTTCATCTAAAAGTTCTAAATATAATGTACTTACTTCATCAAACTCTTTTTGACTTTCAATCTCACATAAAAAAGATTCTCCATTTTCATCATAATCTACTTTTAATAAAAGAGATTCCTCCATATCATCTGGCTGTATTACAGCATACTCATCATCATCAACTTCAAAGAAATCAATTATTTCAAAATTATGCTCAACACCATTTTCATCTAAAAATTTAAATTTGTCCATTTCTCATTTCTCCTTTCTACTTATTGTATCCAAATAAGTCTGTAATATATATACTGCAGCTAATTTATCTACAACATTTTTTCTTTTTTTTCTGGAAACATCTGCTTCTATGAGAGTTTTTGTTGCAGAAACCGTAGACAATCTTTCATCTTGATATACTATATCTATATCAATATATTTTTTTAATTTTTCTGCAAATTTTTTTACTTTTTCTCCTTGAGGTCCTAAAGTATTATTCATATTTTTTGGAAGACCTATAACTATTTTTGATACATGCTTTTCATTTATTATTTCTACCATTTCTTCCAAATCTTTTTTTATACTTGTTCTTTTAATAGTTTTTATACCTTGAGCAGTAAATCCCAATGGATCACTTACAGCAACTCCAATGGTTTTATCACCTACATCTAGCCCTAATAATCTTCCCATTTAATCATTCCTTAAATTATTTTTATACAAAATTCACCACAATATTTTCCACAATAACCACATAATACGCATTTATTTAAATCTACAATTGATTTACTATTCTTTATACTTAATGCATTGTGTTTACATACACTTACACATTTTCCACATCCAATACACCATTCAGCTATATGAAGTTTCCTATTAGTATCTCTAATTTTCGCTTTTAAATTACTATCAATATATCTTTTATTTAATAAATTTATATTTGCATCTATTTCCGCTCTAGATTGAAGCCCTATAGCTATAGAATCTATTTCTTTTATATCTTGTACAAAGTTAAATGCCTCTTCAACGTTATTTAGTAGGTGTCCACCACCTAAAGGTTTCATTCCATATATACCCTTACCAATATTATGACATTTTTTAATTGCTTTTATCATATCTACAGTTGTTCCATCTTGAATTCCAATACCTAATTTGTTTATTATTGGGTGAACTACTTCTATTTCATCATATTTAAGTGCAGCTAAAACTCCCTCAACTCTATGAGTTGAAATTCCTATTGCTCTTATAAGTCCTTTTTCCTTAGCTTTCAAAAAATACTCTATTGCTTCAAAATGCCCTTTAATAGTATGTTCACTTTCTTGTTCATGTAACAAAAATAAATCTATGTAATCTGTATTTAATTCTCTTAAGGCCTTATCCAAACTCTCTTTTGCAGTATCTTTAGAGTATGAATAAGATTTTGTGGCTATAACAAATTCTTTTCTATTTATTTTCTCCAAAAATTTATTTATATGACCATAATTATTATATAATTCTGCAGTATCTAAAAAATTAATCCCTTTATCAAATCCATATTTAATAAGTTCTGCACCTTTTTCATATGAAAAATTTCTTTGAAGAGGACTAATAGTAAGCGATCCAAAACATAATCTAGATACTTCTATATTAGTATTTCCTAACTTAACCGTTTCCATATTTTCACCTATCTTTATTGTATCATATATTTCCAAAATATAATATATTTATAAAAAATAAAGCAGTATTTGATTTATCAAATACTGCTATTTTTATAATATTATTTATTCTTTAAATAATTTTTCAATAACTCTTCTAATAAATCATCTCTTTCCATTTTTCTAATTTTACTTCTAGCATTATTATGGCTTGTTATATAAGTAGGATCTCCAGATAAAATATAACCTATCATTTGATTTATAGGATTATAACCTTTTTCTTCTAATGCATGATATACATATACTAAAATATCCTCTGCTTTATTCTTATCATCTTCTGACACATTAAATTTCATTGTCTCATTTATATCACTCACAAAAAACACCCCTCTTTTTATAACAATCTTATAATATTATTATATATCAATAATACTCTTACTTCAATGAGATTTATTTATTTAATTGAGATTCCACTAATGATTTAACTAAATCTAAAGCTTCTTCAATTTTAGAAGGTTCATTTCCTCCAGCTTGAGCCATATTAGGCCTTCCACCTCCACCTCCTCCGGTTACTTTTGCAACTTCTCTTATTATATTGCCACAATGAATACCAGATTTAACTGCATCTTCAGTAGCAGTAGCTATAAAATTCACTTTTCCATTTTTTTCAGTAGATAAGACTATTACTGCCTTGTCTAACTTTTCTTTTATTTTATCTCCTAATTGTCTTAAGCCATCAATATCAATACCATCTATTTTCTTTGTTACTACATTTACATCATTTATATTATAAACATTCTCTAAAATATTATCTAATTTTGAATTTGCAAGTTTAGAATTAAGCCTATCTATTTCTTTCTGTAAGTTTCTTACTTCATTCATTATATCATGAGCCCTATCTATTAGATTATCTTTATTAGTTTTTAAAACCTCTGATAGAGTATTTAGTTTATCGTTAAGTGACAAATTAAATTCGTATGCTTTCCTTCCAGTTATTGCTTCAATTCTTCTAACACCTGATGCTATTCCTGATTCTGTTAATATTTTAAACATACCTATTTGACTAATATTATTAACATGAGTTCCACCACATAATTCAATTGTATAATCATTCATTTTTACTACTCTTACTTTTTCACCATATTTTTCATCAAATAATGCAGTTGCTCCCATATCTTTTGCCTTATCAATAGAAGTTTCTACCACTTCTACACCTAATGAATTCCAAATCTTTTCATTGACTTCTCTTTCTATTTTATTTAATTCTTCCTTAGTTAAAGATTCAAAATGAGTAAAGTCAAATCTAAGTCTATCATCTGTAACAAGAGAACCAGCCTGATTCACATGTTGTCCTAAGGTATTTTTCAATGCTTTGTGAAGCAAATGTGTTGCAGAATGATTTTTTGCTATATCTAGTCTTCTATCTCTATCTACATGTGCTTCTAAGTTATCTCCAACTTTCAAATATCCATGTTCTACTTTTACTAAATGTAATAATTTTTCATTCTTCTTCTGAGTATCTATTACATACGCATTAAACTTATCATTTTTAAATATTCCTTTATCTCCTACTTGACCTCCGCTTTCTGCATAAAAAGGGCTATTTTCTAATAATACATATCCTTCTTCACCTGGACTTAAAGTTTCAATTGATTGACTTCCCTTTATAATAGCGATTACTTTTGATTCAGTTGATAATTTTTCATAACCTTCAAATTTGGTTTTTGTATTAATTTTAAAATCAAAATTAACATCACTATCCCAATTGTTTTTATTATCCTTATCTCTTGCACTTCTTGCTCTATTTTTTTGACTTTCCATCTCTAAATTAAACTGTTCTTCGTCTACATCTAATTTTTCATCTTCTAAAATCTCTTTAGTTAAATCTAATGGAAAACCATAAGTATCATAAAGTTTGAATGCCTTATATCCATCTAAAATTGTTTCATCATTATTTTTCATATCATCAATATACTTTTTTAATATTTCAATACCTTGATCTATTGTTTCTTCAAACTTATCTTCTTCAATCTTTATAATTTTTTTGATTTGTAATCTTTTATCTTCTAAATTACTATAAAATTCTTTCCAATTTTCTATTACAACATCTGATAAATTAGATAAAAAGCTATTTTTTATACCTAGTAACTTACCATGTCTAGATGCACGTCTAATAAGTCTTCTTAAAACATAGCCTCTTCCTTCATTACTTGGTATTACTCCATCAGATACTAAAAAACATATTGCACGTATATGATCAGTTATTACTCTAATTGATACATCATCTTTATTATCGTTTTTATATTTTTGGTTTGTAATTTTTTCTATTTCTTTTATTATAGTTCTAATCGGTTCTATCTCAAAAATATTATCTGCATCATTTAAAACAGCTGTTATTCTTTCAAGCCCCATGCCTGTATCTATATTTGGATTGGGAAGTTCTGAATAGTTTCCTAATTCATCTTTATCGAATTGTGAAAATACTAAGTTCCAAACTTCTACAAATCTATCACATTCACAACCTGGTTTACAGTTTTCATCTCCACAACTATATTTTTCTCCTCTATCTATATAGATTTCTGAAGATGGACCACAAGGCCCTACTTCAAGTTCCCAAAAATTATCCTCTTTTCCTAATCTCACTATTTTGTTTTTAGAAACACCTATTTCATTATTCCAAATATTGTATGCTTCATCATCATCTAAATATACTGATACCCAAAGTTTCTCCTTTGATATATTCAGTTCTTTTGTCATAAACTCCCAAGCCCAGTTTATTGCTTCTCTTTTAAAATAATCACCAAATGAAAAGTTACCTAACATTTCAAAGAAAGTGCCGTGTCTATCTGTCTTACCAACATTTTCTATGTCACTTGTTCGTACACATTTTTGACATGTAGCCATTCTGTTTTTTGGAGGTTCTTTAGTCCCAAGAAAATATGGTTTTAAAGGTGCCATTCCAGCAATTATTAAAAGTACACTTTTATCATCTTTTGGCACAAGTGAAAAACCATTGGTTACTAAATGCCCTTTATTTTCAAAGAAATCTAAGTATTTTTTTCTAATCTCATGTAAATTATATTTTTCCATCTAATCTCTCCTTTTCTTCAATAAAAAAGACAAAGACTCTGTCCGCATTTAGGGACGAGCTTTGCCGTGGTACCACCCTATTTAAAAATAGTTTACTCTTGGATTTATAACGGTTTTATCCGAATTCTTTTTTAAAGAATTAAGCTTAAGAGTAGCTTCTATACATTCTTATCAAGTATTTTCACCAAACATACTCTCTCTAAAGATAATTATATATATACTTTTCTCCATCATAGCTATTAATATGTTTTTATATTAATTATAAGAATTATTAATATGTTTGTCAACATTACATACTACTTATTTTCTGGATAGTATGGGTTAAAATGATTTTTAAAGTAGTTGTTATCGGTATTGCTAGTAGCATCCCAATAATACCAAATAAATTTCCTGCTATAAGTAAAGCTATAATTATCACAACTGGATGAAGCCCTACTTTATCTCCCATTATTTTAGGTTGTAAAATATTACCTTCAACTTGTTGTATAATTACAAATAAAATTAAAACCCATAATGCTTTAATTGGAGTATCTAATAGTGCAAATAACATGGCAAGAGCTCCACCTATTATTGGTCCAAAATATGGTATAACATTAGTAACTCCTCCAATAAGACCTATTGTAAATGCATAATTCACATCTAATATAAGTAATCCTACAGCAGTTAAAGTACCTACAAATATTGCTATCATTAATTGACCTCTAATAAAATTACCTAAAGAATAATCTATTTCACGAGATAAGCTTACAATATTAGTTCTATACTTATTTGGTATAGTTAAGACAATATTCTTTTTGAAATATTCTTTATCCTTAACTAGATAAAATACAATTATAGGAATTAGTACAACATTTAAAGCTTTAGAGAAGAAAGACATTATAAAATCCATAGTTCCTTTTGCAGTATTTACTAAAATACTTTGAACCTTTGATATGTTATCTTCTATACTACTTTTTATTTGATCTAATCCAAATGGTAAATCCTCAATATTTTTATAATAATTATTATATATATTATTTACAAAGTCACTAACTTCATCTGAATATTTTGGTAATAATTCAATTAAGTTTTTAACCTCTTTAAATATTGCTGGGAAAATTAGTACTGAAATCATATAAATAATCCCTAGAATTATTAGATAAACTAATAATATACCAAATCCTCTTTTAATTTTCTTTTTTTCTAAAAAATTAATTATAGGATTTAT
The DNA here is from genome assembly GCF_900626135.1 of Senegalia massiliensis. NCBI lineage: Bacteria > Bacillati > Bacillota > Clostridia > Eubacteriales > Clostridiaceae > Senegalia > Senegalia massiliensis. Next base: position 1,853,776 of record NZ_LR130785.1, read on the forward strand.
AATATATGCAAGTGCTATAGATATAAATACTGTAATTAATATACTTCTAAGTCCACTAATATTTAACATAAAATAAAAAATAATTATAAATAATAATAATAAACTTAATCCAGCAATTCGTTTTTTACTTATATGTATACCATCTTTTTCATCTAAATATTTGTTACCAAATCTAATTAAAAAGTAAGCTGAAAAAGATAGTAATATTATAATTGATATTTCTTTTAAAACATTTAAAATAAAATTAAAGTCCATATTTACATTCCCCCTATATCTATCAAGGCAGCTAAAGCTGCCTTGATTTATTTAAAACATATTCATAAACATTTTTCTGGTATTTTTCATCATTTTTCTTCTTTGTCTAGGATTCATCCTAGCTGATGCATACATTCCTGCAGCAGATAGAATCGAACCTGCAATTATACCATTCATGAATCTTCTATTCATATTATCACCTCAATATTAGTTTGTGCTAAATTACAAATCTAACTCAAGAAGTTTTTTGTAATAAACTTTGTTTTTTTCATATTCATCCTTAAATTGTTTATCTAATATTAAAGTATTTTCAATTATTTTCATATTATTCATACATGGTATAATATTTCTACCTTCAAAAATATCTTGTATTATTCCATCAGTAAGAACAAAACCTACTAAATTACCATTTTTTTTATTAAATATTATATCATTTATATATCCTAAAATTTCTCCATCTTTTATTATTACTTTTAATCCAATAAATTGAATATTTTCTTTGGCAGCTTTTTCTATTTCAGGAAACTCTTTTAATTTTTCTACTACGTCTTTTTTATCTATGGCTATAAAATCTTTTCCAATATTAAATATATTTTTATATCTTATTATTTTTCCTTCTTTAAATATACCTTCATCTGAAACTAAAAGTGCTAATATTTTAAGTTTTTTTTTAGAAAAAATTATATCTTTTATATTAGCTATTTTTTCTCCTGTAGTATTATCAATTACACTTAATCTCATTATTTCTTTGGTGCTTTTCAATATTACACCTCGCTTTGGTATGTATTTTATATTATTATTTATATACTTATTATTCCTTTTAAAACTTTTTTTATTATTTTATTTTATAAAAAAAGCTACTGTTAACAGTAGCTTAATGATGGTGTTCTTTTGGTTTAAAGTCCTTCAATGCTTCTATTTCTATTCCACTTTTTTCAGAATAATCTTTTAAAGCAGCTTTTATAGCTTCTTCAGCAAGTACTGAACAATGCATTTTTACTGGAGGTAATCCATCTAAAGCCTCAGCAACTGCTCTATTAGTTATTTTTAAAGCATCTTCTATCGTTTTACCTTTTATAAGTTCTGTTGCCATACTTGATGATGCTATTGCAGACCCACATCCAAATGTTTTAAATTTTATATCAACTATTTTATCATTTTCTATTTTAAGATACATTCTCATAATATCTCCACATTTAGCATTACCTACTTCACCTATGCCATCTGCATCTTTAATTTCTCCTACATTTCTAGGATTAGTAAAATGATCCATAACCTTTTCTGAATACATTATTTGTCCTCCTTTAATTTATCATATAACGGTGACATAGCTCTTAATCTATCTACTATTTTTTTTAGATTTTCTACAACATAATCTATTTCATCTTCATTATTAAAATCTCCTAATGAAAGTCTTAATGATCCATGAGCTATTTCATGTGGTAAACCCATAGCAAGGAGTACATGTGAAGGATCAAGTGAACCAGAAGTACATGCAGAACCACTAGATGCCGCAATTCCTACCATATCCAAACTCAAAAGTAATGCTTCGCCCTCAATAAATTCTAAAGATACATTCACATTACCAGGTAACCTTTTTTCAGGATGACCATTTAATTTCACATGACTTATATTATCCATTATATTTTTTATTAATTTATTTCTTAATAATATTAATTTTTCATTATGAGATTCTAAATTCTCGTATGCAATTTCTAATGCTTTTGTAAGTCCTACAATATTTGCTATACTTTCAGTACCTGCTCTTCTATTTCTTTCTTGAGCTCCTCCATGTATATATGGATGAATTTTCACATTTTTTCTTATATATAATGCTCCTACACCTTTTGGACCATAAAATTTATGTGCTGATAAAGATAATAAATCTATATTTAAATCATCTACATCTATTTTTATATTTCCTATTGCCTGAACTGCATCTGTATGAAAATATATATTATTTTGCTTTGCTATTTTACCAATTTCTGATATTGGTTGAATCGTTCCAACTTCATTGTTAGCATATATTACACTTATCAATATAGTTTTATCTGTTATTGCATTTTTTAAATCTTCTAGATTAATCATACCATACTCATCTACATCCAAGTAAGTAATCTCAAATCCATTTCTTTCTAAATATTCACATGTATGAAGAACAGCATGATGCTCTATTTTAGTAGTAATAATATGATTTCCTTTATCTTTATTTCCAAATGCTACTCCTTTTATTGCCCAGTTGTCTGATTCAGAACCACCACTAGTAAAGTATATCTCTCTAGAATTAGCACCTAATATTTTTGCAACTTTTTCTCTAGATTCATCTAATGCTTTTTTTGCTTCTCTACCCTTTTTGTATATACTTGAAGGATTTCCATAAAATCCTGTAAAATAAGGTATCATGCTATCTAAAACTTCTTTTTTTACAGGAGTAGTAGCAGCATTATCCATATATATTTCTCTATTCAATTCATCATCTCCTCATTTTCATCACATTCTACCCTTTTATAATAAAATTCATAATTAGATATAATACATATAATTACCATCTATATTTTTTTGTTCATCTACCATATCTTGAAGTGTTAAAGAATCTATTACATCATTAATACTATCTCTGATTTTCATCCATACTCCTCTGGTTACACAATATTCTCCTTTAGGACAATCCACAGCTTCACCTTCTATTACACAGTCTGACGGTGCAATACTTCCTTCTAGTGACCTTATTATATCTCCAACAGTTATATTTTTTGGCTCTTTCGCTAATAGATACCCACCTTGGGCTCCACGCACACTATTTACTAAGCTATCTTTTTTTAGCGTTGCAATTAATTGCTCCAAATAATGTTCAGATATATTTTGTTTTTCTGCAATACCCTTAAGAGGAAGTGGTCCTTTTCCAAAATGTAAAGCTAACTCAAACATTGCTTTTAAGCCATATCTACCTTTTGTGGATAATTTCATATTATCACCCTTTCAATTCCTACTATATAGGTTGGTATTATAGTAATAGTATAATATAACCTAATATCATTGTCAATATTATATCGAATAATCTATTCAATAGGAAATTTAACAATAAAATAATTTCCATCTTTAATTACCAATTCTATATTACCATTATTTTTTTCAACAAGTTTTTTTACTATATACAGTCCTAATCCTCTTCCTTTTTTTGTGTTTGTAGAATAATTTTTATCAAAAATTTTATCTTTTATACTTTTTTCTATCACAGGCTTGTTATTATATACACAAAAAATATAATTTCCCAGTTGCTCTTTAATTTCAATCTTTAATAGTTTGTAAGCTTCATCAGTATTATTTAATGCTTCTATAGAGTTTTTCAATAAATTTGTCAATATTTTTGATAAATCATATATATCTATATTTATATTATTAGGCAATTTTTCTAAATTAAGATCTACATCAATATTATTTTTTCTTGCTTTATTTACAGCAGAATAAATTGTAGCTTCAATTTCAGGTATCCCAATTTTATATTCTTTAGTTAGTAAAGTACCTTCTTTTACTATATCCTTTATATATTGTTTTGCTTTATTGTTTTCTTTCATCTCTATTAATCCTTGTATTATTTGAAGCTGATTAAAAAAATCGTGTTTATACATTCTAAGCTTAATATTAGTATCTTCTGCAATATTTAATTTATAACTAGTAATTTCTTTATCAGATATTAATTTAGAAAAAAACAGTAATTCACTAATTATCCATAAAGCTAATAACAAACCTACAAATATTAATAATATAAAATTATCTATTAGAAATATTTTTGATTTTTTTGATATAGGATCTAATGATTGAATTATTGATAAATATAATCCATTAGTACCTTCAATTTTTGAAGTACCTAACAATAATTTTTCATTATCATAATGAAATTCCTTTGTTTCTATGTTTGAAGATGAAGATACTGTACTATCTATTTCTTTAGTAAATTTATAATTAATTTTTCTATTATACACAACTTTCTCATTATTATCATATATAACTATATCCTTCAAATCTATCATTGGAATATCATTGTATAATGAACGTATATCATCAGTTTTAATAACTCCTAACAATAATCCAGTTTGAGTAACTTTATCTCTTCCTTGTAATCCATTTTTTTCAATAATTGCTTCTGGTAAAACATATGACAATTTATTTATAACAGTTAAATCATTATTCTTATTGTACATCCATTTTTGTTGATTTTTATTTTGAGAAAAATTCTCCAGTATATCCTTATCTAATAATTTAGAGATTTCTATTTCTTCATCTTCAGTTGAAAATATCTCTCCTGAATTACTTAAAAAAAATAAAGATTCAATATATTTATTTTTCTTTTTAGCCTCAACTAAAATATTATGTAGGTAATCATCTAATCTAACTTTATATTTATCTTCTAAACTATTATATCTATATAAAGACGCATTAGAAGAGTTATTATTTGCTATTTCACGTATTGTTTCTTGTAAAGATATAAATTCATAACTTATAGCTTGAGACGATTTATATAGTGTCTGTTCCAACGCTCTAACTCTTTCTTCTTTCAATAATTCTACATTTTGATGATATAAAAATATCATATTTAAAATTAATGGTATAAAAATTAAAAGTACTATTATTATTATCAGTCTTTTCCTAATTATTTTACTATTAATTAATTCCTTAAGAAATCCCATTGAATTCACTTCTCCCCAAGCTGTATTCCCCAGGAAATACAGCTTTATAAAGTTTTTGTATCGAATCTTTAGTTATTTTGTCATATTATAGCAATAAAATTATATCAAATTTCATTATAAAAAACAATTTTATAAGCTTATTAATATATTTTTATATTTTAACATATATAAGGGTATAAGATATAAAAGGAGTTGATAAAATGGAGATTATAAAAAGTGTTCTAAGTGATGTAAAAAGAAGAAATCCTAATGAACCTGAATTCTATCAAGCAGTAGAAGAAGTATTAAATTCAATTACTCCTGTACTTGAAAAAAATGAAAGGTATAGAAATACAGGAATATTAGAAAGATTAGTAGAACCTGAAAGACAAATAATTTTTAGGGTACCATGGGTAGATGATACCGACAAAGTAAGAGTAAATAGAGGCTTTAGAATACAATTTAATAGTGCCATAGGTCCATATAAAGGCGGAATAAGATTTCACCCTTCAGTTTATTCAGGAATAGTTAAGTTTTTAGGATTTGAACAAATATTTAAAAACTCTCTTTCTGGATTACCCATAGGAGGAGGAAAAGGTGGCGCTGACTTTGATCCTAAGGGCAAATCTGATGGAGAAATAATGAGATTTTGTCAATCTTTTATGAATGAATTGTTTAGACACATTGGAGCTGATATAGATGTACCAGCAGGAGACATTGGGGTAGGAAAAAGAGAAATAGGATATTTATTTGGTCAGTATAAAAAATTAAAAAATGGTTACGAAGCAGGTGTATTTACTGGAAAAGGACTTACATATGGTGGTTCCTTAGTAAGAAAAGAAGCAACTGGTTACGGACTTATATATTTTGTTAAAAAAATGTTAGAACAGAATGGTCATTCATTAGAAGGCAAAAAAGTTATAATTTCAGGAGCAGGTAATGTTGCAATTTATGCTTGTGAAAAAGCTCAGCAATTAGGAGCTAAAGTAATTGCTATGTGTGATTCAAAAGGATATATATATGATGAAAAAGGTATAAATATAGATACAATTAAAACAATAAAAGAAATTAAAAGACAAAGAATAAGTGAATATACAAATTATCACCCCAATTCTGAATATTATGGAAATCAGAGAGATATTTGGAATGTGAAATGTGATTTAGCTTTACCTTGTGCAACTCAAAATGATATAGGTACAGAAGAAGCTAAAAAATTAATTGAAAATGAAGTTAAGTTTATAGGTGAAGGTGCTAATATGCCTTGTACAAATCAAGCTCTCGAACTATTTTTAAAAAACAATATATTAGTTGCACCAGCTAAAGCTGCAAATGCTGGAGGAGTTTCAACTTCAGCACTTGAAATGAGTCAAAATAGTATTAGATTATCTTGGTCATTTGAAGAAGTAGATGAAAAATTAAAAGAAATTATGGAAAATATTTTTGAACTTACTAGTACATCTGCTATGAAATATAGTTCAAAAACTAACTATATAGCAGGAGCAAATATCGCTGGTTTTATAAAAGTAGCTGAAGCAATGCTTTCTCAAGGAGTAATATAAAAAAGCCTCTGCAGAGGCTTTTTTTATTGCTTATTTAGAATTTAATAAATCATATGCCAGTTTTGATCCTACAATAGCATTGTTATATACTAATTTAATATTTGCTTCTAAACTTTTCCCTTTAGTTACATCTTTTATTTTAGATAATAAATATGGAGTAGCTTCTTTTCCTTTAATATTATTTTCCTCTGCTTCTTTTACTGAATTTTCTATAACATTATTTATCATATCACTATCCATTTCATATTCTCTTGGAATTGGATTACCTATTACAATACCACCATTTAAATTCAATTTCCATTTCATATTTATAGCTTCTGCTAACTCTTTTGTGTTTTCTACTTTATAATCTACTCCAAATCCACTTTTTCTAGTATAAAATGCTGGAAATTCATCAGTTCCAAATCCAACTACTGGTACACCATGAGTTTCCAAATATTCTAAAGTTAATCCTATATCAAGAATAGATTTTGCACCAGCACATACTACAGCTACATTTGTATTTGCAAGCTCCATTAAATCAGCAGATATATCGAATGTTTCCTGTGCATTTCTATGAACTCCTCCTATTCCACCAGTTGCAAATACTTTAATTCCTACCATTTCACTAATTATCATGGTAGATGCTACAGTAGTTGCTCCGTTTAATTTTTTAGATAATATAAAAGGCAAATCTCTTCTACTAGTCTTAACAACACCTTTTGCTTTCCCTAAATATTCCAATTCGTCATCATTTAATCCCACTTTAATTTTCCCATCTAATATTGCGATTGTAGCTGGAATACTTCCATTTTCTCTAACAAGTCTTTCAACTTCTCTTGCCATTTCAACATTTTGAGGGTATGGCATTCCATGGGAAATTATAGTTGATTCAAGTGAAACTACTGGTTTATTTTCATCTAAAGCCTTTTTAACCTCATCTTTTATTTCAATATATTCTTTTAACATATATTCATCTCCTCTATTATATTTTTTATATTATTTATAGACATATCTCTACTTACAGTATTATAACTTTTCATTGTAATAATTGATGCGCCAATTGAAAATATTACTCTTTCTTCTAAAGAAAAATCGTTTAAATATCCATATATAAGTGCTGCCATAAAAGAATCTCCAGCTCCAGTAGCATTAATTATATCTATTTCTGGACTTTTGATATGACCAGATGCATTTTCATTTTTATAAAATACTCCTTCTTTACCAAGTGTAATAATAATATTTTTTACACCTTTATTTAAGAAGTAATTTCCTACCTTTTCCAAGTCATTTTTGCTTTTTATTTTTATTCCACTAAGAATTTCAGCTTCATATTTATTAGGTTTAATTGTATGAAACTTACCTATGATATCTTTTATTTTTAATGCTTTAGTAGTAGACACTGTATCTATAAATATATCTTTATGGCTATAATTATTTGTAATATAATCTATAGTCTCTTTAGTTAAATTTGTATCCAACACTATACATTTAGACATGTTTATGATTCCAGCTTTTTCTCTTAAAAATTCAGATGTTATTTCATTAAAAATATCCATTGCTGATATTGCAACATCCATATCTCCATCATTGTCTAATATTGATAAATACGTAGATGTAGAATGTTTTTTAGAAATTAACATATTATCTGTAACTATATTTGAGAATTTAAGTTCATTTAATACTTTTTTTCCATAAATATCATCACCAATTGCAGAAATTAGATTAACATTTTCTTTTAATAAAGATAAATTTTCAGCAATATTTCTTGCAACACCACCAACAGAAAGCTCAATTTTACCTGGATTTGAATCATTTCTAATTAGTTTCTCATTACTAAATCCTTGTATATCTATATTACTTCCACCAATTACTATTATTTCTTGATTATTGAGTATATAACCCTTACCTTTTATTATACCTTTCTTTATCAAGTTACCAATATGAACTGCTACAGAAGAACGTTTTATATTTAATATATCTGCAAGTTCCTTTTGGCTTATAAGAGGATTTTCACTTATAAGTTTTAAAATTTCTCGTTCTCTACCTGTCATTTCATCACCAACTTAAGTTTATATTATAAGCTTATGCTTACATTGTATATTATTTTAAAACTTTTATCAAGTATTTTTTCTAATTTTATTTTGATATTCACTATATTTATTTTCTAATTTATTATCTGCAGCTTTATAATATTTTCTTCCTTTTAAATCATCAGGTAAATATTCTTGACTAACATAATGATTTTTATAATTATGAGGATATTTATACTGTAATCCTCTCTCCATGCTTTTCGCACCTTTATAATGACTATCTTTTAAATGATTCGGAATTTCACCAATATTACCTTTATCTAAGTCTTCTAATGCTTTATCTATAGAAATATATGCTGAATTTGATTTAGGAGAATTTGATAATAATATGGTTGCTTGAGATAATGGTATTCTAGCTTCAGGTAACCCTAATTTATATGCAGATTCTACACAACTATTTGTAATAGTGATTGCATTTGGATAAGCTAATCCTATATCTTCTGATGCAATAACTAGTAACCTTCTACATATAGATATTAAATCACCAGCCTTTATAAGGCGAGCTAAATAATGAATTGCTGCATCAGCATCACTACCTCTAATTGATTTTTGAAATGCGCTTAGGGTATCATAATGATTATCTCCAAACTTATCATAATTAAAACCAGAAGTTTGAGTACATTCTTTAGCAACATCTAAATCAATATAAATTTCTTTTTTATTTAAGCAATAATATATTGCCGATTCTAAATCATTTAATGATCTTCTTAAATCTCCATTTGACATATTTGCAATATAATATAGAGCCTTCTCATCGTATTTTATATCTCTTTTCACTATTTTCTCTTCTGAAATAAATATAGCTCTTTTTAATCCTTCTACTATTTCATCATTATTTAATTTCTTAAATTCAAATACTGTAGATCTACTTATAATTGCATTAAATATTGTAAAATACGGATTTTCTGTAGTACTAGATATAAGAGTAATTTCTCCACTTTCTATAAATTTAAGTAAGGATTGTTGCTGCTTTTTATTAAAGTTCTGAATTTCATCTAAATATAGTAAAATCCCTTTATTTGCGAGAAAAGTATCTATTTCTTCTGTTATCATTTTAATATCTTTTACAGATGCATTAGTAGCATTTAATTTATATAATTTTTTATTTGTAGATTCTGCTATGATATTTGCAACAGTGGTTTTTCCAGTTCCAGGAGGGCCATAAAAAATCATATTTGGTATATGTTTTGATTGAATTATATTCTTTAGTAACTTATTATTTCCTAATATATGAGTTTGACCTATAACTTCTTCTATTTTTTTAGGTCTTATAATATCTGCTAATGGTTTCACTTTATCACCTTTCCAAAAAAATTAAGGATATAAGAAATTTCTTATATCCTTTAAATTTATTCTATATTATATTATATCACCAGTTATATAGCTTTCAATATATATCTCTTAAATTATATTTTTAGATACATAACTAGAAGTCATAAGTTTTAAAATGCCACCATAATTAAGTCCAAATTTTATTATATCACCTGTTTTATACATTGATATACTATCAGTAACATCTATAATTAAATGATCACTACTTTGACCAATTATAGCTATATTTTCATCTTTAGGAAATAAATCTTCAACATCTATATCTTGCTTTCCTATTGCACATATAGCTCTTTTTCTATTACCTTTATCTATAAAAGATGGTTTTCTACCAAAAGCATCCATACCTATTTCACCTATTGGTATTGAAGGTTTACTTTTTAATTCAATTATTTCAGCCTCAAGCTCAAACACATCATTATGAGTTCCAGTAATTTGATGTCCAAAAGCAGTTTCTCTTCCTAAAATTAGTGCTTCTCCTAATCTTAATTGATTAATTTCACCAGGCATATCATCTGTTTCTAAAAGATATAATGAAGATGAGTTTCCACCAGATAATATTTCTATCTGTACTTCAAATTCCTCTTCTATCTTTTCTTTTATTTCAGCTAATTTACGAAGATTATCTCTCCTAGGTATAACCCCACCATAACAAGTTAAATTCGTACCTAATCCAATTAACCTTACTCCTTTTAATGTAATTATCTCTGTTATTAATTCATATATCTCTGTTTCCTCAAATATACCTTCTCTTAAATCTCCTAAATCTACCATTAAAATAATATCATGAACTTTATTTTGTTTTTCTCCTTCACGAGATAACTCTTTTATAGTTGAAAGTTCAGAATTAAGAGATATATCAGCATATCTTACAACCTTTTCAGCTTCAGAAATCATAGGAAGTCTTAACATTATTTTTGGTAAATTAAACTTTTCAAGAGTTATTAAATTTTCTATCCTAGAATCTGCCAGAAAGCTTACTCCACCTTGTACAAATATCTCTGATAACCTTATATCTCCAGAAAAAACTTTAGTAACTCCTCCAGCATTTATGCCGTGCTTTTTACAGATTTTCATAAGAACTTCTACATTCTCTTTTAATTTTTTACTATCTATTATTAAACTTGGATAATTCATATTTTCCTCCTACTAAATTTCTAAGCTCTGTTTTAAAAGTTTAAGTGCAGCTTCACTATATTCAGTAGATAGCACACCTAAGGATGCCATAATATAATTATTGTCAACCAAGATTGAAGCCTCACTAGTTGGGAATAAATCATCCCCTTTATTACTTTTAGCTATAGATTCCATTATCTCAACTCTATTAGGAAGTCTTGTTAAAGCACCACCAGTACCAATAATATATTTTATATTAGTTAAGTCTTTACCTTCAGCAACAGTTTTTTTGCCAGATGCACCATATAGAGCTCTAAATTTACCGGCATGTCTTTTTACTGAAGTAATAACTGCTTCTTTTGTAAGTTCTTCTACAAACTTTTTCTCTAAGTCCTTAGTAGGTATGGGTTTATGGTTTTCAATTAAGTGATCTAATTCTTCAGTAGATATTGAGAGCTTGTTAGATAAAGTATCTTTACCTATTCTATCTACAATATTTTTCATGTTTACATATACACCCAAATCACCTTCTACTGTTCTTTTAGCTAAAGGCTCAGGACTAATTAAAATTCTATTTACCTCTTCACTACCTTCTGTAACAGAATGCAAGTCAGTAGTTGCACCTCCAACATCTAGTGTAATAAGATCTCCTATATCTTCTTTTAAAAGTTTAGAAGCGGTCATTACTGCTCCAGGTGTTGGCATTATGTGACCATTTACCATTTCTTTTACTTTTTTCATTCCTGGTGCATGAATAATATGCTCTTCAAATACATCTTGAATTACTTTCCTTGTAGGTTCAATATTTAATTTGTCAATTTTTGGATAAACATTTTCTACAATATATAATTTACCAGGATAATCTTCAAATATTAATTTTATTTCTTCTTGATTTTCTATGTTCCCAGCATATATAACAGGAACATCAAATTTTAAATCTGCAATCTTTTCAGCATTATATATTGAAGTATCACGTTCTCCATAATCTACTCCGCCTGCAATTAATATTATATTAGGTTTTATTTCTTTTAATTTATTTATATCTGTTCTTCTAATCTTTCCAGCAGTTACTTGATGAATATTTGCTCCAGCTCCAAGTGCCGCTTCCTTTGCTGCTCTTACAGTCATATCATATACAAGTCCATGAACTGTCATACGAAGTCCTCCAGCTGCTGAGCTAGTTGCAACTAATTTATCATATTCTATGGTCTCTATATTTAAATTTTCTTTTAAACTTTCAATTGCGTTATTAAGACCAATATTTACATCACCTTCATCCACTGTTGTTGCAGCTTGCCCCTGCCCAATAAATTTGGGCTGGGAGCTGAATATTCCATTAAATGCATTTATCACTGTAGTAGTACTTCCTATTTCAGCAACTAAAACATTAATTTTCATTTTTTTTCCTTCTCTCTTTTACTAAAGCTGTAGCTACATGGATTCCTTTAGTACCTCTACCAAAACCTGCATCCATTCCATTCTTTTCAGCAATTTCTGGTGTTACTTGTGTACCTCCTGCAAGTATTACTAATTTATCACGTATACCTTTTTCTATTGCTAAATCATGAATATTTTTCATGTTTTTATAATGAACATCATCATGACTAATAATTGTAGAAGCAAGTATTGCATCTGCATTTAATTCTATAGCGGCATCTACAAGTTTTTCTACAGGAACTGAAGTTCCAAGATAGTGTACATCTATTCCATATTTTTCTATTCCACCATGTTTTATGTCAATGATTTCTCTAAGTCCTACAGAGTGTTCATCTTCACCAACTGTACCTGCAACTATTGTCATTGGGTTATTATTGATCTCTTCCCTTATTTCATCTTCAGTCATAACCTGAGGCTTTGGAGGGATTACTAATTCATCTAAATCAATAGCAAATGGTACTCTACCTTTTATTTCTACTCTTGTACCTTCTGCTTGTTGCATAACTTCTTTATGAATCATTTCAACATCAAGTAATCCCATCTTTTTCCCTACTTCTATAGCTGCAAATTCAGCAGTTCTTTCATCTACAGGTAAGAATAAAGTAGTTTGTACTATTCCGTCACCTTTCCATTCCATTTCTGGTTTGATTTTTGAAGACTCTCTTAATTCTTCTGTTTCAGCAAGTCTTAAATTAACATTATCATTTTCATCTAGCTCGTCTATATAAATTATTTTATCAGGATCTTTAAATGTATCTCCATCAATTAATTTTGAAGGGTCATCTTTTGCATCTTTATTGTACTGCTCTACATTATTATACCCAAAGAATGCAGTTACTGGTGCCATATAATCTTCATCTCTCTCAAATATAGTACCTCTTCCGATACCTCCATCCATTTTTCTTGCAATTCCATCTCCATTTCTTTCAGGATATTCTCCAGAATCTACAAAGAAACCTTCTTCTACAGCTTTAAAGTATCCACCTGCTTCTAATATTTCTTCCATAAATAATATAGCTCTTTCTTTTAATTCTCTTACTTTATCAGCAAGTTCACCTTTGTCCCTTTTAAGTTCTATCATTTCCATCAAGCCATCCATACCTACAAGAGCTTGTTTTGCTGTATCTGTTCCTTCTATATTATATATATGCCATGGTACATTTCTACCTTCATCAGGAGTAATTGTAGATTGTATTTCAGCACGTGTTAATTTTGATATTAATAAATTTAAAGTATGAGTTACAGTTGCTTCCCTCGTAGAAGATCCCATATATTTTGTATTTTGTTGAGCTCTCATCTTATATTCTCTAAATAACTCTCTTAATGCAACAGCATATGGTAAATCAAGTCTCATACTTGGTGCTGGTGGTGCAGTTGGAGGAACTGTTGATAATGCAATATCTTCTTTTTTCATTCCTGCTTTTACAGAAAAGATTGAATTTAATGCATGTTGAACCATTAATTCTGGCATAACTTTCCATGCTTCTCTTGCAGTAGCATTTGCATTATGAGCTCCATCTATTTGAACTATTCCAGCCCACGCCATTACTTTTTTTGCATTTGCAGCATCTACAAATGATCTGATCATATTTATATTTCTATAAAGAACATTATATTGTGGATCCTGATGGGCGCCATTTACACCTTCCTCTGCAAACATAACTGCTATTTCAGGTCCTGCTACACCACTTACATAAGAATGATAATTTATTGGTCTTCCAACTTCATCTTCTATTATATCTAAAGCTTTTCTTTGTGCTCTAACTTGTTTTCTAGTAATTGGTATTCCACCTATACCTTGTGGTGTTCCTTCAATTAAACCATCAAAATGACTTTGTCCTGCAGTTCTAATTACCATCAAATGATCTGCTCCATGCCACGCTGCCATACGCATTCTTCTAATATCATCTTCAAATCTACCAGATGCTATTTCTGTAGTAATTACATTTGTAGGTTGTGGATCTATATCATTAAAATAATGAGCAGATGGTAAAGATTGACTCCTATCTAAATTTTCTGCTGTATCATAATATTCAAATTGTCCTATTTTTCTTTTTTCTCCAGTTCCTTTTCTCCACTGCCATCCTCTTCTTCGTGGTCTATATTTATCTAAATCTTTTAGTAATTCTTTTATATCTAATCTTTCATTTGGTTTAAGATTCATGACTTTCACCTCCGTTAAATACTTCTATTGCTCTATCCCATAATTCACCATCTAATAGCTTAAGACCTGTTTCTCTTATATCTAAATCTTGATCTTTTGATAGCTTATATATTACATTTCCTGCTCCTTTTCCCATTAGACCTCTATCCATTACTCCTTCAACTATTGCTTTTGATTCTATACTAGAAAATCCCATTCTCATTACTACAGATCTCTCTATTGATGGAGTAGTGTTTTTTTCTGCTAACTCCACTATTGGATCCATTATTTTTTCTGCTAACTCCCAAAATTTATTTTCTAATTCTTTTTCAGATAGATTTTCTAAATGCTTTCTTCTTTGTTTAAAATCATCTTCTCTTTTCATTTAATACACCTCCGTAATTAATTGTCTTTCAAGTTTTGAATTGTTCTTTTTACAAATTCTTTACTTGATTTTGTATCTTCAGCTAAAAACTCTATATCTTTTTCTGTAATTTCAATACCTTCATTATTTTTTAAGCAATTTTTGATATAAGACTTTTTAATTTTTTCTAAGTCCAAATCATCAACTTTTATAAAACTTGGATCCTTTGGTAAGATTATATTTTCACCTGCGACTTCATCCTTAGGATCACCTATTTTTATGTCTACTCCATTATCCTTTGCAAAAGATAGTTGAGGTTGAATATGTTTTCCTGCTCCTGTATATTCAGTTTCTTGTACTACTATAATTTTATCTTCATCTAATTCTTGTGCTATAGAAAATGCTGCAGCTAAAGAGGTATTTCCAGCTGGTCCTCTTTCAAGACCCTCAACTTGAGCTAATGCTTCTGTAATATAAAATACTTCACCTTGATTAACTGTTACATATCTATCCATATATCTTAAAGGTCTTGCAGCAGAACGAGGTACATCAGATCTATCAGGCCATGTTGCAAATGGAATACCAAATCCTGTATGTCCTGTAGTGAATGATTTTTTATTAAATTGTGTATCACTAGCCATGTGAAGACCTTTTAAATTTACACTTGCCCCTATAATTTCAACATTATCAGCTCCTGCTTTTATAAGTCCTCTTGCTGTTCCTGTAAGATTTCCTCCTCCTGCATTTGTTGCAACTACAACATCAGGATCTCTTCCTTCTAATTCTCTAAATTGCATAGCAATTTCATATCCTAATGTTTCTACACCTGCTATACCAAATGGTGTATATAATGAAGCATTAAAATATCCTGTTTCTTCAAGCAATTTTAAAAATGTATAGAACAATTCTGGTCCTACAGTTAATTGTAATACTTCTGCTCCATATGCTTCACACTTTCTTGCTTTTTCTACTATTTCTGGTTGACCTACTCCTCTAGAATCGTAACATTCTTGAACTATTATACATTTAAGTCCAAGCATAGCTGCTTGACTTGCAACAGCTGCACCATAATTACCACTTGTTGCTGCTATAACACCTTTATAACCATTTTTTTTAGCATGATATACACTAGTAGCTGCTCGTCTTGCTTTATAACTACCTGATGGATTTGAAGCTTCATCTTTTATAAATATTCTAGCCCCTTTTCCTTCAGGTGCAAATTTTCTTGCAAGTTTAGTGATATTTTTCAATTCTAAAAGTGGCGTATTTCCAATTCCTGTTTCTTTTTGTGTTCTCTGAATTTCAGATAGGTCATATCCAGTTTTACGCATCATATCATTGTAATCGAAACGTATTCCTTCAGTTTCAAAAGCTTGATAATCTATTCCTACAGCTTTTTTCATTATTTCATTTTTTCTTTCCATTACTGATTTATAGCTCATATCTTTATTCATTATCTTCACCACCTTCTAAGATACCTCTTAGTTGTCTCCCTATATAGAGTAATTCTGGAACAGATTTTCCATAACTATGAGTATAATATGGATCAACTTCTAATAATTCTCCTTTTATCCTTCTCCCTATATATGTTTCAACTTCCACTTGGTCTCCTATTTCAGCATTTTCATTTATCAAAAATCCCTTGTCCCACATTTCAAGTGGTACTTTTTTTGTATCATCAGGTACTTGTGGGGCTCTCTCACTTGATTTTAAGACTATATTATATATTCTTACCCAATCACCTTTTTTTGCCATCACATATCCCTACTTTCTTATTAATTCTCTCATATCTCCCATAATTGCTCTTGGAACTGGTAAATCTATCATTGTTTTAAGACCTGATGGAGCGTTTATAACATGTGGAATCATATTTACACACATAGCTATAGTTCCAAGTCCACCTTCAACTTCTGGTTTTATAGACATATTAACTTCTGGCGTTCCTTTAATTCTTATATAATCTCCAGTATGAGTTCCTTCCATTTCAGGTTCTATTTGCTGAGGATGTTTCATATCAATTTTTACTTCTCCATCAACATAACCTTGACCTGTCATGTTAACACCTGCAACATTACCTGCTTTTGCAAATCCATAAGGAGATTTTCTATCTACATTAGTAACAATTGGCTTCATTTGTTGTTCAAATTTTTCAACAGGCCATCCAATTGCATCACCTATCATATTAATTGATTCTTTAAATCCCACATGCCCTGCTAATGTTCCATCTTTAACACCTTTTTCAAATTCATCAACTGTTATGCCTACTCCTTGTTCCTCCATTACAGCTGCACCAAATGGAGAAAGACTATTAACTCTTTCTGCTTCAATATGTTCAACATCTGTCATACATCCTGTAAGACACACTACTAGTAAATCCATTATTAACCCTGGATTAATGCCTGTACCTAATACAGAAACATTATTTTCTTTAGCTATTTCATCTAGTTTCTTAGATAATTCTGGATTTTGAGCTTTAGGATATGCCATTTCTTCAGCAGTAGAAATTACATTAATTTTATTTTCTAATAATTGCTTTAGTTTAGGAAACGTTTTTTCTGTAAAAGAATCAGTAGCAACTAAAGCTATATCAGGTTTTGTACCCATAACTGATTCAATATCTGAATTAATTATTACTTCATTATGATCTTTATTTTCAACACCTAGTACTTCAAACATACTTTTTCCAACTCTTTTTTCGTTTCTATCACATACACCTACTATTTCTACACCTTTTTTCTTTAATAACATTTTTGCCATTCCACTTCCCATAGCACCAAATCCCCATATAATTACTTTAATTTTTTGCATTTGTTACACCTCCATATTATTTTACACATATATACTTATGCAAATACCTTGCCAAAAATAGAAATTTCTAAATATTATACATATTGGCTTTATTTCAATCATTTAAATTTTATGAAATATGTGAATATATATACAAATCATAAAAATGCCCATATTTTTGCATGTTACATGCAAAAATATGGGCATTTTTATTTGAGATTATATCTTTTTATTTTATGTTGTAATGTTTGTCTTTTGATATTTAAATTTCTTGCTGTTTGAGATATATTATAATCATTTTCATTTAATTCCCTTTCTATGATTTTTTTCTCAATATCATTAATTGTATTTTGCAAAGAATTTCTTATTTCTATATCAAATTCTTCTTTAGATTCCCTTTTTCTTATATTTTTAAAATCACTTATGTAATCAGGAAAATGTTCAATATGAAGTACGTGTTCATCATTTTCAACAAAATTCATTCCACCTTCAATCATATTTTCTAATTCTCTTATATTCCCAGGCCAACTATAATTATTAAATAAGTCCATAACTTCTCTAGATATCATCCATACATCTTTATCCAATTTAAAATTAAATTTTTTTATGAATTCATTTATTAATAACTTTAAGTCTCCAATTCTTTTTCTTAGTGGAGGAATATCAATGTATATTACATTTAATCTAAAATATAAATCTTTTCTTAAGTTTCCACTCTTTATAGATTCTAATGGTGGCTGATTAGTTGTAGCAATAATTTTAACATCAATAGATATATCATTAAGTCCTCCTACTCTTCTGATATAACCTTCCTGTAATACTCTTAATAATTTAGATTGTAATATCATTCCCATAGAGTCTATTTCATCAAGAAGAAGAGTACCTCCATTTGCTTGTTCAAAAAGTCCTGGTCTATCAATTGCACCTGTAAAACCACCTTTTACTGTTCCAAACAATAACCCCTCTAAAAGTTGTTCTGGAAGTGCTGCACAATTCTGGGCAATAAAAGGTTTATTGCTTCTTGTACCAGAATAATGAATACTCTGAGAAAATAGTTCTTTTCCAGTTCCAGTTTCACCATATATTAAAACACTAGAAGATGAATTAGATGCTTTTTTTGCTATTCTTATGGCCTTTTTAATAGATTCTGATTTCCCTATAATATGATCAAATGTATATTTTCTCATTTTATCTTCAGTTTTTAATTTTTCTTTGTTAGTTAATTCATTTCTTAATTCAATTAATTCTTCTGATAACTTTTTTATCTTTGTTATATCTTTTCCAATTTCCACTGCTCCTATTAAATCATTATCATTAAATAAAGGGATTGTTGTATTAACAGAAGATATTTTTTTGCCTTTATAATTTAAATATGTCTGGCTCCTATTTACAATTGGCCTTCCATTTTTTATTACTGTAAGTAAAGTACTAGTCTTTTCATCTAAAGAAGGAAATAACTCTAATAATTGTTTTCCAAGAATATTCTCAGGCTCAATTCCTTCTATTTTTTCCATAGATTTATTATATAATATAGTTTTACCTTCACTGTCTATAACATGAATGCCTTCATCTAAATACTCTAAAATATTTTTCAAAATTATATAATTTAGATCCATTTTATCACCTTCTTATTTATTTCTAATAGGTAATATTATCTTAAATTCAGTACCTTTACCTATTTCACTTTTAACCTTTATATCTCCATTAAATTGAATTACAATATGCTTTACTATAGCAAGGCCTAAGCCTGTACCAGCAACCTTTTTTGAGCGTGCTTTATCAACCCTAAAAAACCTTTCAAATAATCTATCTAAATATTCTTTTTCTATTCCTATCCCATTATCTTTTATCGAAATAATTAATTGATCACTTACATTATATGCAGTTATTTTTATTTTTCCATTTGGTTTAGTATATTTTATCGCATTATCAATTAAATTTATAAGCATTTGCTTAAACCAACCTCTGTTTCCATATATAACTGGCAAGTTACCATTTACTTTATCTACAATTGTAATATTCTTTTCAACTGCTAGTTCAGTTAGAAACTCTATAACTTCATTTATAGATGTATTAGGATTAATCATTTCATGCTTTATTTTATTCTTACTATTTTCTATATCTGTAAGTATTAATAAATCTTCAATTAAATTGTTTAATCTATAAGTTTCTTCATCAATAATATTTAAAAACTTATCCCTTAACTTTTCATCTTCTACTGCTCCTGATTTCAATGTTTCTATAAATCCTTTTATAGAAGTAAGAGGAGTTTTTAACTCATGACTAACATTAGCTACAAAATCTTTTCTCATAGTTTCAAGTTTTCTCATCTCAGTTATATCTTCTAATATTATAAGTGTACCTATTTTTCTATTTGGATTATCTTGATATGTTATTGGACTTGTATATACTTTTAAAATATTAGTTAAAGGATGATTAATAGAAATTTCTATACTTTCTTTATTATCTTTATAAAATAAATCTTCTAAAGCATTATTTAATTCCCTATTTTGAATGACTTCAAATAAACTTTGATTTTTAACCAATTCATTTTTTATAGAAAACATTTTTTCAGCTGATGGATTTATATACATTATATTATTATTTGTATCTAATGCTATAACACCATTGAGCATACTCTTGAGTATTGCTCTTAAGTTTGTATTGCTATTTTTAAGTTCTTCTATCTTTTCACTTAATTCCATACTCATAATATTAAAGCTTTCTGCTAATATCCCTAGTTCATCATCATTATTTATCCTAACTTTTTCACCATACTTTCCTTTACTAATATTCCTTGTTATTTTAGTAAATTGTTCTATAGGATAAGTCAATTTATTAATATATCTTATAGCTAATATTATAGCTATAAAAAGACCAGTAAATGCTGAAATTATGATATTCATATATATTTTTTTTGTGTATTTATTAATGTATTTTAAGGGAAGAGATAGTCTTATAGCAGCAATATTTGAGTTTTTTTGCTCGAAAGGAATAGATACATAATACATTTCAGTATTGAGAGAATTACTATATCTTTGACTAATACCTATTTTACCACCTAAGGCTTTTTTTATTTCTGGTCTATTTATATGACTTTCAAGATTTTCTATGTTTGCATGAGAATCTCCTACAACATTTCCATTTATATCTATAATTGTTATCCTGCTATCTATTTCTTGTGCATATTGTTCTGCTATTTCATTTAAATCAATAGAATCATTAATATTATTCGTTAAAAATGAATTAATAAGCCGTGCATTAGATATCATTCTTTTTTCTATATTATCAATATAATTTTCTCTAACTAAACTTATTGATAAAGATCCAGTGGCTATTACTCCAATTAAAATTAATATAGAAAAAATTATAAATACTCTTCTTTTCATTTATATCTCCTTATTTAATTTTATACCCTACACCTCTTATGGTTTCAATAACATCATCTTTAAGTTTTAATTTTTTTCTTAAATGTCTTATATGAACATCTACAGTTCTAGTTTCTCCATAAAAATCATATCCCCATATTTTATCAAGTAAAAAGTTTCTCGATAAAACTTTACCTCTATTTTCTGACAGTAACTTTAAAAGCTCAAATTCCTTAAATGTTAAATCTATAATCTCATTATCTACCTTGACTTCATAACTTTCTATATCAATAATAATATTATCTATTTTCAATATATTTTTGCTAGATTCAGTGCTATTATTAGTTCTTCTTAATACAGCCTTTATTCTAGCAATTAGTTCCCTAATATTAAAAGGCTTTGTCATATAATCATCTGCACCTATCTCTAATCCTAAAACTTTATCAGTTTCTTCTGATTTAGCAGTTAACATAATTATAGGAATATTTTCAGATGTTTTATTCTTTTTTAATTTTTTACATACTTCAACTCCATCTAAAACCGGCAACATAATATCTAGAAGAATCAAATCAGGACTTTCCTCTATTGCTTTATTGTATGCTTGTTCCCCATCAAATGCAGTAATAACATTATAACTATTATTTTCTAAATTATATTTTAGCAGCTCTACTATATGTTCTTCATCATCTACTACTAATATTTTTTTATAACTCATTTTATTTACCTGCCTTCTAAATTATTAGAATGAAAATTACTTTTCATCAAGTAATTTTTTTAATTCATCCATAAAAGTATTAATATCTTTAAACTGTCTATATACTGAAGCAAACCGTACATAAGCTACTTCATCTTTATCCTTTAACTTTTCCATAATCATTTGACCTATTTTTGTAGTGGATATCTCTTTTTCCATAGAATTACTAATAGATTTCTCAATGTCATTTACTATTTTTTCCATTTGCTCAACAGACACAGGTCTTTTTTCACAGGCTCTAATAATACCATTTAAAACTTTATTTCTATTATATGGTTGTCTAGTTCCATCTTTTTTAATCACTACAATAGGTATTTCTTCAATTTTTTCATAAGTTGTAAATCTTTTATTACATTTAGAACACTCTCTACGTCTTCTTATAGCATGTCCTTCTTCTGTAGGTCTAGAATCTACAACTTTAGTCTCATAATATTCGCAATAAGGGCATATCATATAATTCACTCCAAACATTTATATTCTAAATATATTATAATTTATATAAGTTATTTTGTCTAATAGACAATAATAAATCTCAGGTAGCCCTGAGATTTATTATTTAAATATTTAATTTATATCTGAAAATTAATGTATGTTTTCCTTTTCTCTCTCTAACATCACCTTTTAAAATTTCAACTTCTTCTCCAGTATCGAGGTTGATATTCTTGCCTTCAATTTCTTTAAAAGTTTTTCTAACTTCTTCAGAATTTTCAGCTTCTACTTCCTCTTTAACGCCCCAGGCGCTTGCAAGTACACTTGCCATGTTTCAAGTATCACAAGCGTCTTTTTTCCTTTGTTCTATTGATTGTTTTATTATATCTTTCAATGCTACTATTGGCTCTTTTCCATATGGAAAATTCATCTATTTTCCTCCTTTTACTTTCATTGCTGATTTTACAGTATTGTAAATTAACATTGTTATAGTCATTGGTCCAACTCCACCTGGTACTGGTGTAATATGACCTACAGTTTCTTTTACATCTTCAAAGTCTACATCTCCAGCTAATTTACCATCTACTCTATTGATACCTACATCTATAACTGTAGCACCTTTTTTAACCATGTCACGCTTTACAAAATTTGCTTTTCCTATAGCAGCTACAAGTATATCTGCTTCTTTAGTAATTTCTTTCAAGTTTTTAGTTCTAGAATGACATATTGTAACTGTAGCATTTTTTTGTAACAATAATAATGAAATTGGTTTTCCTACAATATTACTTCTACCTAGTACAACTACTCTTTTTCCTTCAACATCAATGTCATTACTTTCTATAAGTTTAATTATCCCATGAGGAGTACAAGGGATGAATGTATCTTCTCCTACAAGTAATTTTCCTGCATTTATAGGATGAAATCCATCTACATCTTTTTCAATAGATATTTTCTCAATTACTTTTTTTTCATCTATATGTTGAGGTAATGGTAATTGTACTAATATTCCATGTATTGTGTCGTCATTATTTAATTTCTCAATCAAATCTAATAATTCACTTTCTGAAACATCTTTATCTAAGGAGTGAACTTCAGATTTCATTCCTAACTTTTTACATGCTTTATCTTTACTTCTTACATAGGACTGAGATGCAGGATTCTCTCCAACTATTATTACTGAAAGGCCTGGAACAATACCTTTTTCTTTGAGTTCATTTATTTTAATCTGTAAGTCTTCTCTTATATTATTTGAAACTTCTCTTCCATTTATAATTTTCAAATTAACACCACCTAATTTAATTCCATTTTAATTTTAAATTTCTTGCTGCTCTAACTTCATCTACCCTTCTAACTGGAGCATAATGAGGAGCTTCTTTTAAAAGTTCAGGATTGTTTTCTGCTTCTTTTGCTATTTTAATCATAGCATCTATAAAGTTATCTAATGTTTCTTTGCTTTCTGTTTCTGTAGGTTCTATCATTAATGCTTCTTTAACTATTAATGGGAAATAAACAGTAGGAGGATGATAACCATAATCTAATAATCTTTTAGCTATATCCATTGTATTAACTTCTAGATTATCTTCTTTTAAACCAGCTAATACAAACTCATGTTTACATACTGTTTTTATTGGTAAGTTATAATGTTCTTTTAATTTGTTCATCATATAATTTGCATTTAATACTGCAGTTTCACTAACTTTCTTTAACCCATTACCTCCAAGAGCAAGTATATAAGTATATGCTCTTAGATTAACAGCATAATTACCATAAAATCCTTTTACTTTTCCTATAGAATCTTTTCTATCATAATCTAAAATAAATTTATCATTCTTCTTTTCCACTACAGGCACAGGTAAGAATTTAGCTAAATGTTCTTTTATTCCAACAGCTCCACTACCAGGACCTCCACCTCCATGAGGAGTTGAAAAAGTTTTGTGAAGATTAAAATGCATAACGTCAAATCCCATATCACCTGGCCTTACTCTTCCCATTATAGCATTCATATTTGCACCATCATAATATAAAAGCCCTCCTGATTCATGAACAAGTTCTGCTATTTCTTTCATATCTTTTTCAAATAGTCCTAATGTATTTGGGTTTGTAAGCATAAGTCCAGCTACTTTATCATCTAAAATCTTCTTTAAATTTTCAACATCTACTAAACCTTCATCTGAAGATTTTACTTCTACAATATCATAACCTGCCATTGCAGCAGTAGCAGGATTTGTTCCATGAGCAGAATCTGGAACTATTATTTTTGTTCTATGATTATCATTATTTGCATTATGATATGCTTTTATAAGCATAATACCTGTTAATTCACCATGAGCTCCAGCCGCTGGCTGTAAACTAACTCTATCCATTCCAGATATTTCAGCTAAATGATTAGATAGATTATACATTAACTCAAGTGATCCTTGAACAGTATGTTCTGGTTGATAAGGATGAATATTTGTTAGACTATCCATATTTGCCATATCTTCATTTATTTTTGGATTATATTTCATAGTACAGGAGCCTAATGGATAAAATCCTGTATCAATACTATAATTTAATTGGGATAAATTAGTATAATGTCTTACAACATCTAATTCGGATACTTCTGGAAGTTCTAAATCTTTATCACTTAAATATTCTTTTGGAATGAGTTGTTCTATTTCTTTTTCCAATATATCATTTTTTGGAAGGCTATATGCCTTTCTACCTTTTTTTGATAGTTCAAAAATTAATTTATCATAATTTTTCATTATAGCACCTCCAATGCAGAAACTAATTTATCTATCTCTTCTTTAGTTCTCTTTTCAGTTACTGCAAATAATATTGAATTATCAATATCATTATAATCCTTACCTAAATCATAACCACCAAGAATTTTGTTTTCTAGTAACTTTTGATTTACTTCATTAACTTTTATATCACTTTTAACAGCAAACTCTTTAAAGAATGGTTTATCAAATACTGGTTTAAATTTACCACTTTCAGTTATTTTATCAAATGCATAATGAGCCTTTTGTAAAGACTGAGTTGCAACTTCTTTTAATCCTTCTTTACCCATTGTAACTAAATATATTGCTGACATTAAAGCATTTAGCCCTTGATTTGAACATATATTTGATGTAGCCTTATATCTTCTTATATGTTGTTCACGAGCTTGTAAAGTAAGAACAAATGATCTTTTATTATCCTTATCAACTGTTTCTCCTACTATTCTTCCTGGTATTTTTCTCGCTAATTTCTGCTTAACTGCCATAAACCCTAGGGTAGGACCACCAAAATTCAACTTATTACCTAAACTCTGTCCTTCTCCTACTACAATATCAGCACCTAAATCACCAGGAGATTTTAAAACACCTAATGAAATCGGGTCAACATAAGTTATAAACTTAGCTTTTTTAGTATCATGAGTAATCTCTTCAATTTCTTTCAAATCCTCAATGATTCCAAAAAAGTTTGGATTCTGTACTATTACACCTGCTGTATTATTATCAGCAACTTCTTTTAATTTATCTACATCAGTTACTCCATCTTTCATATCAACTTCTATCAAATCAATGTCTCTAAATTTCATATAAGTTTTTACAACTTTTCTTACTTCAGGATGAACTGTTTTTGAAATTATTACTTTATTTTTTCTAGTTACATCTGCTGCTACAAGACCTGCTTCAGCACATGCAGTAGGACCATCATACATAGAGGCATTTGAAACATCCATGCCAGTAAGATTAGATATAAGAGTCTGATATTCAAAAATAACTCTAAGGGTTCCTTGACTTATTTCAGCTTGATAAGGAGTGTAAGATGTTAAGAATTCTCCTCTAGATGCTATATGACCTATTAAAGATGGTATATAATGATCATACATGCCGGCACCTAAAAAGCAAGTTAAGTCATCAGTAGTTTGATTTTTATCTCCAAGTTTTTTCATATGATTTCTTATTTCTAATTCTGATAAGGAATCATCTATTTTTAAATCCCTATCTAGTCTTAGAGACTCTGGAATATCCTTAAATAAATCATCAATAGAATTAGCACCTATTACATCTAACATTTCCTTTCTATCTTGTTTAGTGTTAGGTATATATCTATGCATATTATTCCTCCTCTGCACAGAATTTTTCATAAGCTTCTTTATCCATTAAATCATCTAATTCAGTGTTATCTGACATTTCTACTTTTATAAACCAACTGCCAAAAGCATCTTCATTTACAAGTTCTGGAGAGTCTTCTAATTCTTCATTTACTTCAATTACAGTTCCAGATACAGGCATATAAGTATCTGATGCAGTTTTAACAGATTCTACTACTCCAAAAGATTCTTCCTTTTCTAACTCATCATCTACTTCTGGTAATTCCACATAAACTATTTCACCTAAATTATGTTGTGCATGATCTGTTATACCTATTAACGCCTCATTACCTTCTACCTTTACCCACTCATGATCACTTGAATAATATAAACCTTCTACTGTTTTCATTAAAATTCCTCCTTAAATTTTTATTTTTTATTTTGTTTTAAAAATTTTGTATTAACAACTTTAACTTTTGCAAATCTTTTTCTAATTTTAATATCAAATTCTATTCCAAGATCTGCATAATCAATATCAACCATTGCTTTACCAATATTTTTCTTTAATGTAGGTGAATGATAACCTGTTGTAACAAAACCAATTTTTTTATCATCCTTATATACTTCATAACCACTTCTTGGTATGCCTTTACCTATCATTTCAAACCCTATTATTTTTCTTTTTAATCCCTCTTCTTTTTGTTTCTTTAAAGCTTCTTTCCCTATAAAATCAGATTCTTTATTTAATTTAACAAAAAATCCTAATCCTGCTTCTAATGGGGTTATATCTTTAGATAACTCATTTCCATATAAAGGCAAATTAGCTTCAAAACGAAGGGTATCTCTTGCACCAAGTCCTGCTGGTTTTACTCCTTCTTCTTTGCCAACTTCTAATAATTTTTCCCAAACTTCTACAATATCGTTATTTGCTAGATATATTTCAAAACCATCTTCCCCTGTGTAACCAGTTCTTGATACTATAGCTTTTTTTCCATCAACAAATACATTTCTATCAAGATAGAAAAATTTAATATCAGATAAATTTTTGTCAGTAATTTTTTGTAATATTTGTTCAGCCTTAGGTCCTTGAATAGCTATTTCAGAATATTTGTCTGATAAATCATTAATTTCCACATCATAATCTTTTCTGTTTTCTTTTATCCATTCATAATCCTTTTCTAAATTACTTGCATTTACTACTAAAAAATAATGGGTGTCAGAAAATTTATAAACAAGTAAATCATCTACTACTCCACCATCTGGATAGAGAAAAAATGTGTAAAGAATTTGATTGTTCTTAAGTGATGTTATATCATTTGTTACTAAATAATCTACAAAGTCTTTTGCATCATCTCCTTTTATTTCAATTTCTCCCATATGAGAAACATCGAAAATTCCTGCATCATTTCTAACTGCTTCATGCTCCAAAGTAAGACCTTCAAATTCTACAGGTAATTTCCACCCATAATAATCTGTCATTTTTCCGTTTAACCTTAGATGAGAATCATATAAAGCTGTTTTTTTTGAATCTACCATCATATCACTCCTTAAATATTTTTACCCCTTGAAAAGGTTTTCATTAAGGGACATTAAAAAAAGAAATATAAAAACATACAAAATATATGCCTTATATTTCTCTGTATCTGGCCTGAGAGCTTTACATATTAATGTATTTCTCCTTCGGCGTCGCTAAAGCGATCTCTCCAGAGTTTCATCAAATAACGATCCTTTTACCTGAGAGTTTCTATAAAAATTATGGCAAATTTTATATATTGCTCCATCGGCTACCTATTTAAAGATATCTCTCGTTATTCTCATCTGAGTATTATATTATTAATTACATAATAATATATTTGAGCAATTATTACAACAATAGTTATTATTTTAACTTATTATTTATAATTTTCTTAATAATTATATATTATCATTTAAATCTTTATATTTTTGTGAATCTATGTTTACTAATATAACTTCATTTCCTATCCTAACTATATCCTCCCAATCAATAACTACATTATTGTACTTAGTAAAAAGACTCATTATTCCACCAGCTTTGGGCATTATTATAGCTTTTATTTTTGCATTTTCCAAATCAATTTCTATATCATTTATCATACCCAATTTTGAACCATCAACAACATTTATTATTTCTTTTTCTGTTAATTCCGATGCTTTAATCATATTATCACCTCTTATCCTTTTATAATATATTTATATTAACTTGTCTTAAATTATGCATAATAAAAAAAATTAGTATAGAATCTATACTAATTTTTTCATATGATTTAAAGCAGTTTTCTCTAGTCTAGAAACCTGAGCTTGAGAAATACCTATTTCTTCTGCAACTTCCATCTGAGTTTTACCTTCATAGAATCTCAAGTTTAATATTAGCTTTTCCCTATCATTTAATTTTCTTATACCTTCTCTTAGTGCTATTTCCTCTAACCATAGTTCATCTTCGCTCTTTTCATCACTTACTTGATCCATTACATATATTGCATCTCCGTTATCATGATAAATAGGTTCAAATAAAGATATTGGATCTTGAATAGCATCTAATGCAAATACAACATCTTCTTTAGGCAAATTCAATTCATTAGATATTTCTGTTATAGTAGGTTCTTTTGAATTCTTTTTTATCAATTGTTCTCTTGCTTGTAACGCTTTATATGCTATATCTCTAAGTGATCTACTAACTCTAATAGAATTATTATCCCTTAAATATCTCCTAATTTCACCTATTATCATAGGTACAGCATAAGTTGAGAATTTCACATTATGTTTTAAGTCAAAATTGTCTATTGCTTTTATTAGCCCTATACATCCTACTTGAAATAAATCATCAACATTTTCTCCTCTTTTGTTAAACCTTTTTATAACACTTAAAACTAGCCTTAAATTACCTTGGATAAATTCTTCTCTAGCTTTCATATCTCCTTTATGAATCCTATCAAATAATTTTCTCATTTCTTTATTAGTTAATACGGGCAACTCTGATGTATTTACTCCACAAATTTCTACTTTGTTAATGTACATTTATGTTCATTCCCTTCTAGATGATCTACCCCTTTCAATATAAATTATTACCTTAGCTTTATATTTTATACAAAAGTAAATTGGTTATTTTTTCATATAAAATATTTTAATTTATTATTTCCTAAAAAAAAAATAGCATACATTTGTATGCTATACCATTTTACTTATTTCCTTTTGTAATCTTCTTACTATACGTTTTTCAAGTCTAGAAATATAAGATTGTGATATTCCTAAAATATCTGCCACTTCTTTTTGAGTTTTTTCTTCACCTGTCTTTTTAATTCCAAATCTTAATTCCATTATTCTTCTTTCTCGATCAGATAAAGATTCCATAGCTTCCATTAATAACTCTTTATCTATTTCCTCTTCTAATAATTTGAAAATTATATCACTATCCGTTCCTAAAATATCAGATAATAATAATTCATTTCCATCCCAATCTGTATTCAAAGGTTCATCAAAAGATATTTCTGTTTTAGTTTTATTATTTTTTCTTAGATACATTAATATTTCATTTTCGATACATTTTGAAGCATATGTAGCTAATTTAATATTTTTATCTGGCTTAAATGTATTTACAGCTTTTATAAGTCCAATAGATCCTATGGATATTAAATCCTCTATTCCTATACCAGTATTTTCAAATTTTCTTGATATATATACAACCAATCTTAAATTTCTCTCTATTAATATTGTTTTTATACTTTCATCTTTTTCAATTTTAGATATTAAATATTTTTCTTCTTCTGGTTCTAATGGAGGAGGAAGAATTTCACTTCCACCTATATAAAATATACTTTCTTCTTCATATAAATTTAACATTTTTAAATATTTAATATATATAATTTTAATCTTTAACTTCATTATTGTTAATAATTTCTTCAATTTTTACGCCTCCAGTTAGTTAATTATTTCAGGATGTAATAGGGCCACATAATCATTATTATTTGTCAAATGATTATTATAAATTCCTATTACAATGTCTGATACTTGCTTGTCTTCATCATTTTCAATGATTATTCTATCTGGTTTAAATCCTAGTAACATTCCATTTTCTTTGCCTACTGACTTAAATGGTATAAGTCTAAATTTAATAAGTTCATTGCTATTAGATATTACTCTTGATATTATACTTAAATCATCTTCACTATATATTGTAAATATATCCCGTATTGAACTAGGTAATAATTCACTTATTGCTGAAAATTCAACCACAATAACTGGTATATTTGTTATTGGATCTATTAGCGAATTACCAGTATCTACAAGTCCTTTTAATCTTGCTGTCTTATCTTGTAACTTAACTATAAAGCTTACATACATATTTTCTTTACTTATTTTACTATAAATATATTGTGATGCTATTTTATAAAATATATAAGATATGATTATTCCAACTATCAATATAGATGGTTTAAAATTATTTATACTTTTTATATAAAATATGCCTTTTCCAAAATATACTTTAGAATTAGTTAAATAAAAAATAGCAAATGAACCACCTGCAAATACAAATGATACTGTATAAAATGTAGCAAATAATTTTAAAAACTTTTTAAGTTTAAAAGGATTGAATGCTAAAATTATCAAAATTATAGAAATACATATTTTCCCAATAAAGTTGCCCATAAAATGTAATTTGGGAATGAATACTATTAATGTATATAAAGCACCTAGTAATGCAGATAATATAATTCTTATATTATTAGTATCTGTTCTTGTAAATCTTTTTGTGACATATAATATTATATAATTGATTATAAAATTTTCTATTAATAAATATTCAGCATAGATGTACAAATTTAGCCCCCCTTAAAATGTATTTTATCTATGCATAAAACTATATTAAATCTTCTTATAAACTTTTATGCATTTATAGTACAATATATTCCTATTATACAGAAGTTTAATCTAAAATTATGTCAAAGTCTGAAGTCGAAAAAAGACCCATTTCGTCATTCGAAATGGGTCTTTTAAAAATTCTATTTTATATTATCTATTTGTTCTTCTTCTTAAAAAAGTTGGTATATCTAGTTCATCTTTCAAATCATTTTTTTCATTATTATCTTTATTAATTTGTGTATGTTTATCATTTTTATCAGAAGTATTTTTAAAAGGATTTTGTGATGAATTCTCTTTAGGATTATTATTAAAGCCTGTTGCAATAACAGTAATTTGAATATCATCTTTAAGAGTTTCATCTACAACTGCACCAAAAATTATATTTGCATCTGGATCTACATTTTGTTTAATAAGATCTGCTGCCTCATTCACCTCAAATAAACCAAGATTTGATCCTCCAGTAATATTAAGTAGTACTCCATTAGCACCTTCAATAGAAGTTTCTAATAGCGGACTATGTATTGCTTGTTTTGCAGCTTCAGTAGCTCTGTTTTCACCATTTGCTCTACCAATACCCATATGAGCTAATCCTTGATCTAACATAATAGTTGTCACATCAGCAAAGTCAAGATTTACAAGTCCAGGTACAGCTATTAAATCAGATATCCCTTGAATACCTTGTCTTAAAACATCATCTGCTATTTTAAATGCATCCATTATAGATGTCTTTTTCTCTACTATTTGCAACAATCTATCATTAGGAATGGTAACTAAAGTG
The DNA here is from genome assembly GCF_900626135.1 of Senegalia massiliensis. NCBI lineage: Bacteria > Bacillati > Bacillota > Clostridia > Eubacteriales > Clostridiaceae > Senegalia > Senegalia massiliensis. The sequence goes on from NZ_LR130785.1 coordinate 1,885,778, forward strand.
TCTACTTTAGTTTGTAATTCCTCTATACCTTTAGCTGCATGTGCACTTCTTCTTCCACCTTCAAACATAAATGGTTTAGTTACAACACCAACAGTAAGTATTTCCATTTCTTTTGCAACTTCAGCTACTACAGGTGCTGCACCTGTACCTGTTCCACCACCCATTCCTGCAGTTATAAATACCATATCTGCACCTTCTAGTGCTTCCTGTATTTCATTTCTGCTTTCTTCAGCAGCTTTTTTTCCTATTTCAGGATTAGCTCCAGCACCTAAACCTCTTGTTAATTTTTCGCCTATTTGAATTTTTATATCAGCTTGAGAAGAATGAAGAGCTTGTCTATCTGTATTAACAGCAATGAAATTTACTCCTTTAACACCTTCATCTATCATTCTATTTACAGCATTATTTCCACCGCCGCCTACACCTACTACTTTTATTTGAGCGAATTGTTCCATATCTACATCAAATTCAAACACAATTTAACCCCCTTATTACATTTTATCATTTTATCGTTTCTTTTATAATCATCTCTTATTATAAGATAAATCTCATTAGAATTATATTCGACATAAGATTCTTATATCCTTCTTAACTTTAAAATATAATTTTAATATTATAATTATTTTATCATATTATTCTACATTATAATCAATAATTTTACTATCTTTAAATATTAAATTTAGAACATAAACAATATTATATCAGCATTTTATTAATCGTTCAAATGCTGTTTATTGAAAAAAAACCTTCTTATAATAGCAAAATTATTAAAAAGCCTAATTCCAAATGCAAATATTGCTGCATAATATAAAGGAACTCCTAATTTATCACCAATATATGCAAGTAATGCTGCTAAAATAGCATTTCCAATAAAACCAGAAATAAATATCCCTGAGTTAAATTTATTTTCAAGGGATGCCCTTACTCCTCCAAAAACTGAATCCATACATGCAAGTATAGCTACAGACATATATGTTGAATAGCTTAATGAGAAAGTAACAGGCATATATAATCCTATTACTACCCCTAAAATAATACCAATTAACGCAATTAACAAATTATTCACCTTCTTCTATAGGATTCATATATTTTACTTCCAACTTATCATTATATTTAGGTATAACAATAAGGTCTCTTTCTTCACTTTCTATTTGTAAATCTCTAGCATCATTTAAATATCTTCCATATGTTCCTTGAGCATTTATAGCAGAATATAATTTCGCTGGATTACCTATGGCTTTTATTATAAAAGGAGATACTAAATTTTTCTTGTTGACTCTTATAACTGGTCCTCCACATCTAACTGGAGAATTTAAAATTACTCTTTGTCCTCCAATATCTATAGCTTCAGCTCCAGCAACTTTTAAATCATTTAAAATATTTTGTATGTCTGCATCATGTACAATACCACTTGTATCACTTTGGCCTATAACAAAATCTTCTGCACTATCTTGTATTTTTATAACTATTCCAGGACCAGATAAATCCTTAAATCCTCCTAAGCTTTTAAATTTCTCAATATCATTTTCAAGTAATGAAATAATTTCTGTTGTATTATTTGCTGTTTCAATTTTTTCAAGCTTTTTTTCTTGTTCTTTTATAATCTTTTTTATATCAATAACTTCACTTTTAGTTTTTTCTAATTTATTTTGTGTTTGCTTTATAGTACTTAAAGTCACAAATGAATTATCTCCTGTATTATTTCTTATTTGTTGAGGAATTATTATACCTAAAGCTAAACATAGAAAAAATATTATTATTTTTATTATATACTTATTCATATAAAGACCCTCCTAGGTCTATTCTTCTTCAGTTATAGGATTTGCATACTTAAATTCTTTTATTTCCGTATATCTAGGTATTTTTATACTATCTTTTTTATTTATTTCAACCTTATATCCATAACTTTCTAATAAATCTATTATACCTCCATTAATTTCTAGGGCAGTTTTTAAATCATCACTTGGACCAATAGATTTAATAACTATAGGAACTCCAATAGGTTTGTTATTAATGTTTAAATGGTCTCCTGCTACTAACATTTCTGAAAATGATGTATATCTTAAATCATTTATTGCTATAGCTTCTGATCCAGTTACATTTAAATAACTTACTATATCAAGTAAATATTCATAATCTTCAACTATTGAAATTGGATATCCATAAGAGTCTTCAGCATCTGGATTATTTATAATAATCTCAATACCTTCCCCTTCTACTTCTGTATAACCAGCAAACATTTTATATTTAGAAAGCTCTTTTGAAAGTTCTTCTACATAATCACTTTCTTCAGACACTTCAGATTCATATTTTTGGACTCTATTCTCTAAATTAGTAAGTTCGTTCATTAGTGCTTCTTTTTCTTCTTGTACTTTTGAAAGTTCATTTACTAATTCTTTATTTTTCTGACTTGGTACAAAGTCAGGACCAACTAAATTACTTACTGTTTTATATTGTATAGCAATTATTATTCCCAATATCACACACACAGTTACTATTAAAGACTTTGATATTAAATTTTTCATTTGTTACCTCCTGGCATTATTTAATAACTATAGGATTTTTACCTTTATCAAATTTAATTTGCTTTGCAGATATATCTTTTTCATCTAAATCTTTTACTATTTTTTCAATGAATTCTAATTTATATTTTATATCATTTAACCCATCTAACGCAACATTAATTCCAGAATTTAAGACCAGAGTAGTATTTTTCTCTTGTTCAATTATTTTTGATATTTCATATGAATATTCTTCCTTGTTATAATTATTTAACAACTTTAATACTTCAGAAATATAATTATTATTTTTAAAATTAATTTTCTTATTTAATTCATATTCTATAGACTGAGTAGTTTCTAATAAAGGTATATTTTTATTTTTTAACTTAGATAATGTATTAAGTACAAAACCTTCCTTATCAATATATATATAATTACCATTATTATTATATACTATAACTTCTCTTCTCTCTTGTATATTTACAACAACTGTATCTGGAAGCTTCATATCTACTTTTGCAGCTTTAATATAAGGATGATTTGTTAAGTTTTCTACTATAGTTTTTTTATTAATTTTAAATATATTTTCTCCTTTAACAATTCCTGATGCAAGTATTATTTTTTCATCTTCAAGTTCACTTTTCCCTTTTATATCAATATTTTTTATATGAAATAATGTAGTTTGAGTAAAAAGTATAAAAAAAAGTAATGATATTAACAATAATATTATCATTGTCATAACTAATACTCTTTTTTTCTTTATTTTTTTATCAACTTTGTATTTCTTTTCCATAATATCCTCCATAGCTTGTACATTTTGCTACAATTCTTATAAGCAGCCTTAAGCTGCTTATTTTATTCTTCTTATATTAGCACCTATTAATTTTAAATTTTCTTCCAGTCTCTCATATCCTCTATCTATATGTGATATATTATCTATTATAGTAGTGCCTTCTGCCGCAAGTCCTGCTAATAACAATGATGCTCCACCTCTTAAGTCTTTTGCAGTTACTTTGGCACCTGTTAATTGTTTAACTCCTTTTATAACAGCTACATTTCCTAATGTTCTAATATTGGCTCCCATTCTTACAAGTTCTGGAACATGTTTAAATCTATTTTCAAATATAGTTTCAGAGATTACACTTGTTCCACTTGACAATGTTAATAATGCCATTATCTGAGCTTGCATATCTGTTGGAAATCCAGGATATGGTAAAGTCTGCAAAGATTCAATAGGATTTATTGTTCTAGGACCAATAATTTTAAGTGTAGTACAATTATTATAAATAGAACATCCTGTCTCCCTTAATTTAGCAATTATAGATTGTATATGGTCAACCTGGATATTTTTTAAAATTATTTCACCTTTAGTAATTGCTGATGCTACCATATATGTACCAGCAACTATTCTATCTGGTATAATAGTATGTTCAACACTATTCAGGTTATTTACACCATCTATCCTTATTATAGATGTTCCAGCACCATATATTCTACCGCCAATTGAATTTAAAAAATTTTGAAGATCAATTATTTCAGGTTCTCTTGCAGCATTTCTTATAATTGTAGTTCCTTGGGCCTTAATGCTAGCCAACATTATATTTTCTGTTGCTCCTACACTAGGATAGTCTAATTGAATATCTGTTCCTTTTAAATTTTGACCTTTACAATATATAAAGCCATGGGATTCCTCTATTTCAGCACCTAATTCTTTTAATGCTTTAAGATGAAAATCAATTGGTCTAACTCCAATTTCGCATCCACCAGGATATGAAACTTCAACTTCACCACATCTAGAAAGCATTGCTCCCATTAGTATTATAGAAGAACGCATTTCTCTAACTAATTCTTCTGGTATTCTTACTTTATCTAAATTTCTTGAATCTACAGTAACAATATTATCAACAACATTAACTTTACAACCTATGGCTTTTAAAATTTTAACCATAACTTTCAAATCGCTTATTTCTGGTATGTTAAAAATTATATTAATATTATTATTTAAAATTGAAGCAGCAAGTATAGGCAAAACTGAATTTTTTGCTCCTCTTACAGTAATTTCACCTGCTAATTTGTTACTCCCTTCTATTACATACTTAGACATTTGGGCACCTCCATGAAATGAAAATAGTTATATGTAAACTATATTACATTTTATGCTTTATCTAAGGAGGTGTGACTATACTATATAAGTTGTAATATTAGGTTATATATTTTATCAACTGAATCTTTCTTGCCTAATTTTTTACTGTTCATACTCATTTGAATTAATCTTTCTTTATTTTTAAGTAAAGAAATCATCTCATCATTTAATTTTTCTCCTGATACATCTTTATCTAATATTGTAATTCCTGCACCAGCCTTTTCTATAGCTCTAGCATTATACTCCTGATGATTACCTGTAGTGTAACCTTTAGGTATAATTATACTTGGTAGCCCAAGTGCTGTTATCTCAGCAAGTGTTATGGCGCCTGCACTAGTAATAACTAAATCAGCTATCTTAAATCCACTAGGCATGTCATAAAAAAATGGAACTACATTTATATGAGATGGTAACTTATTTATTCCCCTACTCTTTAGTTTATGCATAAACTTATCATAGTGATTTTTACCTGTTATATGAAATAATTGCAAATTATCATTTTCTAAATTCTTTTCTATTAAACCAATTATTGATTCATTTAAACTTTTTTGGCCTCCACTACCACCTAGTGAAATTACAAAATCCTTATTTCTATCTATTTTTAGCTTTTTATAAGCTTCTTCTTTATCCACTTCAAAAAAATCTATTTTAACAGGATTACCTGTAATTGTAACCTTATCTTCATTTTTAAAATATTTTTTACTTTCTTCAAAACTTGCAGCTATTTTATCTACAAAACCAGATAATATTCTATTAGTAGCACCTGGCAAAGCATTTTGTTCATGGATAAGAGTAGGTATTTTTTTTAATGATGCAATCAATACTACTGGACCACACACATATCCACCTGTTCCAATTACAACATCAGGATTAAAATCCTTTATAACTTTTCTTGCATCATTTAACCCATATAATAACTCTTTTACAGATTTAATTGTATCAACTGATAATCTTCTTTCAAATCCTTTTACTCTTATTCCTTTAAATTTAAACCCTTCTCTAGGAACTAATTCAGACTCCATACTATTATGAGTACCTACATACAATATCTCAGAATCTGGTTTTTCTTTTTTTATTTTTTTTGCAATAGCTAGAGCAGGAGAAATATGACCTCCTGTACCTCCGCCTGTAATTAAAAATTTCATTAATTTCAACTCCTATCTAATGAGACATGTCTAGATATATTTAAAAGTATTCCAACACATGCCATAAACATCATAAGTGAAGTACCCCCTGCACTTACGAATGGTAGTGGTATCCCTGTTGGGGGTAAAGAACTTGTAACTACACCTACATGAATTAAGGTTTGAATTGCAATAAGTGCAGTAATTCCTGATGCTAAGTAGCATCCGAATAAATCTTTAGCAGATAAAGCAATTTTAATTCCTCTCCAAATAATTATTAAAAATAAAATAATAACTATTACACTACCAATAAAACCAAGTTCTTCACCTATAATAGAAAATATAAAATCATTATATGGCTCAGATAAATAAAAGAATTTTTGTTTGCTTTTTCCGAGACCAGCACCAAATAATCCCCCTGAACCTAATGCATATAAGGATTGAATTACTTGCCATCCATCACCTGTAGGATCTTCAAAAGGATGTAAAAATACAGTCATTCTTCTAAGTCTATATTCCTCTGCTGTAATAGCAAAATATAATCCTCCTACACCTATAAATCCAAGTCCGATTAAGTGGCTTGTTTTTGCACCTGCTATAAATAGCATTGCAGCTAATGTAGTAGCAAGAGTTGCACTAGTACTCAAATCTGGTTGTATTATTATAAGTGCAGCTGAAAATCCTATAATTAATAATGCAGGTACAAGTCCATTCCAAAATTGTCTTATCCCATCTTTTTTCTTTGCTAAAAAAGTAGCCATTAATATAATAGCACCAAATTTTATAGCATCTGATGGCATTATAGTATAACCAAATACCTTAACCCATCTGGTAGCTCCTCCTGTTTTAAATCCTAATGGAGTAAATAATAATGCAGTTAAAACTATACCCACTAAAAAAATTAATTTAGACAGTTTAGCCAATCTTGAATATTTAAAATTCATGAAAAATATCATTACAAATAATCCAATAACAGCAAAAATTAACTGTCTCACAAGAAAATGATAAGGATTATTTAATTTATAATAAGCATCAGGATAACTAGAACTAAATACCATTATTATTCCTATAAAAACTAAAATAATTGTAGTAATCATTAATGTAAAATCACTAGCCTTTTTGGCCATTATGGTTCCTCCTTATACTCTTAACCATATTTTTAAATTCATCTCCTCTTTCTTCATAATTATTGTACATATCCCAACTAGCACAAGCTGGAGATAATAAAACGGTGCTATTTGAGTTTGATAAATTGTATGCTTTATAAACTGCTTCTTTCATATTATTAACCATATGAATATTTTCTATATCATATTTTTCAGCAACTTTTTTTATTTCATTTGCAGTTTGTCCTAACAGTATTAAATTATCAATTTTTCCTTTTGAAACTTTTATAAGTTCTTCATATGAGGAATCCTTGTTATATCCACCTGCAATCAATACTATATTTCTTTTTATAGCATTGATTGCCTGTATAGAAGCATCAACATTTGTAGCCTTTGAATCATTGTAATATTTTACTCCATCAATTTCATCAACAAATTCTAATCTATGTGATACTCCTTGAAAATTTGAAATAGAATTTTTTATATTATTTATATCTATATTAGCTGCAAGACATATACCAATAGAGGTCATTATATTTTCAACATTGTGTTTACCAGGAATTTTTATATCATCTAATTTAATTATATTGATACTTTTTATACCATCACTATAAACTATATGTCCACAATTTATAAAAATTCCTCTACTTAGTTTTTCTTTTTGACTAAAATATATAACTTTAGATTTTGTACTATCTGCTAATTTTCTAACCTCTAAATCATCATAATTTAATATTGCAAAATCTTTTTCATCTTGATTTTTAATAACCTTTGTTTTGGAATTTTTATAATTCATATAATTTCCATGCCAATCTAAATGGTCTGGCTTAAAATTTATTATTGCACTAATATTTGGTTTAAAGAAATAAGTATTTTCTAATTGAAAGCTACTAGCTTCTATAATAAAATAATCTTCTTCTTTTGAATTAACCAATTCCCACAATATGCCCACTCCTATATTACCTGTTATATGGGCAGTAATATTTGCTTCTTTAAAAATTTTCCCTACTAAAGTTGTTGTTGTTGTTTTACCATTAGTTCCAGTTATGGCAATAAATTTATTCTTAAATAATCTATATCCTAATTCAATATCTGTAACTACCTCAATATTATCTTTAATTGCATCTTGAATTATAGGTACTGAATTTTTTATTCCTGGACTTTTTATTATTAAATCAATATCTTTTAAGTTTGGATTATTATGGCCTAGTCTATAATCAATATCAATATTTTTTAAATTATTAATATGTTGTTCAAGTTCATTTTTATTTTTAGAATCATTAATAATTATATTAGCTTTTAATTTATCTAATGCTTTTGCCGTAGACACACCACTTATACCCAGACCTAATATTAATACATTTTTATTTTCAATATTCATTTAATTCCTCCATCTATATATAATATTTAAGCGATAATAGACTAAATAATGATAATAAAACTGTTACAGCCCAGAATACTGTAACCACCTTAGTTTCTTTCCAACCAGATAATTCAAAATGATGATGAAGAGGACTCATTTTAAATAATCTTTTTCCTGTAAGTTTAAAACTTAAAACCTGTAAAATAACCGATAATGTTTCTGTAAAATATACTCCACCAACAATAGGTAATATTAAAGGTAATTTCAAAATAATTGATATGGCTGCTATTGCACCTCCAAGTGCAAGAGATCCTGTATCTCCCATAAAAACCTTAGCAGGGTATGCATTATATTTTAAAAATCCAAGACAACCTCCAGCAAGTGCTGCTGAAAATACTGTAACGGCTCCATATCCCATTTTTAAAGCAACTAAACTAAAGAATGATAATACTATTAATGTAATTCCTGTAGCAAGCCCATCTAATCCATCTGTTAAATTTACACTATTTACAGTTCCAACAACTACGAATATTATGAAAGGCAGATAAAGAATACCTAAATCCAAATAAAAATTATTTAAAAATGGTACAATTATCTCTGTTCCTTGAGATGCAGTTTTAGTTTGATAAATTACTAAAATGACAGCTATTAAAATTTGTGCTAATAACTTTTGATATGCTCTTAAACCTAAGTTTCTCTTTAATACAACTTTAATGAAATCATCTATAAATCCTATCGCTCCAAATCCCAATGTAGAAAATATTAATAGGGATATATCTTTATTAACAATACCTGAAGTTAATGATGTTACTATTGCTGCTAATAAAAATATTATTCCTCCCATTGTTGGAGTACCACTTTTTTTAATATGACTTTTTGGACCTTCTTCTCTAATACTTTGACCAACATTTAATTTTCTAAGTAATGGTATACTAAGTGGTCCTAGTAACAATGCTATAATAAATGAAATTCCAATAATTCTAATTATATCTATATAATCTAACATTACGTTCTCCTCTCATGTATATAATATATTATTTTTGCCTATAGTTATCTAAAATATCTTTGACTATCTTATATTCGTCAAATTCAATTTTTTTCTGATTCATTATTTGATATGTTTCATGACCTTTACCTAAAATCATGATAATATCATATGGTCTTGCTATTTCTATAGCTTTTTTTATAGCTTTTTTTCTATCAGGTATTTTAAAATATTCATAAGAACTATCTTCTATACCTTGTATTATTTCTTCTATAATTGCTTTTGTATCTTCACTTCTAGAATTATCACTTGTAATTATACATATATCAGAATATTTAGCTGCTATTTTCCCCATTTTAGGTCTTTTTGATTTATCTCTATCTCCTCCACATCCAAATACAGTTATAATTCTAGCCTTTGCAAATTCATTAACTGTTTTCAATACATTTTTAAAGCCATCAGGTGAATGAGCAAAATCTATTATAATATCAAAATCTTCATCTGATTTAATAACTTGAAATCTACCCTTTACATTATCAATTTTTTCTAGTCCCTGTTTTATAGTCTTTAAGTCAATTCCCAATGCAATAGAACAACTTATAGCTGCTAATGCATTATATACATTAAATATCCCAGGAGTATTCAATTTAATATTTATGTTTCCTAAATTTGTAACTAAATCAAAACTTATATTTCTAGTCATTTGAATTACATTCTTAGCTTGTATATCTCCAGAATTTATTCCATATGTTACAATTTTGGTTTTAAAATTTTTTAGCTTAGAAATCATCTTTTTCCCAAATTCGTCATCAGAATTTATAATATTTAATTTATCAGTCATATAAAACAATTTTATTTTTGAATTCATATATTCATTTAATGATTTATGAAAATCTAAATGTTCCTCACTTAAATTTGTAAATATACCAATATCAAATTGAATATTATTAACTCTATTAAGTGATAATGAATGAGAAGATACTTCCATTATACAATGATTAATATCTTTTTCTAACATCTTATGTAAAAACATTTGTAAATTATTAGCTTCAGGAGTAGTTTTATCTATATCATAATTCTTTTCATCTATTTTCACTCCTAATGTTCCTATGATTCCAGTTTTCCACTGATTATTTTTAAATATAGACTCTAAAAAATAACTAGTTGAGGTTTTACCATTTGTCCCTGTTATACCTACAATATTTAATTTTGTAGAAGGATAATTATAGAAAGTATTAGATAGAATAGGTAAAGCTACTCTAGAATTTTTAACTGTTATTATAGTAATATCATCTCTATTATTATAAAAATTATTATTTTCTACCACAATAACTTTGGATCCTCTGCTTAAAGCATCAGATATGAAATCATGGCCATCTAATTTAAAACCTTTAATTGCTATAAATAAAAAGTTTTCTTTTACATTTTTTGAATTATTCTCAATTCCTGATATTTGTTTTTCTAGATCACCTGATATATTAATATAGTCTAAATCCTCAATTAATTTTTGTAACTTCAAAGTTATACACCCCTATAATAATAACATAATTTTATATACTATTCTATTACAATATTAACTTATTAATTTTTCTAAAATTTCAAAAAGACAACCTCTACAATGAATAATTGAAGTTGTCTAAAATTTTCTATCTAGTGTTATTTAGGGTTTTTTAAATATAATTCTATAATCTCTTCTTTCTTAACTTCAGTACCTGATTTAGGTATTTGATCTATCACTTTATCCTCTTTTTTGGGAGTAACAATATCTGTAACATGTTCTAATTCTAATTCTCTTAATTTTTTTGATGCTTCAGTTATTGTAAGCCCTTTTAGATTAGGTACTGTAACTAATATATCTCCATATTCTTCTTTCTCTTCTTTTGATAACTTAGGCTCATAATCAAGATAATCAAGAGTTTCTTTGAGAATATTTCCAGCCACAGGTGCAGCTATTTGCCCGCCATAATAAACACCTGCACTTGGTTCATCAATAACTACTAAAGCTACAGCTTTTGGATTATCAACAGGAGCTATTCCAGCAAATGAAGCAATGTATTTTCCATTTGCATATTTACCATCAATAACTTTTTGAGCAGTACCAGTTTTCCCCCCTATCTTATATCCAGGTTTATAAGCTTTACTTCCACTTCCTTTAGATACTACTGATTCTAGTATCTCTAAAAGTTCTTTTGAGGTTTCATTTGATATAACTCTTCTAACTATCTTTTCTTTTTTTTCTTTAATTAAATTCCCTTCATTATCAGTAATACTTTTTACTATATTTGGTTCCATTAAATTACCACCATTTGCTACAGCAGAAATTGCAGAAACCATTTGTATAGGAGTTACTGATATTCCTTGACCAAAGGAAATTGTTGCTAGATTTACTTTTTTCATAGATTTAAGCGGTCTTACTATCCCTGATGTCTCACCAGTTAATTCAATTCCTGTTTTCTCTCCAAATCCAAATTTCTCAACATATTCATGCATCTTTGCTTCTCCTAATTTAAGTCCAACACTAACAAAAACCTCATTACATGAGTTTTGAACTCCTTCAGTAAAATTTTGACTCCCATGTGGATTGTAATATCTCCAGCACTTTATCTTTGCACCCTTAATTTGTGTAACATATCCATCACAATGAAACTTACTTTCTTGCGTTACTACTTTTTCTTCTAATCCTGCAGCTGCGGTAATTATTTTAAATGTAGAACCAGGTTCATAATTATCATTAATAGAAAAATTTCTCCAACTCTCATAGAGTAGCTGAGATTTTTGATCCCATGGTAAATCTTTATATTCTTTTCTTTCATTTTCGTCTAAAGGCTTCCATTCCTCATCTGGGTTAAATAATAATGTGTTTCTATTATTAGGATTATAATCAGGCTTTGTTGCCATAGCCAGAAGCTCACCGTTATTAGGATCCATAACTATTACAGAAACATTTTTCGCTTTATTTTTTACTAAGGCTTCTAATGCAGCCTTTTCAGCTAAATGTTGTATAGTTTCATCAATTGTAAGTAAAATGTTATTTCCGGGTTTTGGTTCAAAAAACCCTTCACTTTCATAAGGTAACTGTTTTTGTTTTCCATCAACCATTTTTATCCATTTTCCATTTGTCCCTGTAAGTTCTTCATCATATATTTTTTCTATTCCATATAGTCCATAATTATCTATATCAGTAAACCCTAGTATATGAGATGCAAAATTATCCATTGGATAATATCTTTTATTATCATCAACAACCTCTATCCCTTTTATCTTCAAACTCCTCAACTTATCTGCATCTTTTTTGCTTATCCATTTTTTTATAATTGATAAGCTCTGTCTTTTAGTTATCAATTTGTGTATTTCATTTGAATCCATATCTAATATATTAGCAATTTTTATTGCTACTTTATCAGGGTCAAATATATCTGCAGGCCTTGCCCATATTGTATAACTACTTACATTTGTAGCCAATATATTTTTATTTCTATCATAAATCATGCCTCTTTTAGAAGGCACAGGAATATTCCGGGACCATTGTTCCAATGCTTTCTCTCTTAATTCTATTCCTTTTATCACTTGTATATGAAACAACCTAATAATTAAAAATAATATAATTGCTATACAAAATATTAATATAAATAATAATCTTTTTTTAGTTATAATAGTTGATGACAATTATGAAGACCTCCCAAACACTCTACTTTAGAATTATATTCTTATGTTAAATACAGAGTTCTTCATTCGTTAACAACTAATTTTTTTTACTTAAATCCACATATACTTTTTGAGATTCTTTTGGGTAACTCATTCCTAATGAATTTAAAGCTACTATTTCAATCCATCTAGAATCTTTAACTTTCCCAAGTTCAATAGAGATATTTTGCTTTTCTTTCATTAAACTTTCTACTTCAGATTCTTTAGATGATAAATCATATTGTAGTTTAGATATATGTGCGAATCTCAATAATACTAATATAGATACAGTCAATACTACTGTAGAATATAGAAATAACTTTAATTTCATTTTTGTATTATTTTTTTTAGGCTTTTTATTTCTCTTAGGTTTTCTTGGTTTTTTTTCTTCTAAATCATAAATTTGAAATTCTTTTTTAGCTACTACCAATTTTATTCACCTCTTTCTGTTTTTAGAACACTATATCTTTTCAGCTATACGAAGTTTTGCACTTCTAGCTCTTTTATTGTTTTCTAGTTCATCCATTGATGCTACTATGGGCTTTTTATTTATAATTTTTATTTCTCTTTCTTTATTACATTTACATATAGGAAATTCCTTTGGACAAATACAATTTTTATATAGATATTTATATGTTTCTTTTACTATTCTATCTTCTAGTGAATGAAATGTAATAATACTAAGTCTTCCTTTAGGTTTTAAACAATCTACTATATCAATAATAGCCTGTTTTAATATTCCTAATTCATTATTAACTTCAATTCTAATTGCTTGAAAAGTTCTTCTAGCTGGATGTGGACCATCCTTTCTCACTGCTTTAGGTATTGCATTTTTAATTATTTCAACTAATTCACCAGTAGTTTCAATATATTTCTCTTTTCTTTTATCTACTATAAATTCAGCAATTCTTTTAGACCATCTTTCTTCACCATAATCTTTTAATATTCTATCTAATTCTTCTATACTGTAAGTATTTATAATATCTTTCGCTGAAATATTATCATATTCATTCATCCTCATATCTAAGGGAGCATCTTTATGATATGAAAATCCCCTATCTCCTGTATCCAATTGATGTGAAGAAACTCCTAAATCTAATAATACTCCATCAACCTTTTCAATGTTTAGTTGTCTCAATATTTCTTTTATATTTTTAAAATTATCATGTATTAATATAGTTTTATCTTCATACCCTTTTAATTTTTCTTTTGACTTATTTATTGCATTTATATCTTGATCTACTCCTATTAATTTTCCTGTATCTAATCTTTTTACTATTTCTAATGAATGTCCAGCTCCACCCATTGTTCCATCAATATATATTCCATCTGGTTTAATATTTAATCCATTTAAAGATTCTTCTAACAAGACTGATATATGATTAAACTCCATTTTTACACCTCAAATTCAATTATTTATATTCCAAGTTCAGACATTTTTTCTGCTATATTTTCATAGCTTAAATCATCATCTTCATTATATTTGATCCATTCATCATTGCTCCAAATTTCCACTCTATTTGAAACACCAATTATGGTAGCTTCCTTATCTAACTTTGCATGTTTTTTTAAGTTGCTTGGTATTAATATTCTTCCTTGTTTATCTAATTCACACTCTGTAGCTCCAGAAAAGAAAAATCGAACAAAAGCTCTGGCATCTTTTCGAGTAAGTGGTAAATTTTTCAATTTATTTTCTAATACCTTCCATTCATCTTCAGGATAAATAAATAAACAGTTATCTAATCCTTTAGTTAAGATAAAGTTATTACCTAGACTACTTCTAAATTTTACAGGTATTATTAATCTTGACTTTTTATCAATTGAATGATTATATTCACCTATAAACATACCTTTACCCCACTTTTCATATAATTATACCACTTTACACCACTTTACACCACTCTATATTACTTCTACATTAATTTTAAAATTCCTTTTATTTTTTATAAATTTATTAGATATTTTTTAAAATAAAAAAAAGACATTTTAATTTTCATTAAAATGTCTTTTTTAATTGCTTTTATTCTTTTTTATTTCTCTATAATATTTTAGAATTAGACTATCTATATAAATGCTTAACTTATATATTTCATCATAACTTGCATTAATTGATATAAGATAATTTAGCTCATCCCTAAAAATATTAATCTTTTCATTGATTTTCATTTTAACACCTTCCACTATTAACAGTGATTTCATTTTATTATTTTAAAACCTAAAAATCAATTTCTAAAAAGACTAATTCAGATTGATAAAATCTTAAACCAAGTACTATCTTACAAATCACTTCATAATTCTTTAAAATATTAATTATTTATATTATTTTTTTACAAATAGTGACACTCTTTTACACATCTCGTTTTCGTTTAATAAAAAATAATATTCCTGAGAATATAATTAAAGATACACTTATTAATTGTGCAACTCTAAACTGTCCCCACATCAAACTATCTGTTCTAAGTCCTTCTATAAAAAGCCTTCCTAAAGAATATAAGGATAAGTATAATAAAAACACTTCGCCATTTACTTGTTTTTTGTTTTTTCTATACCATATTAGAAATATAAATACAATAATATTCCATATTGATTCATAAAGAAAAGTTGGATGTACATTTACACCATTTACTTCAATAGCCCATGGTAAATCTGTAGGACCTCCATGTGCTTCTTGATTTACATAGTTTCCCCATCTACCTATAGCTTGGCCTAATATTATACTTGGTGCTGTTATATCTGCTAATTGCCAAAATTTAATATTTCTTACTTTACAATATATAATTGCTGTGAGAACACTAGCAATTATACCTCCATGAATTGCAAGACCGCCTGATCTAATATTTATCATTTCCATAAAATTCCCTTGATAATAATCCCATTTAAATATTACATAATATATTCTAGCACCAATTATAGCCATAGGTATAGCAAATATAAGCATATTAATTAGTTCTTCTTCATCAAATCCTACTTCTCTTGCTCTTTTTATAGCTAATATAGCTCCTATTATCATTCCTGATGCTATAAGAATACCATACCATCTAACAGCTATACCAAATATCTCAAATGCAATTGGATCCATTTTAACACCTCTTTTATATTTATATATAATTTATTAATAGCTACTTATTTAAGTAGCTATTAATAAATTATAATACATCCTTTTAAAAGTCAATAAACTATTTAGGGTTTATAACTGATAATATATAATTATCAACTGTAAAGTGACTCTTAAATCTTTCTTCTATATCCTCAAACTTTATCTCTTTCAATATATTTATATAGTCAAATAATGATGAATTTTGAAATTCATACTTTGTAAAACTATTTGCTATATACTCTAAAGAATCAAAATTCATTATATGATGTCCTATCATTTTATTTTTAATTCTATTAAAATCTTCTTTATCTAATCCTACTTCATTTAAATGATTTATATTTTCTATAACTTTATCTAATACTTTTTTAGGGTTTGATGACTCTCCTCCTATTATAGAATGAGAATAAGTTTTACTTGCTACAAACTGAGCTCCAAAACTATTATTAACTAATCCTTCTTCATACATATTCTTATAAAATTCTGTTGATTCTCCAAATATCATATCAAGAAGTACATTTGTTACAATTTCTTTTTTTAATAATTCATTTCCATCAAAACTCACATCTTTATCCTTAAATCCTATATTAAATAATGGTATTGATACACTTAAACTTTCTTCAATATATCTATTTTTAATTTCTTTAGGCTCATTTGGATAAATTCTTTCAATTTTACTTTGTATATTTAAATCTTTATTTTTGATATTCTGTTCTATTGTATCTATTGCTTTTTCAAAATCAATATCACCAACTAAAAAAAGAATCATATTTGTTGGATGATAAAATGTATTATAACATTTATAAAGTGTTTCTTTATCTATTTTAGTAATACTTTCAACAGTTCCAGCAATATCTTCTTTTACAGGATGATAATGATACATAGCTTTCAATGAATTAAAAAATACCTTCCATCCTGGATTATCTTCATACATTTTTATTTCTTGTGCTATTATTCCTTTTTCTTTATCCACATTTTCATCAGTAAAGTATGGGTTTTCTACAAAAGATACCAATAACTCTAAATTTTTATAAAAATTATCAGTACAAGAAAATAAATATGAAGTTTGATTAAAATTTGTAAATGCATTTACATAAGATCCCAATTTAGAAAATTCATCAAATATATTACCTTCTTGTTCTTCAAATAGTTTATGCTCTAAAAAATGTGCAATTCCTTCTGGAACTTTAATAGCTTCACTTTCTCCAATAGGAACAAACTCATTGTCATTAGATCCATAATTTGTAGAGAATATAGCATATTTTTTAGAAAATCCTAACTTAGGTACAAAATATACTTTTAAACCATTTTTCAACACATATAAAAATGATTCTTCTTTTAATATATCACTTTTAATCATACTAATATTTTCCATATTAACCTCTCCTTGACCACTTATTTATCTTTTAAAAAATAAACTGTATCTAGTTTTATTTTATTAATAGCTGATATTATATCTTCTTTAGTAACTTCACTTATAGATTCTATAAGCTCTTCAATGTTTTTATCGTCATTTGATAAAACCTTACTTAAATAAAACTCAGATATTGAAAATATATCATCATTTATTGTCTTCATTGAAGTAATAATCGCTTTTTTAGATTGTTCTATACTTTTTTGATCAAATTCTCCTTGTTTCATTAATTCTATTTGTTCTTTTATTATTTTCAATGCATCTTCAAACTTATCAAATTCAATACCTGCTGATATAAGCATAATTGACTTGTATTTATAGACTCTTGAATAAACATAGTATGCTAAACTATGTTTCTCACGTACATTTAAAAATAACTTTGAATCTGGTCCTCCACCTAAAATATAATTTCCTACTAAAAATGCACTATATAACTTGTCTTCATATGGAATATTTGTTCTATATCCTAAAGTTAATTTTCCTTGTGTCACATCCATCTTATCTATTATGTTTTTTTCTTTTACTTCATTAAATATTACTTTTTCTCTTGAAAGATTTATTTCTTCCCTTTCATTATAAGAAAACTTATCTTTAATACTTTTTCTTATTTGTTCTGACTCTAAATTACTTACAATATTAATTTCTATTCGTGCTCGTTTTAATATATCTAAGTAATGTTTATATAAATTCATTTCATTAATTTTGTCTAAATCTTCTATATAACCATATTTATATATACTATATTTTTCATCTTTAAACATTTCTTCAACTGTTCTTTGAACTGAATATTGTTGTTTATCATTAATTTTTGAGCTAATTCTATCTTTTAAATTTCTTTTTTCTTGATCTACATAGTCCTTTTTAAATGCATTATTTATTAATAATGGCTCATAAATTACACTTTTAAGCACTTCTAATTTATTGTTAAATATTTTATTTGACTCAACAAAGTTTTCACTCGGTCCTTCTATACTAAATCTTAAAACATGCTTTTCTCCTTTTTTTGTAACACTAATACTCATATCAGAACCATATAATTCTTCTAATTTTTTTTCTATTTCTATAGAATTATTATAATCTTTAGTACCTCTCTTTAATACTAATGGAACCATTGTATTAAAGGTTACATCTTGTTTGTTTAATGGAAGTATAAAATATATACTTATTAATTCTGTTTTAAACTTATCAGAATTAATAACATTTAAATATACTCCTTCACTTACTTTCTCTCTTATTCTTTTCAATTTAGTTACCTCCTAATTTTTCCACTTTTGCATATCTATATATTCAATTTTTTTTATTATATCTTTAACCATATTATTGTCATTAACAAACCCATCTATAACTTTAACCTTTACTCCTTCAGGTAATTCACTTGTTTTTATTGAATGGTGATAAATATCGTATTTAATTAAATCACTTGATTCAACATTAACTGGTACAATAATCAACTCAGAAATTCCATATTCAAATAATTCCATATTTTTTGATATAAAATCAGGACTTAAATCATTATACCATGATAATTTTATTAATGAAGGGTCAATATTAAGTTCTGTAATTAATTTTTCTTTTATTTTATTTCTAAATAATATATTTTGTTTTATTGATTCACTTTTATTTTCATCTATTATATCTTTATCTATTCCTACCAAATTAATTCCTGATTTGTTTATATTTTTAAAATTTAATTTTATTTTTTCAATATAAGAATCTACTAAAGACTCACTTTTCCAAAGAGTATCTATATATTTATACTCTATTCCATAATTATAAAGTTTTAAATCCTCTATTCTTTTTTTCAGGTTTAATACATTATAATTATCATCTAAGAACATAGGTACAACTATTATTTTTTGATACCCTTCTTTTACTATGTTTAATATTTCTTTTTCTAAATATCTATCATCATATAAATATCCCATATATACTTTATAATCATCTTCTATTTCATTACATAATTTATTATAAAATTCTTTAGTTTTATTTTTATATTGACTTTTTCCTATTTTATTATATAGTAATTTGTTTTCATATAATTTAATTGGATAAAAAAGTATGTCTTTTTTGTTTTTTTGTAGTAGAATTCGTGTAATTTGATTCGTTGTAGAATACATTGAATCTTCACCTGAATATACTAAAATAACTGAAGTTTTATTATTGGCATTATTAATTTTGGGAATGTTTTTTGGTATTTGTACTTTATTCATAAATAAAATAATAAATAGCATAATATAAATTATAATAATTATTATTGAACTTTTTATTATTGATAAATATTGTTTTTCCTTGTATAAATTATAGATTAAAGTTATAGAAAGTGTAAATATTATTATAGATAAATTTTCAATCCAGTTATTAAAACATAAATATATCAAAAAGGATACTATAAGAGAAGTTAAAAGAAAATATTTATAATAGTTTTTATTTTTATTCATTTAATTCCCCCAAATTATTTATTACTTATGTTTATGTAAACAAAGTAGTATATTATGAAAAAAACCTCAGTAAAATTTACTGAGGTTTTTTTCATAATTATTATTTATTTCCTGGAGTTATTCTGTCAATAATTTCTGCTATATCATCTGAGAAATCTTCAATAGGATTACCGCCTCTTACATCATTTGAAATTGTATTAATCCTTTCAAATAAATCAGGCTCATTAGATACATATACTTCATTAATATTACTATCTTCTTCTTTTATTTTTGTTTCTATTTCTTGTTTCATATCGTCGCTTATGTTCTCTTCTCCATTTATATCTATACCTACCAACGCAACTTCATCCATAGTAACTACTGTGGCATCATTAATACCATCCATTTCAACTATACTATTTGCCAAAGCATCATTGTCAATATCCATATTCTGATCTTGATCTGTCATACCTTCATCATTATTATTTGGATCTGTTGCATCCTCATCATTCATGTTTTCATTGATATCTTCGTCATTCATATTATTATCTTCTGTTTCTATATCATTATTTTCATCTGTGTCATTATTATCTTCAGTTTGACATCCTATACTAATTGCTGAAACCATAAGTATAATTAAGAAAATTATGCTTATGCCTTTAAATCTTTTTATCATTTTTTCACCTCCTATAATTAGTATTACATTATTTCTAATTTTTATTATAAAATTTTTTATGTAAAAAAATAACTTCACTTTTAAAGTGAAGTTTAATAATGCATCCTTTTTCCATCTACCATATATATTATTTTTTCACAAATATTAGTAGTATGATCTGCTATTCTTTCTATATATCTACCTATAAATAATAAATTTATTACTTGATTCATAATTTCTTTATCCTCAGTTAATTTATTTAATAGTTCCAGATATATTTGTTCATAGATATTATCAACAATATCATCCATTTTTGCTACTTGTTTTGCTAATTGAACATCTTTTTCAACAAAACTTTCTAAGCTTTTCCTTATCATTTCTTTAGAAATATCAGCCATTTTCGGAATATCTATTAAAGGTTTTATATATTCTTCTTTACTTATACGCTTGGTAACATTAGCAATATTCACTCCATGGTCTCCTATTCTTTCTATATCAGTTATAATTTTAAGTATGGCACTAATTTCTCTTAAATCTTTTGCCATTGGTTGTTGAAGTGCTATTAGCTCTAGACACTTTCTTTCAATAAGATATTCCATTTCATCAACTTTTTCATCTAATTTTATTGCTCTATTAGCTAATTTTTCATCTTTTTTCAAAAGTGAATTTATTGATATGTCTATTATCTCTTCTGCTAATATACCCATATCAAATAACATTTTTTTTAATTTTTCCATATCATTATCAAAATATTTTCTCATAAAATACCCCCTAACCAAATCTACCTGTAATATAATCCTCTGTTCTCTTATCTTGTGGATTTGAAAAAATATCTGCAGTTTCCCCAAACTCTACTAATCTTCCCATTAAGAAAAATGCGGTGTTATCAGATATTCTACCTGCTTGTTGCATAGAATGAGTTACTATAACAATAGTATATTTATTTTTCAACTCTTCTATTAGTTGTTCTATTTTTGATGTTGCTACAGGGTCAAGTGCAGAAGTTGGTTCATCCATTAATAATACATCTGGCTCCATTGCTAATGCTCTAGCAATACATAACCTTTGCTGTTGTCCTCCAGATAAAGACCATGCTGAAGAGTCTAATCTATCTTTTACCTCATCCCATAAAGCAGCATCTTTTAAACTTGTTTCAACTATTTTATCTAATTCTGATTTCTTCTTAATACCATGTCTTTTTGGTCCAAAAACTACATTTTCATATATTGACTTTGGAAATGGATTTGGTTTTTGAAAAACCATACCTACTCTTTTTCTTAAATCAACTACATCAACCTTATGTGAGTATATATCTTTTCCTTCGTATAATATTTCACCCTTATGTTTAGTACCATCAATAAGATCATTCATTCTATTAATTATTCTAATAAATGTAGACTTCCCACATCCAGAAGGTCCGATTAAAGCTGTTACTTTTTTATCTTCAATTTTCATATTTATATCACTTAGAGCTTTAAATTCTCCATAATAAAAATCTAAATTTTTAATATCTATTTTAACTGCCATATCTAATCCTCCAATTCTATCCTTTTATTCTACTTTGGTATTTATTTCTTAAAATTATTGATATAGCATTTGCTCCTAACAATAATATTAGTAATACAATTATTCCACCAGCTGCTAAATCATGAAATTCAGCTTGAGGCATTGTTGACCAATTATATATCTGCATTGGTAATGTTGTAAATTTATCGAATATACTTTCAGGAGTAAACGCTATGAACGTTACAGCTCCTATCATAATCAATGGAGCAGTTTCTCCCAATGCTCTTGCTATTGCCAATATAGAACCTGTCAGTATACCAGGTAAAGAATAGGGTAATACTACTCCTTTGATCACTTGCCATTTAGTAATTCCTAATGCATAAGCTCCATATCTAAGTTCCTTTGGAACACTTTTAATAGCCTCTTGGGAAGATACAATAATAATTGGTAATATCAATAAAGTTAATGTTAATCCACCTGATAATATACTTCTTCCAAATCCAAGTGTATTTACAAATATACCTAGACCTAATATTCCAAATACGATAGAAGGTACTCCTGCCAAATTAGATATATTCAATTTTATAATTCTTGTTAATAAGCTTTTATCATCAGAATATTCTTCTAAATATAGTGCAGTTCCTACTCCAATTGGAAATGAAAAAATAATAGTAACAAATATAACCCATATACTACCTGTAATTGCTGCTTTTATTCCTGCTTTTTCTACAAACCTAGAAGTAAAATTAGTAAAGAAGTCTAGATTTAACCACTTTGTTCCATCTTTAAAAATATCAAATAACAATATAAATAGTACAATTAACGCAAATAATGTTGTACCAAAGACTAATCCATGAAAAAATTTATCTATTAACTTTCTTTTCTTTAGATTACTCATTAATATTCCTCCCTATATTTCTTAATTATCATTCTAGCTATGATATTCATTAATAATGTAATTAAGAATAATAACATCCCCACTGCAAATATAGTTTTATATATAAGACCTCCATGAGTTACATCTCCAGATGCAACTTGTACAATAAAAGAAGTCATTGTCTGAACACTTTCTAAAGGATTTAAAGTTAATATAGGAGTAGACCCAGCTGCTAGTGTAACAATCATTGTTTCTCCAATTGCTCTAGAAATAGCTAAAACAAAAGATGAAATTATACTAGATAGTGCAGCAGGAATAACCACTTTTGTAGAAACTTCAAATTTAGTAGCTCCAAGAGCATATGCTCCTTGTCTAATTTCATCTGGTACAGCCTTCATTGCATCTTCACTTAATGATGAAATCATAGGTATTATCATAATTCCTACTGCAATACTAGCACTTAACGCATTAAACACATTTATATCAGGAAAAATATTCTTTAATATAGGTGTTATAAAGGTTAATGCAAAATATCCATATACTATAGATGGGATGCCTGCTAATATTTCCAATAAAGGTTTTACTATTTTTCTTGTTTTATCTGAAGCATATTCGCTTAAATAAATTGCACTTCCAAGACCTATTGGAATAGCCACTATACTCCCATATATTGCTATCATTAAAGTGCCTAATACAAGTGGTAATACCCCAAATTTTGGATTAGCAAATAATGCAGTCCATTCTGTACCAGTTAAAAAATCTTTTATACTAATTTCTTGAAAAAACAAAAAAGTTTCTTTGGATAATATAACTATTATTCCAATTGTTGTTAATATAGATATTGATGCTAATATCATTAATATTTTAGGTATTATTTTTTCTTTTATTTTTCCTCTTTTAAATGTCTTATTACTTGACTTAATTGATGTATTTTCATATATCATAATAAATCCTCCCTCTTTCCATTAATACTTCAACATCATTATATTTCATTTAGAGAATACTGTTGTTTTATTGGAGTTAATATTATGTTAATTCTAAGTTAACTTTAATAAAAAAATAAAATAAGAATCAAATTAATTTGATTCTTATTTTAAATATATTATTTTAATTTATTTAATTCTTCCTCATATTTTTCTTTTGATAATGGTACATAGCCTGTAGAAGGAACTATTTCAGTTGCATTACTTATATAATAATCTACAAACTCTTTTACTTGATTTTGATTTTTGTAATGATCTTTATTTACATATATAAATAACGGTCTTGATAATGGAGTATATTTTCCACTTTCAATATTTTCAGGTGTTGGTTCTACTCCATTAATTGATAATGCTTTTAAGTTATCTTTATTTTCTTCATAGTATGCGTAACCAAAATATCCTAATGAGTATTTATCTCCAGAGATACCTTGTACTAATACATTATCGTCCTCACTTGCAGTAAAATCAGTCCTTATTGCTCCTTCTTCTCCGTTTATTGCTTCTGTAAAATAATCAAATGTTCCTGAATCTGTTCCTGGACCATATAATTTAATTTCCTCTTCAGGCCATTCTGGATTAACATCACTCCACATTTTAACACTACTATTAGGTTCCCATATTTTATTTAAATCTTCAACTGTAATATCATCAATCCAATCATTATTTGGATTTACTACTACTGATATACCATCTAGTGCTACTTTCAACTCAGAAAACTCTACATTATTCTCTTCAGCTTTTTTTGATTCTTCTTCTTTAATTGGTCTGGAAGCATTACTTATACTTGTATCTCCAGTAGTAAATCTTTTCATTCCACCACCTGTTCCTGAAACCCCAACTGTAACTTGTACATCTGGATTACTTGCTTGAAATTCTTCAGCCATTGCCATTGTTACAGGATATACAGTTGAAGATCCATCAATTTCTACTTCCCCATTTAAATCTGCTGATGTATCATCTGATTTATTTTCATCAGTGCTGCACCCTGCAAATAATAATAAAGATACAATTGATACTAAAATTAATGTTAATTTTGAATTAAGTAATTTCTTCATATAAATCTCCTTTCAAAAGTTAAGTTTTATCTAACAATTAGAATTATAGCATCTTATTTAAATTAGTATGTTGTCTATAAGTTAATTGGATGTTAAATAAGTGTTAATAGTCTTTATATTGAAGTTATCACATATATAATGTATAATTTTATAAGTATGTAAACACAATATATTTGTTGAAAGGAGATTTATATGAAATTAGGCATAGTAGGACTTCCTAATGTAGGAAAGTCAACATTATTTAATGCAATCACAAAAGCAGGTGCTGAATCTGCTAATTATCCATTTTGTACAATAGAGCCTAATGTTGGGGTAGTATCTGTACCAGATGAAAGACTAGACAGGTTAACTGAAATTTTTTCTTCAGAGAAGAAAATTCCTACTGCTATAGAATTTTTTGATATTGCTGGATTAGTAAAAGGTGCTAGTAAAGGTGAAGGCTTAGGTAATAAATTTTTATCTCATATAAGAGAGGTTGAAGCAATTGTACATGTAGTAAGATGTTTTGAAGATGAAAATATCACTCATGTAGAAGGTAATATAGATCCTTTAAGAGATATTGAAATAATTGATTTAGAGCTAATATTATCAGACTTAGAAGTAATGAATAAGAGACTTTCTAAGACAGAAAAACTAGTTAAAAATGATAAGTCTTTATCTAAAGAGTTGAAAATCTTACAGAAAATAGTTGCAACTTTAGAGGAAGGTAAACCAGTAAGAAAGTTAGAGTTTGATTTAGAAGAAGAAATCTTTGTGAAAAGTTTGAATTTATTATCAAAAAAACCTGTATTGTATGCTGCTAATATTTCAGAAGATGATATTGTAAATAACAATGAAAATAAATATCTTACTAAATTAAAAGAGTACTCAAAAGAAGAAAATTCCGGACTTATTACTATATGTGGTAAAATTGAATCAGAAATTGCTGAGCTAGAAGAAGAAGAAAAAGAAATGTTTTTAGAAGAGCTAGGCTTAGAAGAGTCTGGTTTAGATAGATTAATAAAAGCAAGTTATGAACTTTTAGGTCTTATTTCTTTCTTAACTGCTGGTCCTAAAGAGTCTAGGGCTTGGACAATAAAAAAAGGTTCTAAAGCACCGCAGGCTGCTGGAAAAATCCATTCTGATATGGAAAAAGGATTTATACGAGCTGAAATAATAAGTTTTCAAGATTTAAGTAATTCAGTAAGTATGGTTAAAGCCAAAGAACAAGGTTTGGTTAGACTTGAAGGAAAAGATTATATAATGAATGATGGAGATGTAGTAGTATTTAGATTTAATGTGTAAAAGATAGTCCTTAAGGGCTATTTTTTATGCATAAATATCTATTAACATTCCTTCTATTTCACCAACTAATTTCAATATTTTCAACTTATTATCTTCTTCATTTAATACATTATCTGTTATTTCAATAAGTTTTTTATCTACATTTTCAACTATTTTTAATATTCTAGTTCTACCTCCTCTTTTATTTAATTCTAATCCTGATTGCAAAGCAGTATCTAATAACTCTTTAACCTTCTTTTTATAATTTAAAAGATTTATTATAGTTCTTTTATTTGCCAACTTTTTTCCTGACTCTGTAATATCTGATATCATCTTATTTATTTTTTTAGAATTGAGAACATTCGCCTTTTTATCTATAACCTCTTGAAAAGAAGTTTCAGTATTATTATTTTTATAATTGACTGGGTTAACATTTGTATTTGTAACTCTACCTATTTTCACTATAATCCTCCTAAAATACATTATATATAACATAACTTAATGAGCACTCCATATAATATATCGACATATTTACATTTTTATTTAATTATACTTTAAAATAAGTCAGGTCATTTTGACCTAACTTATTTTTTAATAATCTGAACTTCCCTTTTCTCCTTTTACTATTGAAACTGATGAACTAGCCCCAATTCTATTAGCACCTGCTTCAACCATCATTGATGCCGTCTCAATATCTCTTACTCCACCAGATGCCTTAACACCCAAGCTATCTCCTACAACTTCTCTCATAAGTTTTACATCATGAGTAGTTGCTCCTCCAGTTGAAAAACCAGTTGATGTTTTTACAAAATCAGCTTTTGCTTCCATTGCTAATTCACATGCTTTAATTTTTTCTTCATCTGTAAGTAAACATGCTTCTATTATTACTTTAACTGTTTTATTCTTTGATGCATTAACTACAGCTTGAATATCCTCTTTAACTAAATCATAATTTTTATTTTTAAGAGCTGCTATGTTTATTACCATATCAATTTCATCAGCGCCATTTTCTGTTGCTTTTTCTGTCTCATATGCTTTAACCTCTGGAAGAGTATTTCCAAGTGGAAATCCCACTACAGAAGTTACTTTTACATTACTTCCATTTAGTTGTTCTGATACATATTTTACATAATTAGGATTAACACAAACTGAAGCAAAATTATATTCTTTAGCTTCTTCACATACTTTTTTTACTTGTTCTTCTGTAGTATCTGGTTTTAAGATTGTATGATCAATTATTGATGCTATTTTATTCATAATATAACCTCCATCATTCAACTAGTTCTACTATTTGCCCATTCTTAACTCCACATGCATTTCCTTCTTCTACATCTACATGCATTTCAAGAGCATAATTTTCATTAACTCTAACTAATACATTATCAAAAGTTAATCCTCTTTCTCCTGGAACTTTGACTCTAACTATATCATTATCTTTTAATCCAAACTTTTTAGCATCTTTAATATGCATATGGATATGACGAGAAGCTGCAATAATTCCTTTACTAATTTCAACTTCTCCTTTAGGTCCTACAATTTTCCCACCAGGAGATTCTTCTATGTCTCCTGAATTTCTTACAGGTGGTTTTATTCCTAATTTGAATCCATCTGATAAAGATATTTCTGCTTGAGTCTTATTTCTTGCTGGACCTAATACTCTAACACCTTTTAATTCTCCCTTAGGTCCTATAATATCAACTTTTTCTTTTGATGCAAATTGTCCTGGTTGAGAAAGATCCTTTAATTTATTTAACTTATAACCTTTTCCAAAAAGTCTTTCTATATGCTCATTAGTCAAATGAATATGTCTATTTGATAAAGCAATAGGTAATTCTTTTTTCACTATAATTCCTCCCTTTAAATATTTCTAAAGTAATTATATTGCTTTTGTATACAAAAAGCAAATAATTACCCAATAAAAAGGCAAGAAAATATTATATATAAAAAAATTTTAATATTTTTTGTTATTTGCTTTTTGTCAATTTATTAAACACTTTTAACAATACTCTGCTCATAAAATAAAGAGCTGGTTTTGGATCTGAAAAACTCCATGTTGATGCCACATTTTTAAATGAAATATCTTTTATTATTTTTGATAAGCTCATTTGACCTGTTTTTAAATATTCCCTTACTGCAAATAAGTCTTCATACATATAGAGAAATGTATATCCTAAATCTTCTTCTACACTTTTAGATTCAGGTAATTTATCAGTCATTTCCATATAAGTAATATATGGAAAATTAAGCCCACAATTATATAACATTTCATTAAAATTAATTATTCTTACATTTACTTCAATTAAATATATAACTCCAGTTTTTTCATCTCTTTTTAATTCAATCTCTGAAAACCCTTTAAATTTTATTCCTTCTAAGAATGGTTTACATATATCATGTAGTTCAGGTATATACTTCTGCTTTGCATAAGTAGATGCTCCGAAATTTATAGGCCATTGTCTTATTTTATAAGCAGTGGTCCAATGTGTTACTTTTGATTCTTGATTCAAATATGCATCATAACAATAACAATTGCTTTCTGGACCTGGAATTATTCTTTGAATAAGTATTTCAAAATCATCATCATGACACATTTTTACCTTCTCAATTAATTCTTCTTCTCTTTCAATTATAAAAACTTTATTTCTATATTTGCGTACAAAGGAAGCAGAATCCATAGGTTTAATAATACAAGGATATCCTATTTCATCTCTAACTCTTTCAACTAAATTTTCTTCTTTAGAATTTATAGTTTCAGGTACCTTTACATTGAATTTCTGAGCTAATAAACTCATGGTATATTTATCCATGACCTCACTCCAAAATCCTTTTCTATCCATAGGAAATAGATAATACTCTTTTAGTTCATAAAAATATTTATCAATAAATTCTACATAAGGGTCAGAAGACGGAAATAATACAGGTTTGTAGTCTTGATTTTTAGAATAATTTATTAAAAACTCTAAAAATCTTTCAGGTTCCTTGCCATAATGTGGTGCTATTAAATGTTCGTCTAAATATTTTGATCTTGAGCCATAGCTATCTTCCTTTGTATAATCTATGGCTGTAACTTTCACACCTTTTCTTCCTAAGGATCTAATTATGCTAAGTCCTATGTAATAATTTGCTCCTAATACAACTGCTCTATTTTTGTAATTAATTTTAATCACCTTCCTAATTTCTAATTATTCATTTGTTTAGTCTTTATTATATTATTTAAATTCATTAAAGTCTATCAACTTATTTAATGTTTTAAAAAAGTCTGGATAGGATGTTTTTATGGAATTTATATTATCTATATTACTTGTACCTTTTGCTTTTAAAACTGCTATTATCATGCTCATAACTATCCTATGATCACTATAACTTTTCACATTAGCAGCTAAAAAATTATTGCTCCCATTTATAATCATTCCATCATCCGTTTCTTCTATATTTATTCCCATAGAAGATAAGTTCTGTACTGTAGAAAAAATCCTATTACTTTCTTTTACTTTTAATTCACTAGCATTTTTTATTACTGTTTTTCCTTCTGCACAAGATGCAGCCACAGCAATAATCGGTATTTCATCTATTAATCTAGGTATAATATCTCCTTTTATTTCTATACCATTAAGCTTAGAATATTTCACTTCCATATCTACTATTTCTTCATTATTCTCATTTCTACAATTAAATATTTTTATATTCGCTCCCATAGCATTTAATACATCAATTATACCTCTTCTTGTAATATTGTATCCTACATTCCTTATTATAATATGTGAATCTTTTAAGATTAAAGCACCTACAATAAAAAAAGATACAGAAGATATATCACCAGGAATAATTACTTCCTTTGCTAAAGGTTTAATTTTTGAGTTTATACTTATAATATTATCCTTTTGGACTATGTCTACTCCAAAATACTTCATCATTCTCTCTGTATGATCTCTAGACCTATAAGGTTCTATTATTTTTGTTATTCCTTTAGCATATAGTGATAAAAACATAATTGAAGATTTTACTTGAGCACTTGATATATTTTGTTTGTATTTAATTCCATTTAACTCATTAGATGGTAGTATATTTAAAGGAGGATAATTACCATCTGTTGACTTTATATTAGCCCCTATCATAGATAATGGCTCTATAATTCTTTTCATAGGTCTTCTCTCTATAGAATTATCACCAGAAATTTTTGTGGGAAATTTTTGACCTGAAAGTATTCCTGAAACTAGCCTTATGGTTGTCCCAGAATTTCCCACATACAAATCTTTAGTAGGTTTTTTCAATCCATTTAGACCTACTCCTCTGACTTTAATGATTTTATTATCAACTTTTATATTTACTCCCATGTCTTTAAAAATATTAATAGTATTAATACAATCCTCTGAAAATAAAAAATTATGAATTATAGTTTCTCCTTCAGAAATAGCTCCTAACATTATAGCCCTATGAGATATTGATTTGTCTCCTGGTGCTATTATTTCACCTTTTAATGTTATATTACCGCCTTGTATATTCACTTATATATCCTCTCCTAAAGATTTCTTAATCAACTCTTCATCTATTTTATTCTCATATATTTTCACTTTACCATAACTAATAGGTAAAATAAATACTATATTTTCATTCATGTTTTTTTTATCTAATTTTATATTTTCCATTATTACTTGTTTTTCTTGTTGAGTAAATATATTATCTTGAGTTATTTTCTTTACTAATTGTTTTATTTCTTGATAATATTTTGTTGATATAAATCCTAACTCTTTAGATATATAAGCTTCTGATAACATTCCTAATGCCACAGCTTCACCATGTTTAAATCTTTTAAAATTATCAAGTGATTCTATTCCATGACCTATTGTATGTCCAAAATTTAATATTTTTCTTTTTCCTTTTTCAAAGGTATCTACTTTTACAATATCTTTTTTTATTTCTAATGATCTCTTTATTAATAATTTAATTAGTTTAAAATCCATATTTCTAATGTTATTTATATTATGTATAATATCTAATAACTTATAATCTGATATAATTCCATATTTTATAATTTCAGCTAATCCAGATTTAGTATCACGTTCACTTAATGTTTTTAAAGTATCTATATCAATTATAACTTTTTTAGGTTGATAAAAACTACCTATTATATTTTTTATGTTATTAAAGTTAACGCCTACCTTTCCTCCAATACTACTATCTACTTGTGATAATAATGTAGTTGGTATCTGTATTAAATTTATACCACGCATGTAAGTTGCTGCTACAAACCCTGCAAGATCTCCTACAACTCCACCTCCAAAACCTATTATTAATGATTGTCTATCAAACTTTTCTCTCAATAATTTGCTATATATATCTCCAGCCATTTCTAATGATTTACTACTTTCACCAGCTGGAATTATATAATAATATACTTTAAAATCTTTTAAAGAGTTTAATACACTATCTAAATAAATTTTTCTTACATTATCATCTGTAATAATGAGTATTTTTTCTTCATTATATTCCTTTATATAATCATTTAAAGTTTTGTAAATATTATTTTCTATATAAATATTATATTTATATAGTTGAGAATCTACTTGTAATTTCAATATGATGACCTCTCTTTCAATTATTTATATAATTATAATAATTGATTTTTATTTCATCTATACTATCTCCTCCAAACTTAATCAACAATTCTTCTGCAAGTGTCCATGCTAATATGCTTTCACCTACTATACTAGCAGCAGGAACTGCACATACATCAGCTCGTTCTTTATGTGCTAATACTTTTTCCTTAGTATCCATATCTATACTTTGTAAAGGAATTCTAAGAGATGGTATAGGTTTCATATATGCTTTAATTTCAATACTTTCACCATTAGAAATTCCACCTTCAATTCCTCCAGCATTATTAGTTTTCCTATAATAACTACTATCATAAAATATCTCATCATGAACCTTGGAACCTAGATTTTTAGAAGAGTTTACACCATCTCCAATTTCAATTGCTTTTATGCCTTGAAGACTCATAATTGCAGCTGTTAGTTTACCATCTAATTTTTTGTCCCATTGTGTATGACTTCCAAGTCCTATAGGTATATTTGTTGCTAATAATTTAAAGGAACCCCCTAAAGTGTCACCAGCCTCTTTAGTTTTATCAATCATTTTAATTATTTTTTCCTCTAGCTCTTTATTTAATACTCTCATTATAGAATTATCTGATGTTTTAATTTTATCTATATTATACTCTTTTTCATCTATTAAATTTCCAATTGAAGTAATATAACTATAAATATTTATATCAAATTGTTTAAGTAAAAGTTTTGCAACACTTCCAATAGCTACTCTCATAGCAGTTTCTCTAGCACTAGATCTTTCTAATATATTTCTTAAATCTTTCTGATTATATTTAATACCGCCTGCAAAGTCTGCATGTCCAGGTCTTGGTTTTGTTATAGATTCTTTTATTCTTTTTTCAATATGCATTTTATCTATCCAATTTTTATAATCTTTATTTTCTATGAAAAAAGTTAATGGACTACCAATTGTAACCCCACCTCTTACTCCAGATAATATATTTATTTCATCACTTTCTATTTTCATTCTATTTCCTCTACCATAGCCTTTTTGCCGTCTTTTTAATTCCATATTTATAAAATCAACATCAATTCTTAGATTTGAGGGTATTCCATCTATTATTCCAATTAAACCTTTTCCATGAGATTCTCCTGCCGTTAAAAATCTTAACACTTTATCACCCCTAATATATATTAAAAGCTGCCAAAGGCAGCTTTATTTAGCATATTTAAAATATTTTGAAAGCATATATATTATTATAGTATCTAATGGTATAGTAACTAAAGCTGTAAGTACTCTAAAAGGAAATATAACAATAAAACCAAAGTCATATAACATTATAAGCCATACAGTATTAAGTATTAAAGATATTATTATAGTTCTTATAGATACTACAAATATAAACTTGTCAAATCTATAGGACGAATTTTCATTTTTATATCTCTTATTTATAATGATTGGCAAATATATAAATCCTACCATTGCAATAAAATATATAATTAAAAATTCATAAGATATATCTTTCCCTGATTGGATATATATATATCCAGAAAGTAAAGAAAGTAAAATTACTATTAATCCATTTACTATTGTGTAATTTATAGATGTATTTTCTTTATTTCTATTTTTAAAAATATAATGATAAAATAAACCTGGTATAAACCCACTTAAGCCAGCTGACAAAGTAAAGCCTGGGAAATAAGGCCCCATGGGATTGATTAATACTCCAACTAAATCTGCAGTAACTCCTGTAAGGAATCCAACTAAAGGTCCAAACAATATACCTGATATCATAATAGGTACTCCACCAAATCCTATCCTAAGACCTTGTCCTCCTGCAATAGGTATAATTATAGATAATGCTCTTGTAAGAATAATACTTATTGCAGTAAGTAAACTTGCTGATACTAAACTTTTTGTATTTATTTTTTTCCCTTTCATTAATAAAACCTCCTTTTTTTAGTAATATAGAGTCCCACAACTAAAGAAAAGAGATCTTTAATATTCAGCGGATGCGGCAAAATATCGCGGTTAAACCTTCGTTCAAGAGCTACTTCCCATCTCTTAACACTTAACGCACTTTACCTACTCTGATATTACAGCCCTTATTTTATAACATATTTTCATTTTTGTAAATGAATTCATATGAATATTCAGGCTTTTTTTCATTACCATTATAAATATAATTAATAGTTTTTCTCAACAAACATACTATACCCAATGAAAAAAGAACTAAAACTATAAATATATAATAATTATGAAAATCTGTAAATTGTCCAAATATCCATATACTAAAACTACTTATCAAGTATTTTTTCCACTTATTAGGCGAAAGTATATTTTTAATATAATATGTGACTGACTTTTTATTGTTTTCTATCTTATTTAATATATAATTCTCTATCTCCTTTTTATTAGGATATAGTTTTGTACCTTTAATTATTGAAATCAACTTTTTTATATCTACTAATTCAATATTTTTATATTTTTTTAATTTCATTACTAATCTTTTTGTATCTTCATAAAAACTACTAGTAGTTATAATAATACCTTTATTTAAATTGCTTTTATTAAGCTTAATAAAAAACTTTCTTAAAGCTTCTTCATTTACTCCATATTCTGAAGAATATTGTAATATATTTATTCCTATTTTTAAATTATCATTAAATACTTCTAAATAAAAATCATCACTTAATTTATCATTAGTATAAAATCC
The DNA here is from genome assembly GCF_900626135.1 of Senegalia massiliensis. Taxonomy (NCBI): domain Bacteria; kingdom Bacillati; phylum Bacillota; class Clostridia; order Eubacteriales; family Clostridiaceae; genus Senegalia; species Senegalia massiliensis. Next base: position 1,920,211 of record NZ_LR130785.1, read on the forward strand.
TAATTGTTTAAATAAATCAGAAAAGTATATACTTATTTCTCCAGGAGTTTTGTTTAAAATATCATTATAAATCATTTCTTCTACAATTTTTTTTGTAGTAACTTTTTTAGCATTCTTAATTTCCCTTTTATTTTTTAAGTTTAAAATTGAATATATTAAAATAGAAAAAGTTAAAGAAAGAAAAATTGAGATATAAATACTATTCCATTTATAAATAAAAATGAGATATGAAATTATAAAAATTATAATAGATATAAACAATCTATCAATCATTCTTGCAAATAAAGTCTTTTTCTTATTAGATTCACTTATAAAAAATGAATTTAATTTATATTGTTTAACTTTATGTTTTAATTTTTTTTCTAGTTTTTTTATTAAAATTTTATTATCCATAATATTCTCCTTTTAAAAAGAATTATAGACATTTCATAAAATTTTAATCATTAATTATCTTATTTTTTTCTTTTAATCCAACTCCTAAAAGAAAAATTAAAATTAGTTGTAATATAAAATATGTCAAAATTCTTATAGAAATACTATAGAAAAAATCTAAAGGTAACATTTGTATAAGTATATCAGTTTTAGGATTTAGCAGCCAAAGATCATTAGTAAATAATAATTCATGAAAAACAGTAAAATATTTACTAAAATCAATGCTTATTAATATACCAAATATACCCATTATTATCATAGGAATAGTAGCTGCAAATATCAAAAGCTTATATAATATATTTTTATAATATTTTATAAATATTACCAAAGTTATCAGAAATATTATAATAGAAATATTTCTTATCTTAAATCCTATTTCAAATAAATTTTTAACATCTACCATATGTAGTCTTTCTCTTTCACCAAATACAACTTCTTTTTTCTGATCTATATTTGTTTCTATTATAAGGTTTTCTCTTTTATCTTTAATATAATCTAGCATTTCAAGTGTAACTTTTTTCAAATCTTCTTTTTGTATGTTTGTTTTTTTATATACATTATGTTCTTCAAATTTATTCTCATAAAATTTTATATCAAATGTAGCCATTTGAACATCTAAAAATAATAATGATATATTTAAAGAAATTATAAAAATCAAACCTAATATTATTTTTTTCATATTTTTCTCCATTTATTTAAAAATTCTTTTCTTTATTTGAATAACTATAAAATAAAGAATTAAAATAGGAATTATTAGAGTTAACATTTGTTTGTTATATTTTTCTATTTTTCTAAATACAAATGTCCAATTCTCTCCTAATATTTTTCCTAAAGATATCAATACAATATGATGTAAACTTGTTATCAGTGCTATAGAAGAATAAACTATTGTTTTTTTGACTTTAAATATGCCTGCTGACAATATAGTTATAGAATATATTCCAGGAATAAATTTACTTATTATTATAACAATAAAACTAAATTTTTTAAATAACTTTTTTAATTTTAATACTTTATCTGTTTCAAAAAGCTTTCTTATTATTTTAGAGTGTAATATTTTCTCTCCTTTATTTCTTCCCAAAATATATAAAGCAATAGATGAAAGCCAAGTAGAAGTAATTGCAATCATTATTACTACTACTATATTTAAATTTGCAATTTCAGTTAAATATCCTTCTAATATTAAAACCATATCTCCAGGATAAGGTGGAAATAGAACTTGAAGTGCTTGAGATAGAAAAAAGAAAACATATGAAAAAATTACATTTTGTGAAACAATATTTTCAGAAAATTGTATAATTAATTCTTCCATATAACCTCCTCCTATTCAATCCATATAATAATTATACCCTTTATTTTATATTATAATATTGTATACATAAAATAAAGTAGCAGATTTAAATCTGCTACTTTATTTTATGCCATAGCTTTTTCTAATTTACTCAAATGTTGAATAGGGAAGTTTTTTAGTAGTTCTTTAAATTGTTCCACAGTAAGTCCTGCAGTTGTAGTATAAATTTCTATTTTTTTATTTAAATCAGCTTTAATAAATTCTTCTTTTATTTTATTGAAATCTTTTGCCAAGTTTTACACTCCTTTAATTTATTATTTAATTATATATAATTTTAGTTTGAACATATACATAAAAAATATTCTAGTAGACTTATAATTCTCAATTATAATTATTTGTTTAAATAAGAACTTTCTAGGTATAATAAGTATAAATAATATTTTATTTGATAGGAGTGATTGTGATGATTAACAATATAAGTATAGAGTACTGCACATCTTGAGGATATTTATCTAAGGCTGTGAGCCTTTGTGAAAATTTACTTAATATTCATACTAATGATATTAAGGCTTTGTCTCTAATTCCTTCATCAGGAGGAGTATTTGAAATAAAAGTAAATGAGAAATTAATATTTTCTAAAAAAGTATTAAACAGATTTCCTAATGAAAATGAAATAGAGGATATTATAGAAGAAGAATACATATTTGAAAACTCTTAATTTATATCATTAAAAAAATATGAATTAAGTAAGTATTCAACATTATATTTTTCAGTTAAATCAAATAAGTACTTTTCAATATTATATGAATCAATAGAAGCATTGTTGGATTTATTGATTAATTCCAAGAAGCTTCTTTTTTCTTTGTCATTTGCTAAATTTTTAAAATAGCCCCATATGTGCATATAAGCATTTAAAGCTTCATTTATAGATTCTTGTTTATTAAAAGAACTTTCTAACATTGTACATACATTATTCCAACTAGGATTTTCTGAATTTATATATTTACTTATCCTTTTATATTCATTATAAGATTTTTTCATAACATTATACTTATATTTTCCCCACTCATCTCTTATTATATTTAATTTATCTGCTTTTAAATTCATTATTTTTTCTACCGATAGATTCTTATCTTTTACTTCAAGCATGATATCTATATCATAATTAAACTTATTTATATATTTTAAAAAACTAAAGGGCTCTATTGTTTGAGTATGAGAACCTATTCTTTTATATGGAGCTTGTTGAGAATAATGAAATTTTGGTATCCCATCTTCATTTTTCCAACTATAATATATTTTTTTAAATAATTCAAATATATTATAGTTGCCATTAATTTCATTATGTAAATTATCAAAAACTATAGGAATTTTTAATTTTTCACTAATATATATAACCTCTTCTATAGTATAATTCTTATCATCATTTTCTATAATTAACCTCTTTTTTACACTGGTAGATAGTAGATTGAAATTCTCTATAAAACGTATAATCGCTTTTCTTTTATCTCCATATACTCCGCCTATATGTAATACTATTTTATGAGTAAAGTCATCTGTAATAGCATCAAGAAATTTTGCATGATAATTTAATTCTTTTACTGATTTTAATACTACATCTTGATTTTTAGAATTTAACACAGTATACTGCCCTGGATGCATAGAAACTCTAAAATTATTGTTATTTATAATGCTTTTTATACTGTTCAATTCTGTTTTAAATTCCAATTCCCAATCTATATTATTTACATCATGAGATGCAAAAGGAATAATATCAGAGCTTATTCTATACATATTAATATTTTTCTCTTTATTATAATTTAATATTTCTTCTAAACTTTCTAAGTTATATTTTATTAGCTCTTTCAAACGTTGTTGTGAAGCATTTTTTAATCTACATGTTTTAAAATTTACCCTATTTATAGATTTATTAATGCAAGCATATCCAATTTTAATACTAATCACCTCAAGTTTTATTTTATAATAATCTTATCAATTAAATCATCATAATCAATAGGAAGTTCTATATTATATGTTCCATATTGTATTTTCCCTGTTACTTCCCTTACCTTAAGTCTATCTAAAAAACTTTCTTTATTATCTATAACTTTTTTATTATATAAATTATCAATTATTGTATCTAAAGATTGTCCTTTTTCAATGTTAAACTCTAATTTTGTAATGCTATCTTCTACATTTTTCTTTTCATCTTTTTTCTTATTATTTTTATTGTTATTTTTTTCATTTTCACGTTGTTCCTTTAATTTTATTTCAGTATATTTTTCTACTATTTGATCATCACTATATTCTCTATATTTTACAACAGGATTATAATAAAAAATAGCAACTGAAAGTATAATTCCAATACCAATTCCTAAAAATAATAAACTAAGATCCCATACTCTAATTTTTTTCAACATTAAACACCCTTTCATATATAATATAAATTATACTAAAAATATCTATTAATTTAAATGTTTGATTTATATTTTTTTATGTTATATGCTATATATTAGTATTATTATTGGAGGTAGTTAGATGAATAAAAATGAAAATAGAATGGGAACAGAACCTATTATGTCTTTACTTTTTAAATTATCTGTTCCATCTATAATATCTATGGCAATTCAAGCTTTATACAATGTTATAGATAGCATATATATTGGAAATTATGACCCAAAAGCGCTTACGGGACTTTCTATTGCTTTTCCAATACAAATGATTTTAATAGCAATTGCCGTAGGAACTGGAATTGGAACAAGTTCATTAATTTCACGTGAGTTAGGGCGTGGAAATCAAAGAAAAGCTTCAAATGCTGCAGAGCATGTAATGTTATTATCTGTTATTTATGGAATCATCCTTGCTATATTAGGAGCATTATTTGCAAGAAACATAATTTCTATATTTACTAATAATGTAGAAATTATAGACTATGGAACTCGTTACATAAGAATAATACTTTTAGGTTCAGCTGCTTTATTTGTACCTATGATATCTAATAATATATTGCGTGGAGAGGGTAATACTTTAATTCCTATGATATCTATGCTAATTGGATCTCTAATGAATATTGTATTAGATCCATTTATAATATTTGGAATTGGTCCTTTTCCTGAATGGGGAATTGAAGGTGCAGCTATAGCTACAGTATTTTCTAGATTCTTAAGTGGAATATTTATAGTTCTTATGATATTTAAATCAAATAATGAAATTAAAGTTAATTTTAAAAAATTTAAATTTAATTTTAACATAATCAAAGATGTATATAAAGTAGGATTTCCTGCTATGATAATGCAGTTTTTAGCTTCTTTTATGATAAGTGGATTAAATATTATAGTTGGGGCTTATAATGAAACTGCAATAGCAGCATTAGGTATATATTTTAGATTACAATCATTTGTTTTTATGCCGGTATTTGGGTTGAACCAAGGATACATGCCTATAGTGGGATATAATTTTGGTCATAATAAACCTGATAGAATGAAAAAAACTATCAAATACGGTTTTATAGTTTCTTTTGTATTTACTACTTTAGGGTTTTTATTGTTTCAATTTTTTCCTACTCAGTTAATAAACTTATTTGTTTCAAGTTCAAATAATAATGAAGAATTAATACAAATAGGAACTAAGGCATTAAAAACGATAAGTATTGCATTTCCTATAATCGGTCCTGCAATTGTTGGTTCTACAACTTTTCAAGCAATTGGTAAGGGATTTCCTAGTTTGATATTGTCATTTTTAAGACAAATAATTCTTCTATTACCTATTGCATATATATTAGGTAAAATAGGTAACTTAAATACTATATGGTATTCATTCCCTATATCTGAATTGATCTCTTCAATCATTCTTATAATTTGGCTTAGAAGAGCTCTAAATGACACATTTGAAAAAATGAAAACCACATAAAAAGCTAGGCTATTTATAAGCCTAGCTTAAAATATATTTATTAATAATACCAGATAATGTGCAGAAATACCCGCAACAATTCCTCCTACTAAATGACTTGTTATAGCTTTTGAAATTAAATTTCTATGTCCTAATGTATCTAACATTGCCACATGTGTACTTAAAAATCCACTCCAACACATACCCATGGCAGTGAATACAGCTATTTCATTGCCTCCTATTACATTATTTTCTATAAAACTTGGTATTAAGCTTAATGCAGCCCCTACAGCACCTAATGCTGTAATTGGAAATGCAATAGCTTCTGGATTCTTAAATCCAAATAATGGCGTTAATATTGGAGATAACTTCTCTCCAATAAGAGGTAATAAACCTACACCTTCATATGCTAATCCTTGATATCCTTCTGTAGCATCTATTGGTCCAAATGTCAATATCATAATTATAGTACAAATAATTAATACCCCTGGTATGATACTTAAACCTATATCTACTCCCATTTTACCACCTTCTAAAAATGCAGTTAAAAACCTTTCAAAAAAACTTGCTTTTTCATCTTCTGCAGTATTTAAAATCTCTTCTAAGTCAAAATCTCTGTCTCCCTCAATTTTGTTTTCACCTAATATTTTTTTACTCCTATAAGCCATTAATCGTACGCTTACTATACTTCCTATTAAAGCCCCAATATTACCTATCAATGCCTCTTTAAAATAACCTTGCCCAATCATAAAAGTTGTTACTATAAGTCCCATTCCAAAGGCTGTTCCTAAATTGCAAAGACAAGGAACTTCATTTCTTTTAAAATAACTTAAATAACTTTTATCCTTAGCAAGAGATATTATAGCTGGATTGTCCGAAAGATAGGTAGTTATTATTCCCAAAAAACTAACTCCTGGTAAGTTGTAAAGCGGCTTCATTAAAGGTGCAAATAACATATTTAATAGTTGTACTAATTTAAACTCAGTAGCAAGTCTTCCAAAAGCCCCTGCCAAAACAGCTATAGCCATAATATAAAACACAGTATCCATTAATAGCTTATATGCTGTATTCATTATTGTAGAAAACATATAACCTATACCCATTTGTGATCCTATGTATCCAAAAAAAAGTGATATAAGTGCAATAAAAACTATGGAATCAGTATAGGCAAAGGTTTTCTTCTTCAAGCTTGAAAAAGTCATTTAATCACCCCTTATGTATAATCTATATCCATTATACAAGAGTAATGTCTAAATTATCAATCATTTTATAATAAATTAATATTACATTAAATTAATTTTTATATAGTAAAAAAACACAGTGTATACACTGTGTTTTTTTACTATTTTCTTGAATAATATTCAACAATTAATTGTTCATCTACTTCAACTGGTATCTCTTCTCTTTTAGGTTCTCTTTCAAGTTTAGCACTAATGCTTTCTTCATTTCTAGTTATATAATCTAATGCAAAAGATGGATTTTCAAAACTCTCTTTAAATACATCAATATTTTTAGATTTTTCTCTAAGAGATATAATATCTCCAACTTCTACTGAAAAAGATGGAATATCAACTTTTTTTCCATTTACTAAAATATGTCCATGATTTACCATTTGACGTGCCTGTCTTATAGAACTTCCAAATCCCATTCTATATACCATATTATCTAATCTTTTTTCTAATAACTCTATTAAAACTTCACCAGATATCCCTTCAGCTTTCATAGCTTTATCTACATATCTTTTTTTGAATTGTTTTTCCATTACATTATAATATGATCTTAATTTTTGCTTTTCTAATAATTGTAAACCATAGTTTGAAAGTTTTTTATCAGCTCTACTTGTTCCTCTCTGTGCACGTTTCATTGCTTTAGGATGACCAACTACATTTACACCTAGCCTTCTACTAAGTTTAAAACGTGGTCCCATCATTTTTGCCATATTTATTACCTCCGTATTATAGAATATACTTGCCGCGGTATATACTCATTACGAATAGCCAATAACAATTATACCATATAATAAAAACTTTGTAAATGATAATGTATATCATTTACAAAGTTTTTATTTTTATAGATTATATTCTCCTACTATTGTATAATTTATACCTTTATACTCATGAATATTATTTTGTTTGAAATTCCAATTGCCTTTATAACCTATACTTTTTGCCATCTCTTCAAAATAATACATCATTATACCAGCATCAGTTAAATTATTTTTGTCTTGTGGATCAATTACTCCCAATTCAACACTGTTATTTTTAAGTATAAATCTCCAAGGTTGTTCATTCTTATCAGAAGGAGCATATCTTATATAATAAAAAAGTTCATCTAATCCTCTATTATCTAATTCCTCTTGAGAAACTTCATTTCCAAATTCATTATAAAATACTATATCACTAACAGATAATCTACTACTTGTAGATTTATCAACAAAATATTTCTTTTCTTTAAAAGGTCTTATTGTATTCAAATATTCAATATCTTCATTTTGCAAACCATCACTGCTTGTAAAATCAGTTATTTTTTGACTATTTTTCGGATATCCAATAGCTACTATGTAATTAATATGCTTATTATTTTCATCAAATAAAATTTTCTTAGAATCATATGGTGTATCCATTACATTTATCCAGCAACTTCCTAAGTCCATTTGATATACTTTAGTTAATAAGGTTTCCATAGCGTAAGAAGCTTTCAAAAACGTTAAATCATTTTCATCATTAGTTTGTAATCCTATATAATGAGGACTTTTAATCATCACTCCGGAATAACCTGCTTTTCCTTTTAACTCATTATATATTTCATCGCCATTTTCATATAATTTAAATCTGATACCTTCATTACCGTAACTTTTTTCAATTTTAAATACAAAATCCATTAACATGTCTAGTTTATCTTTTTCTATTACTGTTTCTTTATACTCTCTTGTTGACGTTCGATTTTCTAAAAATTTTCTAAATAACATTTTATTTCCTCCTAAATATACTTTGTTAAAATTTTTATACCCTAATACTATAAATATAATCTTTTTTAATTATATTTATATTTTATTTTAAATCATAAAATTTATAACCAAAAAATAGATTACTTTTTTTCATTTTTTTGGTATAATTATAATAAATCATAATAGCTTCATTAACGTATAAAATATAATAAAGGAGGTTTTTATTATGTACAAAAAACTTATTAATTTCTTATTGTCTCCCTTAGCATTAGTTGCAATTTTTGTAGCAAATAATGCTGGTAATTCTGCTACAACATTTTTAACAAATCAACCTAAATGTCCAGATGAATTGCTCAAATGATAGGGTCTATTACTAGTCCCTATCTCTTTGCAAATGAAGTTATTATGGCTATTATAGAAGGATTTATTTTTTTATATTCTTACTTATTTATTTCCAATAAAAGAGAAATAATTCAAACTAAAAAATTTATTAGTACTTTGTTTTTAATTTCTTTCACATTATTTTCATTTTGGGCTACTTTATCATTTCCAGCAGGTTATCATACGATATTAATAATATTATTTGTAAGTTTAAGTCTTGCTTTAATAGCAAATGTAAAGGTTTTTTTATCTATAGTTACAATTGTATTTATAGGATTTTTAATGATTATAATAGAATTAATATTATTTCCTGTTTTTTCAATGGTAACAAATACTAATATGGAAGAATTACAAACTATTCCAGAAGTCAAACTATATTTTTCAATATTAGTTAAAAGCATAGAGTTAATTTTATTATTTATAATTTCAAAAATTAAAAGTCCAAACATAAAATATTTTTCTAAAGAATTAAGTCATCAAGTCATTATATATTGGGTTTTTGGTATGTTTTTAATGGGAATGTTGATACTAAGTATACAATTTGTCATATATCAACCTGAAAAGATAATAATTTATGAAACTTTAATCATTTTAATTTTTTTAATCTATGCAATTATTGGTTATTTAGATTACAAAGCAAAAATCAATCTTATTAAAATCGAAAAAAAATATAATCTTCAATATGATTATATAAAAAATCTTGAGTCTTTAATTAATATAATACGTAGAGAAAAACATGATTTTTCAAACCATATAAATACTATATATGCAATGTGTACTATAAATAAACCTAATACAGTTGAACGTATTAAAGAATATTTGAAAAATATAACTAATGAAATTAAAAATTCATATACTACTTTTAATAGCGGCAACGATTATATTGATGGATTACTAGTAGTTAAAAGTAATTATGCATATGAAAATAATATTATATTTGATGTTAATTTTGAATCTATGTTAGATAAAGTAAAAGTTGATAATGTAGATTTAATAAGTATTATTAGTAATATATTAGACAATGCTTTTGAAGCAATTATTTTATCTAAACAACCTATTGAAAGACCAATAATTTCTTTATGGACATATATTGAAGAAGAAAAATACATAATTTCTATTTCTAATAATGGTCCTAAAATAGATGATAAAATTTCAGAAAAAATATTTCAAAATGGTTTTTCAACTAAAGAGAAAAATAGTGATGATCATGGATATGGTTTATATATAGTAAAAAAAATGATAGAAAAAAATGATGGTAAAATAACTTTGTATAGCAATAAAGTGGAAACAGAATTTCAAATTATATTTAATATTATAGGAGATAGCTATGAACTATATAGTGAGAATTTCTAACTTTTTATACTATCAAATAATAAAATATAAAGAATTTGATAAACTTCAAAAAATTAAAATAAAATATGGTATTGAATGTATAGTAAGTGAACTTTCTAAGATTATATTTTATTTTATTATTTTTAGTTTATTATCATTAACTAATGAATTTATTATAGCAATTTTATTTTTTAGTAGTTTTAGAATTTATTCAGGAGGTTTCCATCAAAATACTTATATATCTTGTTTTATAACTTCTTTTTTTCTTTTATTTACTATAATAAAATTACCTTATTTAATACCTTTTACTTTGGAAACTAAACTAATATTAATAATAGTAACTTATGTTTTAACTTATATATATAGTCCTGTGGATCATCCTAATAAAAGAATTAAATCAAAAAAACAGAAAAAGAAAATAAAATATATTTCTATATTTGTGCTAATAATATTATCTTTTATATCTGTAACATTGAAACCTATATTTTCTAATATAGCTATCTCTGCACTTTTCATTCAATCAATAACTCTGTTAGTGGGTAAAATTCATCAAGAAAATTCTTGGTGAATTTTTTTATTTTAAAATGTTAATTTATAACATGTTTAACGTTAATATTATAGGATATAAATTAAAAGTAATAGATTGTATACAATGTTCTATAAAATTAAATATAATATAAATAATGTAAAGGGAGTGTATATGATGAAATATAATATTTTAATTGGTGGTTCAGCCGGTCAAGGTATGGATACCATAAGTTCTTTGTTAGAAAAAATTTTACAAAGAAAAGGCTACTATGTTTTTTCTAATAAAGATTATATGTCTAGAGTTCGTGGCGGACACAACTTTATACAAATTAGATTTGGCGATGAACCTATTTATTCATACGATGATAAACTAGATATAATTATTGGGTTAGATCAAAATTCAGTAGAATTTCATTCAAAAAACTTGAAAAAAGATGGTGTATTCCTGTGTGATGATAAAATAAAATGGGAAGATGAAAGAAGAATAACAATACCAATGCTTAAAATAGCAAAAGAAATTGGTCAAGCACGTGTATTTGGAACTGTGGGAATGGGTGCTATTATAAAACTATTATCTCTAGATGATTCAAAAATTGAAGAAGTGTTTAATGAAAAATGGGACGAAAAAATAGCTAATTATAATATTGAAGCCTTTAATAAAGGTTATGAATATGTAGATTCAAAATATAAAACTAAAAAAGGTGAAGCTAAAGATACATTATTGATTAATGGTAATCAAGCAATAGCACTTGGAGCACTTGCTGGTGGACTTAGCTTTTATGGCGCATATCCAATGACCCCTTCAACTAGTATAATGACATATTTATCTACAAAACAAAATGATTCAGGGATTGTTGTAGAGCAAGCGGAAGATGAAATTGCAGCTATAAATATGGCAATAGGTGCTTCATTTACAGGAGTTCGTGCTATGACAGGTACATCTGGTGGAGGATTTTCTCTTATGACTGAAGCATTAGGTCTAGCTGGTATTACTGAAACTCCATTAGTTACAGTCAATGTACAAAGACCAGGACCAGCTACAGGACTCCCTACTAGAACTGAACAAAGTGATTTAAGCTTTATTCTAACTGCTTCTCATGGAGAAATACCTAGAATGGTCCTATCAGTTAAAAATCCTGAAGATGCTTTCTATCAAACTGCTAGAGCACTTAATATAGCTGATAAATATCAAATGCTAGTAATAATATTAAATGATCAATTCTTAGCAGATGCAAATCAAACAGTTAATAAGTTTGACTTTGATAAAGTTACTATTGAAAGACATATATCTGGAGAAAACGATATTAATAAAGATGATTATAAACGTTATGAAATAACTGAAAATGGTTTATCTAAAAGAATAATACCAGGAAGAATAGAAGGTGTTACAGTTCTTGCTGACAGTGATGAACATGATGAATATGGTCATATTACAGAAGAAAGTGAAGTACGTATATCTCAAATGGATAAACGTATGAAGAGAATGGAATTATTAAAAGATGAGATTATAGAACCAGATTACTTTGGAGTAGATGCGCCAGAAACTCTTCTTATAGGATGGGGTTCTTTATATGGTGGTTTAAGAGAAGCTGTAGAAACATTACAAGATGATGGAGAAAAAATAGGTGCATTAATTTTTGGAGATATTTATCCTCTACCTACAAAATTACTCGAAAAATATAGTAAGAATGCTAAAAACATAGTTAATGTAGAGCAAAACTTTAATGGACAATTAGCTAAATTTATTAGACAAGAAACAGGAATACATTGTAATAAAAGTATATTAAAATATGACGGTAGACAATTATATGGAAAAGAAATTGTAAGTAGATTACAAGAGGAGGTATTATAATGGCTACAGATATTAAATTATTTAACTCAAATGATGAAAATGCATGGTGTCCTGGTTGTGGTAATTTTGGAATATTAAACTCGTTAAAAAAAGCTTTTTCTGAGGCTAATTTAAAACCTCATCAAATACTTTTATGCTCTGGTATTGGACAAGCTGCTAAAACACCACATTATATAAATGTAAATGGATTTAATGGTCTTCATGGTAGAGCATTACCTCCTGCATTAGGTGCTAACATTGCAAATAAAGATCTTAAAATAGTTGTTACTTCAGGAGATGGAGACACTTATGGCGAAGGTGGAAATCACTTTATCCATAATATAAGAAGAAATATAGATATAACTCATTTAGTACATGATAATCAAATTTATGGCTTAACTAAAGGTCAAGGTTCTCCTACTACTGCTAAAGGTCAAGTAACTTCTATGCAATTAGACGGTGTTAGGGTTGATCCTTTTAATCCTATAGCTACAGCTATGACTATGGGAGCAACTTTTGTTGCTAGAAGTTTTTCTGGGGATGTAAAGCATCTATCAGAAATGATTCAAAAGGCTATGGAACATAAAGGTTATGCTCTTATTGATATATTACAACCTTGTGTTACTTTTAATAAAGTAAATACTTTTAAATGGTATAAAGATAGAGTTTATAAACTTGATGAAAATTATGATCCGACAGATAAAGATCAAGCATTTAAAAAAGCAAATGAATGGGGAGATGATGGAATTCCTCTCGGAATAATATATCAAAATAAAGAAGCAACATCATTTAATGATAGAATTCCACAAATAAGAGATAATAAACCTTTAGTAGATAGAGAATGGTCTCCTAAAGATGCAGAAAAATTCATGGCAGACTTTAGATAATCAAAATAAGAGAAGGCAATTGCCTTCTCTTATTTTGATGCTTTTACTTCTGTCCATAATTTATCATAAACTTTTAAAAATTCACCTGGATCTAAAAACACTTCACTATTTTTCACTTGATCTTCAGTTGGATATGCAATTTCACTCTTTTGTAATTCCTGAGGTAATTCTTGTTTTGCTTCTTTATTAGGAGTAGAGTATCCTATATACTCTGTATTTTTAAGTGCAATGTCTTTCCTAGTCATAAAGTCTATAAACTTTTCAGCTAATTCCTTATTCTCAGAGGTTTTTGGTATAACCATATTGTCATACCATAAGTTAGAACCTTCTTTAGGAACTACATAATCAAGGTTTTCATTTTCTTCCATCAAATATATAGCATCTCCAGACCATTGCACTGATAATGCTGCTTCTTCTCTAACCATCATATCTTTACCTTCATCACCTACATATGCAAGTACTAAATCCTTTTGTTTTATTAATTCTTGCTTTGCTTTTTCTAATTGTTGCACATCAGTAGAGTTTAAAGAATAACCTAATTTTTTAAGTGCAACTGCAAAGGAATCTCTTTGGCTATCTATCATCAATATTTCATCTTTATACTTACCATTCCATAAAATATCCCAACTATCTACTTTTTGTTCTACCATATTTTTATTATATAGTATCCCCATTGTTCCCCACATATATGGTACAGAATATTCATTATTAGGATCAAATTCTAAATTTTTAAACCTATCATCAATATTTTTATAATTAGTTATATTATTCATATCAATTTTATATAATAAATCTTCTTTTATCATTTTTTCAATCATATAATCTGATGGAAAAGCTACATCATAACTAGTTCCACCCTGTTTTATCTTTACATACATTTCTTCATTTGTAGGGAAAGTTTCATATATTACGTTTACATCATACTCTTTCTCAAATTCATCAAGAACTGTTTCATCGATATAATCGCCCCAATTATATACATGTAACTCTTCCTTATCTTCCCCACATGAACTTAGAAAAACGATACTTACTAATAATAATAGAATAAATATTTTTTTCATATTTACACCTCTTCATTCATTTTTTTTGATGTTCTTTTATTTATTATTAACATTAATATTAATACAGATAAAAACATTAATGTAGAAAGTGCATTTATTTTTGGATCTATTCCTCTCCTAGCCATAGAATATATAGTTATTGACAAATTGCTTATGCCAGAACCTGTTGTAAAAAAACTAATTACAAAATCATCTATAGAAAGTGTAAAGGCAATTAGAGCCCCCGTTACTATTCCAGGTGATATTTCAGGTAGAATTATTTTTCTAAATGCATAAAAATGTGTAGCTCCTAAATCCATAGCCGCTTCTGAAATATCTTTAGGTAATTGTTTTAATTTAGGTAATACAGCAAGTATTACATATGGTATACTAAATGTTATATGTGAAAGTAAAAGAGTCATAAACCCAAGTCTAATTTTTATAAATATAAATAAAGTCATAAGAGCAATACCTGTAACTATATCTGGATTTAATACAGGTAAATAATTTATATTTAAAATAATTTTTTTCCTAAAACTTTTCATATTATAAATTCCAATAGCAGATAATGTTCCAATTATAGTAGATATAATTGATGAAAATATTGCTATACTAATAGTATAATAAAGAGACTTCATTATTTCTCTACTTTTGAATAATTCTCTATACCAATTTAACGTAAAACCATCCCATGTACCTTGCAATCTAGAATCGTTAAATGAAAATATAATTAGTACAACAATAGGTGCATAAAGAAATAGAAAAATTAAAAATATATAAATTTTTTGTATATATTTTTCTACCATAAACCTGCACCTCCTTCTTCTTTATCTTCATACTTGCTTAAAATTGCCATAGCAAATAATATTATTATCATAAGGACTAATGCTATAGTTGAACCAAAATGCCAGTCATTTATTCTTAAAAATTGCTCTTCTACTAAATTCCCTATTAACCAATATTGACCTCCACCTAAAAGCTTTGATATTACAAAAGTACTTACTGCAGGCATAAATACCATAGTTATTCCAGATATAACTCCAGGTAAGCTTAATGGAAAAATCACTTTTAAAAACACTTTAGCTTTATTTGCGCCTAAGTCTTCTGCTGCTTCTAAAACATTTTTGTCCATCTTAATCAAAACTGTATAAATTGGAAGTATCATAAATGGTAAAAAATTATAAACCATACCCAGTATTACAGCCCCATCATTATATAATAAATCAAGTGCAGGTAATCCAATACTCCTTAATAAATTATTAATAATACCTTTTTTTCCAAGTATACTCATCCATGCATAAGTTCTAAGTAAAAAATTCATCCACATAGGTATTATTACTAATAATATATAGGTATTTCTTTTTTTAATAGGAAGTTTAGACAGTATAAAAGAAAAAGGATAACCAATTATAAGACAAATTATAGTAGAAATTACTGCAAGTAAAATTGATCTCCATAAAACATTTAAATAAACTGGTTCTAAAAATCTATAGAAATTCTCCAAAGAAAACTTTAATCCTAATGGACTAGAATAATCTTCAATTGTAATGCCATATAAAAATACTAATATTAATGGTAATACAATAAAAATAACACTCCATAAAATATAAGGATAAGCTGCTATTCTTTTCATTAATTTAATCCTCCTTATGCATCACATGTATATCTTCAGGTCCAAAATATATTCCAATTTGAGTATCCACATCTTGTTTCAATGTACTATGTACTAACCATTCCCTTTCATTTTCTTTAATTATCATTTCATAGTGAACACCTTTAAATATTACTGATTTAACAGTACCTATAAGTTTAGCATTATCTTTAGATACTAATTTTATGTCTTCAGGTCTTATAACTATATCTACTTTTTCATTATTATTAAAACCCTTATCTACACAATCGAATATATTATCAGCAAATTTCACTAAATAATCTTTTATCATTTCTCCTTCTATAATATTACTTTCTCCAACAAACTTTGCTACAAATTTATTTTTAGGTTCATTGTATATATCAACTGGACTTCCTTTTTGTTGAATTTTACCTTTATCCATAACAATAATAGTATCTGACATAGTAAGTGCTTCCTCTTGATCATGTGTAACATATATAAAAGTTATTCCTACTTCTTTCTGCATGTTTTTAAGTTCTAATTGCATTTCTTGTCTTAGTTTTAAATCTAAGGCTCCTAAAGGCTCATCTAATAGTAATACTTTAGGTTCATTAACAAGTGCTCTTGCAATAGCTATTCTCTGTTGTTGTCCTCCACTTAGTGAACTTATTTTTCTATTTTCATACCCTTCAAGCCCTACTAAAGATAACATTTTACTTACTTTCTTTTTTATTTGATCTTGAGATATTTTTTTTATTTTTAATCCGAAAGCAATATTTTCAAAAATATTCATATGTGGAAAAAGTGCATACTTTTGAAATACGGTATTAATCTGTCTTTTATAAGGAGGTACATCATTTATTTTCTTATCATTAAAATAAATATTTCCTTCATTAGGTTGTTCAAATCCTCCTATTATTCTAAGTGTAGTAGTTTTACCACAACCACTTGGCCCTAAAAGTGTTAAAAATTCATTTTCTTTAATTTTTAAATCGACATTTTTCAACACTGTTGTATCTCCATAACTTTTCATTATATTTTCTAGTTTTATAATATTTTTCTCCATAATATACCTCCTTTTAAAAATTAGGTGGAGTAGATATCCAAATTATACTTGCTTTCTTTTTACCAGCATTTATTATAGAATGATCTACATTAGCTTTATAATAAAAACTTTCACCTTTTTTTGCTCTATACTTTTTACCTCCAAGAATAAGAAATATACTCCCACTTAATACATATCCTAATTCTTCACCTTCATGAGGGTGATCATCTTTATATCTTCCACCTTCTTCTAAGGTTAATAAAATTGGCTCCATTTGATTTTTCTGAGCATTTGGTATTATCCATTTAAGTTCAAATTTATATTCATCATCTTTGCTTATAAACATATCATCTTTTGAAAAAACAATTTTTTCATCTTCAACTTCAGTAAAAAAATCCCTTAAATTCGTTCCTAAACTTTCTAATATGTCAGTAAATGTAGTAATTGAAGGTGAAGTTAAATCTCTTTCAATTTGAGAAATAAAACCTTTTGATAATTCACATCTATTAGCTAATTCCTCTTGGGTTAGGTTATTTTTCATTCTAAGTTCCTTGATTTTCTTTCCAATATTCATATAATTAACCTCCAACGAAAACTTTATTAAACTAAAAGTTTATAATTACTAAACTTAAGCAATAATTATTATACTTGTTAAGTCAATTAATGTCAATAATTTTTATTTAAAATATATAATAATTTATAATTACATTATTTAAATTCAATTAAAGCTGTTTACTTATAATATATTTAGTGTACAATATTATAGTAAGCTTTTAGGAGGTTTTAATATGAACGATAGAAAAAAAGGAATAATTTTAATTTTATTATCTGCTTTATTTTTTGCTTTAATGGCAGCTACTGTTAAATATCTAGATGGCATACCTGTAGCAGAAAAAATATTTTTTAGAAATTTGTTAGGTCTTATAGTAGCTACATATCTAATTGTAAAAAATAAGAAATCTATAGTAGGTAATAATAAAAAACTTCTGATTTTAAGAAGTATATTTGGTCTTTTAGGAGTAGCTGGATATTTTTATGCACTTTCATATCTACCTTTAGCTGATTCTGTTATATTAAATAAAATGTCACCGTTCTTTGTGTTAGTACTTGCAGCAGTATTTTTAGGTGAAAAAATAAAAAAACTTCAAATTTTATCTTTAATACTAGCTATTTTAGGTGCTGGACTTGTTATAAAACCAGAGTTTGACATAAGTTTAATCCCATATATAATTGCTATTACGGCATCTTTTTTTGCAGGTTCTGCATATACTGTAATAAGACATTTAAGACACACTGATTCTTCAGAGACTATTGTCTTTTATTTTACACTAATTTCCACATTAGCCATGATTCCATTTATGTTAAATGGACAATTTGTAGTACCTGATGCTAAACAAATGGTAGGTTTTTTAGCTCTTGGTACATTTGCAACTGCAGCTCAATTTTGTATGACAAATGCATATAGATTCGCACCAGCTGGTGAACTTGCAATATATACTTATACTAATATTGTATTTTCAACAATAATTGGTATAATTGTTTGGTCAGAAATTCCTGGAATATTAAGTTCAATAGGAGGTTCTTTAATTATTCTTGCAGGATTTATCAATTATTATACTAATAAAAAAAAGGCTTAAAATAATTAAGCCTTTTTTTATATACTTATTGTAGTTATTTTCATTTTATTAATTGCATCTTCTATTAATCCTTCTACATCTAAAGCCTTTTCAGATTCTTCTATATCTTTTAATTCTGGACTAGTTACTGGATGCTTAGGTAAAAATACAGAACAACAGTCTTCAAATGGTAATATAGATGTTTCAAATGTCTCTATATCTTTTGCTATTTCAATTATTTCTGTCTTATTAAATCCAATAAGTGGTCTTAATATAGGTATGTTAACTGAAGAATTAGTTACATTTAAACTTTTCATAGTTTGACTTGCTACCTGTCCTAAATTCTCACCTGTAACAATACAATCTATATTATTTTTATTTGCTATACTTTCTGCTATTTTAGTCATAAATCTTCTTGATATTATAGTTATTTCTGATGAAGGACAATGCTCATTAATAGCTTTTTGTATATTTAATATATTTACACTATATAATTTTATTTCTCCTGTATACATAGAAATTATTTTGGCTAAATCTTTTACCTTTTCTTCAGCTCTTTCACTTGTAAATGGATAGCTATGATAATGTACTGCCTCTATTGATACTCCTCTTTTTGCAATCATAAATCCTGCTACTGGACTATCTATTCCTCCTGATAATAATAATAATCCTTTACCATTTGTCCCTAATGGTAATCCACCATATCCATATATCTTTTCGGTATAGATATAAACTTTTTGTCTTATATCTACATAAACATAAATATCAGGATTATGAATATCAACTTTTAAATCCTCAGTATTTTCTAATATATATGCTCCTACTTTTCTAGCGACTTCCATTGAATTAACAGGAAATTTTTTATCAGCTCTCTTACAATCTACTTTAAATGTTCTTATTTTACGTTTTCTCATAGCTTCTTTTAATGCTTTTAGAGAATTAACTTTTATACTATCTAAATTTTTTTCTATTTTATATGCTGGACTTAAATGAACTAATCCAAATACCTTTTTAACTCTATTTATTACTTTATCAATATTATCTTCATTTACTTCTACATACATCTTTCCAAGTTCTCTATATACATTAGGACTTCCTAAATCCCTAGTTGCTGCTTTAATTTTTCCCAATAATTTCTTTTCGAAAAAATTTCTCTTTCCTTTTTTTAATGCTACTTCTCCTACACTTATACTTATTACATTTTTCATAATTTCACCTCATCATTATATCTCTTATTTCTTCTACTCTTAACTTTATTTTTTTAATAGCATAATCTATTTGTTCTTTAGTGTTATAAATACTAAAACTAAATCTTATAGCAGATTCAATCTCTAAATTTTTTAACCCCATAGATTTAAGTACATAGCTTCCTCTATCATCTTTAGATGAACAGGCTGATCCAGTAGATACATATATATCATCACTTTCTAAAAAATGAAGTAATACTTCTCCTTTAGTATTTATAAATGAAATATTAACTATATGTGGGGCACTATTTGTATATGGTGTGTTTATTTTTATATCTGATACATTTTCTTTTACATTCTCAATAAAATAACTCTTTAAATCATCTAAATATTTTTTTTCAAAACTCTCTTCAGAATATAATATATCTATAGCTTTTGATAAACCAATTATTCCTGGGGTATTTTCTGTACCAGATCTTATACCCTTTTCTTGTTCTCCTCCAAAAATAATAGATTTAATATTTAATCCATCTCTTATATAGAGACATCCCACCCCTTTAGGACCATGTATTTTATGAGCACTAAAAGAAAAGCTATCTATGCCCATCTTTTTAATATTAAAATCAATTTTACCTAAAGCTTGAATTCCATCAACATGAAAATATGCACTTGATTTATTGTTATTAATTATCTCTTTAATCTTTTGCAATGGTTGTATACTACCTACTTCATTATTAACCATCATAAGACTTACAAGTATAGTATCCTCAGATAATTCATCTTTAAATTGATTTAAATCTATAATACCATATTCATCTACATCTAAGTAAGTAATATTAAAACCTTTTTGCTCATAATTTTTTAAAATATTTAATACTGAAGGGTGTTCTATTTTAGAAGTTATTATATGATTCCCTTTATTTTTATTTGCTTCAATTATACCTTGTATTGCTATATTATTACTTTCAGTACCTCCTGATGTAAAATATATTTCATTTGATTTTACATTTAAATATTTTGAAATTATATCTCTGCTTCTTTTAATTTTTTTCTCTACTTTGAGCCCCATTCTATGAAGTGAAGATGGATTGCCATAATCTTCTCTTAATAAAATATTCATTTCATCAATTACTTCATCTCTAGGTTTTGTTGTTGCACTATTATCTAGATAAACAAACATGTTTTCACCTCTATCAATATCCTAATTTTTGATTTATTATTATAATTTCTATATCAGTTTTCATTGGTTTTTTTTCTAAAGTTACTGTAATATTACACATCCTATCTAGAGAATTACAATCATTACACTTTCCAGTATGTCTACAAGGTGTATTAAGATTTAACCTTTCAGCATTCTTTGGACATGCAACTTCTTTAATTCTATTTATGGCTTCTTCATTATTTTCTACAATCTTATTTACTCCAACTAATATATATACCTTATCATGTCCATAAACCATAGAAGTTACTCTGTTGCCTACTCCATCAATATTAATTAATTTTCCTTCACTTGTTATAGCATTAGAGCTAGAAAGATATATATTTGAATTACTTGCCTTTTGTAAGACAGTATTTTTATTTTCAGAATCACATAACCAATGCCAATAAACTTTATTTCCTTTTTTAATTAATTCTTCATGTATCTTAGAATCAAATATTGTCATTGAACCCCCGATTCCTACATCCATTTCTATATCTATTTTACTTAACAAATAATTTTTAACTATATTGATGTTATCAAAATATTCTACTTGAAATCCATTATTTTTTAGATTTTCTATAGTTATATAAACTAAATTTTTCAATAAAATCTCCTCCATATTAATCTTCTGCTAATATATTATAACATAAAAAATTATATAATTTTTTTATAAAAAGTACTTGCGAAATTTGTCGTTATTTGTTATAATTTTAATTGGTTATCCCCCTGGTAACCTCAAATTAAATCTCTATTCCCAATACCCCTTTTGAACGGTTAAAGGAAATAAAAAATGACCCCCGTTGGGTCATTTTTTATTTCCTTAATTTTTTTTAATATATTTTATATACATTTAATTTAATTTATCTGTTAAAATAATTATAGTTAGGAGGTTTTAACAATGAAAAAAGTTGCTATTATATTTAATGGTGGAACAATTTCTATGAAAGTAGACCCTAGAATTAATGCTGCAATTCCAGCATTAAGCAGTCAAGAAATTATGTCTATGGTTACAAATATAGAAAAGTATGCTGATATTGAAACAATTAATTTTTCAAAATTGCCAGGGCCACATATGACACCAGATCTAATGCTTGAACTATCAAATACTATTAAAAATATATTAAAACGTGAAGATATTGATGGTGTAATTGTTACACATGGAACTGATACATTAGAAGAAACTGCATTTTTCTTAGAATTAAATATAAAATCAGAAAAACCTATTATTGTATTAGGAGCTATGAGAAATGGATCTGAACTTGGTTATGATGGGCCAAGTAATTTATCAGCTGGTATCTGTACAGCAATTTCTGAAGAGTCTAAAGGTAAAGGTGTTCTAGTCGTAATGAACAATGAAGTTAATGCTGCAACTGAAGTTACAAAAACAAATACCTTATCTCTAGATACTTTTAAATCTCCAGAGTTTGGACCTTTAGGAATAGTTGATAATGATGAAGTTCTATATTACAGAGAAAAAAAATCTCACGATCATATATTAAATATAGATAAATTAGAATCAAAAGTAGGATTAATTAAATGTGGAGCTGGAATGGATTCTGATATAATTGAATTTTACATAAATACTGGTTACAAAGGATTAGTTATAGAAGCAATGGGAAGAGGAAATGTTCCCCCTAGTATGTTAGATGGAATAAAAAGAGCTATAAGTAAAAATATTCCAGTTATTATAGTCTCTAGATGTCCTACTGGAAGGGTATTAGATACTTATGGATATTTAGGCGCTGGTAAAATGTTAAGAGATATTGGTGCTATATTTGGATTTAACCTTCCAGGTCAAAAAGCCAGAATAAAATTAATGCTAGCACTTAGTATGACAAAAGATATTAATAAAATTAAAGATATATTTGAAAAAGATAGATTTAAATAGGATCATATGATCCTATTTAAATCTATCTTGAACTAAATATTGAACCTCTTCGTCTTCTACTTAAAAAATCTTCTATATCTTTTATCCTATCTTCTAACTCAGATATTCTTTTGTTTAGTTTTTCATATTCATTATTTTCTTTTATTGTAGATTGTAATATCTTTGTTATTAATTTTTTATTTTCTTCTATTTCAATTTTAAGATCCTCTAAATCATCATAATCATAACTATATTTTTTTTTAGGCTTTATATAATCTTTATTATTAGTTTCTATAGTATCACCACCTTTTGAATTTTTTTTAAAAGGTACTTTTTCAGCATTTTCAAGTTCTCCAAAACCTATAAAAGAAATTTCTGGAGGAATAGTGCCAAATGAATAGTTTAATTTATAAATATTATTTTTTGAATTAGAGCTATATCCATATCTTAATAAATCTTTTCCTTTAGAATCATTCCATAAATATGGACCTTCAAATTTTTTGCTACCTCTTCGTTTAACAGAACTCATTATTGATTTAAGTTCATACCAACAAACCCATATGTTTTCCTCTTCTAAAATAATTGTTGGGTACATACAGTTTGATAAATTAGATAAAACAGCCCTTGATTCCACTTTAGACTTTTCGTGGTCTAAACTTATATAATCACATATAATTTTAAAATTTTCATCTTGCTTTGCTGAATAACTCATTAGTAACTTTGAGTTATCTATACCTAAAGTATCTAAATAATATTTCTCATATTTTTCTTCATTTATTACTATTTCATCTCCTAATTGGTTTTTCTCTAGATTAAAATATCTTAGTTCTATATTATGATAATAATTCTTAAAGTTCATATATGATATAATTACTCCTTGATTGTAAAGTGTTATATTATATGGGTTTAAAATGCCATTTGTTTCTATAGTAAATAATTTATTTTTAACAACATTGTCATTGTACACAACCAAATGCATCAATTCATAATAATTTTTTTGAACACTTTTTTGAAAATAGAATATATGAATATTATCATATAATTTTATCATTTGTGGCTCATAAATTTTATTTGAATTTTCAACTACAATTTTATGATTCCAATTCCCACTTAAATAAGTTGAAAAATAAATATTATTATTTTTGTTTTCTTGATAAAAAACATTTATATTATTCTTACGATCTATAAAAGAATAAAAATGTTCATTACAATTTTTAACTAAAACTTCTTTTTTATTTTTTGATAATATTTTGTCATATGTTATAAAGTTAATATCTTCATCTTTATGCAATAAATTATATATATTACCAAAAGAATCAGTTAATAAATATGATGAATTTTTAAGTAAAGACATAAGTACCTCCTTTCTATTAACTATAAAACTTATTTATATAATTCTATTTAAGTCATTATAAAAATATTACTTTTATAATAATTGTAACAGTTTATTAGTTTTAGAATATATTGAAAGTAGGAAGTATAATTCCAATATGTTTTAGGGAGGAAAAATAATGAAACGAAAAAATAATAATGATCTTCTAGATTTAACACAACCAGAACAATGCTGTGAAGCTACAACAGGTTGTAAATTTGACGGTTCTTTAAAAAATGTAGTATCAGAACCAATATATGTTCAAAAGGTATATGATGCTGCTCTATTTAATTTACAAGGGTTACGCACAGTAGCAAGACAGAGATTTAGACCAAATTTACCAGCAGGATCTAGAATTCTGAGAGTTCTTGACATTAGATGTAGAAAATTCTTCAATCCAGAAGATATAAAATGTCCTGAGAATTTAAAACTTACACCTACTACAGAGATATCAGGTGCAAGTTTTGTAAAAGATGGCGAATGTGATGTTTTAGTAACAGGCCCAGATGGTAAGAAAAGTCAAAAATTAATATATGCAGATACTTCAGATTGTGATAAAGAAAACAAAGGTACTCCAATATTTGGTACTCAAAATATTGATATAACTGGTAATGTAATCGTAGAAATTGATATAATATATGCAGATGATTGTGGAGATAGAAACAAAACTACTTTAACAGCTAATGTATCATTAGACCCACTTACTTTAACAAATTTCTTTGAATTATGTTTACCTTCAGTATTTGATGGAGCTTTCTTGCCAAGATTTACTGAATTCTGTAACTTGTCTTGTGAAACAAGACTTGCTACTCAGAGCATAACTAGGGACTTAAATGTGAATCCTAATGGTGCAGTTAGAGGAAACTTACTAATTTCATTATGTGTCACTTGTGAAAAGAAAATAATCGTTCCAGTACAATTATGTGTATTATCAACTGGTTTCCCTCAATTAGCAGCAGAGATTGCACCGATATGTGAAACTTTCCCATCATTATTCCCTAATCAAATAGATGAAACTAATAAAAAAGATCATCATCATTGTGCAGTAAGTGAAGATATAGAAGATTAATTAAAATAATTAAAGCTAGAACTGATTATCAGTTCTAGCTTTAATTATTTTATACTCTATGCTAATTTTTCATTTTGACTATTCATATTTGAGTATTTACCACATTTATCTTGCCATCTAGCTAATATTTTATCATTTGAAACAATCTCTACTACTTCACACATATTAGGACAATCCTTACATTCAAATCCTCTTACACTATATTTTAATTTTACTTTATCAATCCCTCTAAACTTTGTTCCATTTGTTTTTTTAACTTTATCCTTTGCAAGTATAGCTGCACCAATAGCTCCCATACAATCATGATGTTCTGGAACAAATATCTCCTTATTTAAATGCTTTTTAAAAGCTTTGATAATACCTTTATTAGCAGCTACACCTCCTTGGAATACTATCGGTCCTTCTATCTTTTTTCCTTTTGCTAAATTGTTTATATAGTTTCTTACTAATGCTTCACATAATCCATTTAAAATATCTTCATAATTATGTCCTAATTGCTGTTTATGAATCATATCTGACTCTGCAAATACTGCACATCTTCCTGCAATTCTAACAGGATTATTAGATTTTATAGCTATATCACCAAAATCTTTTATGTCAATATTTAGTCGTTGAGCCTGTCTATCTAAAAATGATCCAGTTCCTGCAGCACATATTGTATTCATAGCAAAATCTGTAACAATACCATTATCAATTAGTATAATCTTAGAATCCTGTCCTCCAATTTCTAAAATAGTTTTAACATCAGGTATAAAGTTTATAGCTGCTATAGCATGAGAAGTTATTTCATTTTTTACTATATCAGCACCTAAAATTATATTTGCTAAATTCCTTCCACTTCCTGTAGTACCTACACCTTTAATATCATTATCACTATAGTTTTCTCCTATTTTCTTCATTAACTCTGTAATTACCTTTATAGGGTTTCCTTTAGTTCTAACGTAGTTTTTTTCTATTATATTATTATTATCATCTAACAAAACTACATTTGTACTTACAGAGCCTACATCAACTCCCAAGAATAATTTGTTCATTTTCTTGCTCCTTTCTCTTTTTTACTAAATCAATAAATGCTTCTATTCTTGTTTGATATCCTGCTTCTCCAGTAAGTTCATCAACTATTAAAGTCATTATTGGGATATCATAATCTTTTTTAATAGTTGGCATTATACTCTCTGCTACTATTTCTGGCATACAATTAAAGGGAAGAATTTGAATTAACCCATCATAATTCTCTTCTGCGTATATAATTGCACTACCTACTGTTTCCCTTCCATGGCCCCCTACTAAAGTAGGTAAATAAGGTTTTGCTTTATTCCATTTTATTTTTTCACTACTTATACCTAAGTTTCCAAGTCCTAGATGATGTGATACCCATTTACTTGGAGTTAAAGATTTGTCTACTATTATCCCCATATGACCTAATTTTTTTTCAATTTCTAAGTTTGCATAAGGTTCAATTATAGTATATATTTCACCAATAATACCTATTCTAATTTGATTACTTTCTTTATATTCTTTTAAATTATTTAATCTATCAAAACTTGTATCTATAAGTTTTCTTATACCGTATGTACCTTTAACATCCTCAATAGTAGAATAAAAATAATCCATTATATTATCAACTTTATACTTCTCATGAACTACAGCTCTTTTATAATTTGAATAATTTAACAAATTATCAGATAAATACAATGTTTTCTTAGCATTTATAATTGCTTTTACAATTTTAAAAATATTATTTGTACCAGCTACTTTTATTATTTCATCTACTAAATTTTTAAATTGTCCTTCTGGAGGGTCCAGACTAATAAAATTAATGTTATATCCTAAGTCTCTTAATATCTTTCTCTCCATATCAGCATAAAATCCAAATCTGCAAGGTCCACAACTTCCAGTTATTATTATAGTATCTGCTCCTTTTTCTATACTTTCTATATAATTTCCTATATTTATTTTTAATGGCATACATATAGATTCTGGAGAATGTTTAATCCCTAATTCTAATGTTTTTTTTGTTATTGGAGGTGGTAATATTACGTCTCTATCTAAATCCTCCAATAATCCTTTAGCAGCAATATATACATTACCCATATGTGGAAAAGTAATCTTCATCATTTGCCCTCCATTTAATCATATCTATAAAAGCTTCTATTCTAGTATTTACTCCTACTTCACCTGAATGTTCATCTAAAGTAATTAAATTAAATGGTATATTTTTTATTTTTGATTCTCTTTCTACCATATCAATTAATATTGAATCTAGACCACATCCAAAAGAAGAAACAAAGATAATTCCATCAATATTTCTTTCATTAATCATATACATTGATGCTCCAACAATTTTCTTTCCTGATGTCCAAAACATTCTCTTTGGTATTTTTGAAATATAAAATTCAATTTCTTTTTCTTGTACCATATTAGGAGTAATTATATTTACATCCATATTATTTAATTTAGTAAATATATCCATATTAATATAATCATCATATAAATTATAATGATGACCAATTAATAAAATATTTAAGTTTTTATTTTTATATTCTAATTTTTTATTACTATTTTTTTCAATAATACTATTTGGATTTAATCCATTATTTAATAATATTTTATAATCATTATGTTTTTCTTGAGATCTTATATATGCATTTCGTATTTTCATATAATTATTTGTTACTTTAGATCCCGCTCTATAGACTTCTTTTAAAAGGTACATCTTTCTTTTTCTAAGATTAATTTCTACATCTATTATTTCTGGTAAATCTGGAATTGTATTTTTCACCATGGCAGGTAATCCTAATATTTTAGGACATTCGTATTCACTTTTTTGAACACTTATTATCCTAGGTATAAATAAATAATCTACATCATCTTTTATACTATATACATGACCATGAAATATCTTTACTGGCAAACAAGCATCATCTATTGAGTTTAATGCTCCCATATTTAAAATGTCTTTATTTGTCTTTTTTGATACTATAACTTCTGCTCCAAGTTGAGTAAAAAATTCATTCCACAAGGGAAAAAAATCAAAATAATTCATTCCACGTGGTATTCCTATTTTTATCATATTTAACCTCCAATCCACTCATTATTATGGACAAATTTCGAATTATTATTCTAATTAAAGCATAAAAAAAGTTCTCATTAATGAGAACTTTTTTTATGCTTTAATATATTATAAACTTCATTCATAATATATTGAATCTCTTTTCTATCATTATTAAATTCTATACTACTTTTTAAATAATCAAAAAAATCATCAGGAGTATTAAATGGAACTTCTAATAATGTAAGTATTTTTTTCATTCTAATCTTTCTGTTTGGATTATCCATATTTTTTATATTTCTTTCAATAAACTCTATAAAATTATCAATTAATTTATCTAAATAATTTTGTTCTATTAATTCATCATTTTTAATCAATAATTCTTCACTTTCAATATAGTAATCATTTAAATAAGATAATATCTTTTCAGTTTTAGAATATATATTTTTTAAATTTTTATCTATTTCTATATTATTATTTATTATGTTTTTTGTATCTTCTTGATATGCTTTAGTTGCTTTCATTAAATCACGTTCAATCTCATTTGATTTATTTAACAACATTTTATAGTCATATTTTGTTAGATCTTGTAAAAATATTTCTACTTTCTTTTTATCTTCTTTATCCATTTCATCAATTATTATATTAACAATAATAAATTTATTTATTATTAAACCTAATTCTCTAAGAAACTCTAATAAATCTTCAATTTCTCTTATTATATTTTTAGAATCTATAAAATTTTTGTCCAATTCTTCTTCAGTAATGTTTTTATAATCAACTTCTTTATAATTTTGAGTAATTCTAAAATATTTATCGAATGCATTAACATATTCCCATTCAAGTGTTCCATTAAAAATACTTTTATATCTTTTAAATAAAATTTCACACTTTTCTTTATTTAAATTCTTAAAACTTTTCTTAAATGAATTTGACAATATTGAATAATATTTTTGTTTAGTTATTTTCATTGGTATAACCCAAATAACTTCAGCTATTTTTTGATTTATAGTCATCTTATCTATCATTAAATAATCATATATTTTTTTGTAAAAATCTTCAAAAGCTATAGGTATGTTTTTATCAAACTGCTTTCTTGATAATAAATCATAATATATATTATTATAATAAGATATTTCTGTAAGATATCTTGATAAATCCATTAATGTTTTATGAATGTTATTTCTTATATTAATATAATAACTTATATTTTTTTCACTTATATTTGAAAAGTCATCTTTTATATTAATTATATTGTTAAATATTTCAGTTTTTAAATCAAGAATTTTTGTATTTTGGTTTTCTAAATTAGATATAATATCTCTTATTTTTTCTTCATTTTTTATAATGCTTTTTTCTCTAAAAAATATTTCCAAAATAGATAATTTCATGATAACATTATTTTGATTTTTTGATGAAACTTTAATATTATTTATCAGTTCATTTTTGTCCATTTTATCCACCTCTATATTTATATTATCATTTATTATTTAAAATTTCATTATTTATATTATATTTATTAATTAAATAATTTTACTATATAGATTAAATGATTTATAATGTAAGTTGATAGAATTTGGAGGTATTATAATGGAAATAATCACATATGAATCAAAAGAAATTATAGCTTTACCTGAAGAAATCAAAAATAAAATTAAAAATAATAGTTATTGTTTTTTTGATATAGAAACTACAGGTTTTAATAGATATAAAAATAAAGTTATGTTAATAGGAATACTCTATCCAACTTATAAAGGAAGTAAAATAATTCAATTCTTTTCAGAAAACCCATATGAGGAAAAAGAAATGCTAATAAAATTTATTGCTTTTATTTCAAAATTCAAATATTTAATTTCGTTTAACGGAGATACATTTGATATTCCTTTTTTAAATAGTAGAATCAAAACTAATTCAATAGATTATAATATAAATAAAAATAATAATATTGATTTGTTGAAAATTGCAAGAAAAAATAAAAATATATTAGAATTAGAAAACTGTAAATTAAAAACTATTGAAAATAAATTAGGGATAGAAAGAAACGATATGATTTCTGGAAAAGATAGTATAGATTTATATTATGATTATATGAAAAATAAAGATGAAAAAATAAAAAATATTATTTTAGGCCATAATCATGATGATATTTACTATTTACCAAAAATACTAGAAATATATGATTTAATAAAAATAAAATCTAATGTTAGTTTTATTTTTACTTTTGGAAATAATAAAGTTAAATTTAATACAGATATAAGAAATATTGATTTAAATGAAGAAATACTAAGCATATATGGTAACTCTAACTATTTAAATTTAAATGATCAAATATATTATAGAGACAACTATAATTTTAGATGGAAAGCTAAGAATGGTTTGTTTTCTTTAAACATATCTCTAAAGAAAGGAAAATTATCTACAGGTAAGTATTGTTATTATTTAGATCAAAATAAATGTGATTTATCACTAAATTTAAAAGATCAGACAAAATATAACTTACCTTCTAATTTAATAATTATAAAAGATGATAAAAAATTTATTTATGAAAATCTAACGATACTATTTCAATCAATTATGAATGAAATACTAAATAAACTCACTAGATAATTGTATATTAAAAAAGCTTCTAAACTTTAAGTTTAGAAGCTTTTTTAGTGGTGCCCAGAGGCGGAATCGAACCACCGACACGAGGATTTTCAGTCCTCTGCTCTACCGACTGAGCTATCTGGGCAAGTGGTGGGCCTTCAGGGATTCGAACCCCGGACCTACCGGTTATGAGC
>NZ_LR130786.1:652211-693666 GCF_900626135.1 Senegalia massiliensis
CCATAAAAGAGTAAACTAAAATTAATTAGTCTCTCAAAAATGAACAGTGTAGAAATTACTCCTTAGAAAGGAGGTGATCCAGCCGCACCTTCCGATACGGCTACCTTGTTACGACTTCACCCCAGTCATTGATCCTACCTTCGACACCTGCATCCCGAGGGTTAGCTCGGTGGCTTCGGGTATTACCAACTCCCATGGTGTGACGGGCGGTGTGTACAAGGCCCGGGAACGCATTCACCGCGACATTCTGATCCGCGATTACTAGCAACTCCAACTTCATGTGGGCGAGTTGCAGCCCACAATCCGAACTGGGATCGGCTTATTGGGATTAGCTCCCCCTTGCGGGTTGGCTACCCGTTGTACCGACCATTGTAGCACGTGTGTAGCCCAGGACATAAGGGGCATGATGATTTGACGTCATCCCCACCTTCCTCCGGTTTGTCACCGGCAGTCCCTCTAGAGTGCCCAGCATAACCTGCTGGCAACTAAAGGCAAGGGTTGCGCTCGTTGCGGGACTTAACCCAACATCTCACGACACGAGCTGACGACAACCATGCACCACCTGTCACCACAGTCCCCGAAGGGAAGGCCTTATCTCTAAGGCTGTCTGTGGGATGTCAAGTCCTGGTAAGGTTCTTCGCGTTGCTTCGAATTAAACCACATGCTCCGCTGCTTGTGCGGGCCCCCGTCAATTCCTTTGAGTTTTAATCTTGCGATCGTACTCCCCAGGCGGAGTGCTTAATGTGTTAACTGCGGCACTGAAACCTGTCGGCCCCAACACCTAGCACTCATCGTTTACGGCGTGGACTACCAGGGTATCTAATCCTGTTTGCTCCCCACGCTTTCGAGCCTCAGCGTCAGTAACAGTCCAGAGAGTCGCCTTCGCCACTGGTGTTCCTCCTAATATCTACGCATTTCACCGCTCCACTAGGAATTCCACTCTCCTCTCCTGTACTCAAGCTTTGTAGTTTCAAATGCTTACATTGGTTAAGCCAATGGCTTTAACATCTGACTTACAAAGCCGCCTACGCTCCCTTTACGCCCAGTGATTCCGGACAACGCTCGCCCCCTACGTATTACCGCGGCTGCTGGCACGTAGTTAGCCGGGGCTTCCTCCTTAGGTACCGTCAAAATTCTTCCCTAAGGACAGAGCTTTACGATCCGAAGACCTTCATCGCTCACGCGGCATCGCTGCATCAGGGTTTCCCCCATTGTGCAATATTCCCCACTGCTGCCTCCCGTAGGAGTCTGGACCGTGTCTCAGTTCCAGTGTGGCCGATCACCCTCTCAGGCCGGCTACCCATCGTTGCCTTGGTAAGCAGTTACCTTACCAACTAGCTAATGGGACGCGGGACCATCCTATACCACCGGAGTTTTGACTCATGCACCATGCGGTGCTAGAGTTTCATGGAGTATTAATCCCGGTTTCCCGAGGCTATCCTCCTGTATAGGGCAGGTTTCCCACGCGTTACTCACCCGTCCGCCGCTAGAAAGATTAAAAAATCATCCGAAGAATCAATTTTAATTTTCTCGCTCGACTTGCATGTGTTAGGCGTGCCGCCAGCGTTCGTCCTGAGCCAGGATCAAACTCTCAATAAAAATTTAAAGTTTGTTTTCCTTTGACCCAAAATTGAATCAAACGTTAGCTTAATTTAGCTTTATAATTTTACAACTTATAAGTTGTTGTTATCTACACTGTTCAGTTTTCAAAGACCAATTTGTTGTCGCTGTTTGCTGGCGACTCTTAATACTATATCAGGTTTCAAGTAGCTTGTCAAGAACTTTTTTTGTTTCCTTTTAAATTCTTTTTTCTCTTTAGAAAGACAAGCTTTCCTGACGACTCTTAGTACTATATCATTTTTTTTTAATGATGTCAAGAGTTTTTTATTCACCGTCTCTAGCGACATTTAATACTATATCATTTATATCTAATTATGTCAATAGCAATTTTAATTTGTCAAAATTATTATTAACATTGATATAATTATTATACATAAAATAGGAACTACTAAATAAAATTTTTTATTTCTTATTTTATGATTAAAAACTTTCATACCAATAAAGGTGCCTATAGCTCCTCCTATAAATGATAATAACAATAATGTACTTTCTTTTATTCTCCACTTATTATTTAATGCTCTTTTTTTATCTATCCCCATAAATATAAATGAAATAATAGATAATATTAAAATATAAGCAATAATTAAAGTGTTTAAATTAATTTTTTCAATCATATCAATTTTCCTTTATTTTTATAATACTTATTATATTATCATGTTTTCTAAATGAAAAAAAGTGTTTAAAATTTCAATTGAAATTTTAAACACTTTTTTTATAAATATTTTATTTAGGTTTACTTATAAACATTTGAGTAAAAACATATCCATATTTATCACTATCTTTTATACCAATTCCTATATGGGTAAAGTCAGGGCTTAATATATTCTTTCTATGTCCACTTGAATTCATTAAAGCTGTATGTGCACTTTCTACAGATTGATTACCTGCTAAATTTTCACCTGCATGAACATATTTAATACCAAAACTCTTCATCATCTCAAAAGGACTACCGTAATTTGGAGAATAATGACTAAAATAATTATTATCAACCATATCTTGAGATTTAACTCTTGCAACTTTTGTTACTTCAGTATCCACCTTTAATTTTGGTAAATTATTTTTTTCTCTTTCTTTATTAACAAGAGATACCATTTCATTCTCACTATTTGATAATGTTTTATTTGTTTCTTTTGCACTATCCTCATTCTTAACTGTTTTATTATCTTCATTTTGTTTATCTGTTTTATTATTTTTGTTTTGCTTATCTGTATTATTGTTCTCAGATTCATCTACAACAACAGGTTCTGCATCAGATTTCTTTACTGCACCTACTTCATTATTATCCAATTGAACAAGATACCAATCATCTAATTCTTTAGTTACATTTACTATTTGGTCTTTCTTTAAATTTCCAACAGTTTTAAAATTATCTCCTGACCCAGATTTAACATCACAATTGTCAGAAGTTATCTTTATGTTCTCAATATCTGTTTTTTCAAATATAGAAGATTCTTCTGAATTATTTTCTTGTTGTTTTTCTTCAGATGTACAAGAAA
This sequence comes from Senegalia massiliensis, assembly GCF_900626135.1. Taxonomy (NCBI): domain Bacteria; kingdom Bacillati; phylum Bacillota; class Clostridia; order Eubacteriales; family Clostridiaceae; genus Senegalia; species Senegalia massiliensis. The sequence continues at coordinate 655,328 of NZ_LR130786.1, forward strand.
TTAATAAAGAAGTTAATAAAAAACTCAATAAAATCATTATAATAATTTTCTTTTTCATAATTATCTCCTTTTTTCTTTTTAAAAATATGTCTAATTTACAGTTGATATTTTCATATATAGTATTTACATCTTTTTTAAAAATATTATAATGATTTCTTTTTAGAATTAATTAACAAAAGCATATAAACTTTTATATTTTTTATAATTATAATATTATATATTTTTTATATACTCTTATATAACAAGATGTAAAATATATTTAAGCTTATTTAAATTTTAAATCAATCATTTTTAAGTATATTTTAAGCTATACTTAAATAATTTTTAACAATATAACTAGTATATATAACCTATAAATAAACTTAAGAATATATTTTTGAAATAATGCTAAAATAAAAACCATGGCACTCATAGAAGTGTCATGGTTTTTACATAAGATACTATACTATTAAATCATACATTATACATATAGGTTTATCATTTCTAGGATCTATTTCTATTGCTGCATCAATATTAAAAACTTCTGCCAAATATTTTTTCGTCATTACTTGTTTTGGAGTACCAGAAGATATGACTTTACCATTTTTCATAGATATAATATAATCTGAAAACCTTGATGCTAAATTCAAATCATGTAGAACCATAACAATAGTTCTTTTTTCACTTTCATTTAAATGTTGAAGTAAAGTCAATATTTCTAATTGATGAGCTAAATCTAAATATGTTGTAGGCTCATCTAAAAGTATTAATTCTGTTTGCTGAGCTAATGCCATAGCTATCCATACTCTTTGTCTCTGTCCTCCAGATAAATTTCCAATAGGCATATCATTATAATCATTCATATTAGTAGCCTTTAATGCCCAAGTTATTATACTCTTATCTTCTTCCTTTAATCTTCCAAATCCTTTTTTATGAGGAAATCTACCATAAGAAACTAACTCTTCAACTGTTACTCTCTCAGGTGCATTAGGGGTTTGAGGTAAAATTGCCATTTGTTTAGCTATTTCTCTCGTTGAGAATTGGTCAATTTCTTTACCTGAAATATATATACTCCCATTTTTAGGCTTTAAAATTCTTGAGATTGACTTAAGAGTAGTAGATTTACCACATCCATTAGGACCTATTATAGTAGTTATTTTTCCTTTAGGGATTTCTATATTAAGATCATCTACAATAACTTTTTCTCCATATGCAATAGATAAATCTCTTGTTGCTAAACTTTTTTCATTCATTATATATAACCTTCCTTTGACAAATTTATTTAGAACTTTTTACTAGGTAAAGAAAATATGGTGTTCCAATTATAGACACTATAATTCCTGCAGGTATTTCTGTAGAAGGTAATATCATACGTCCTATTGTATCAGCACCTAATAGTAATAACCCACCTAATAATGCAGATGCAGGTAAAAATATCTTATGATTTGGACCTACTAATTTTCTAGATAAATGGGGAGCTATTAACCCTACAAATAAAATTGATCCTCCTACTGCTACACTTGCACTGGCTAAACCCACGGCTAAAATTGATAATATAATAAATTCTCTGTTAACATTTAATCCTAATCCTATTGCAGTTTCTTGCCCTGTATTTAATATATTAAGAACATTGGACTTATAATATATCATTATAAATAAAACTATAACTATAGGAAGTAGTACTAAAACATATTTCCATTCATCTCCCCATATACTTCCTGCTGTCCAAAGTTGAGTAAACTGAAACTGTTGTCTATTCAGTGATAACGTAATGAATAATGTAGCTGCATTTATTGCTGTATTAACTGCTATACCAGTCAATAAAAGACGAGTAGCAGAAATTCTTTCCTGTCTTTTATACGTTAAAATATAAATAATAATTGCAGCACATAATCCACCAGTAAAAGCTAATATAGGTAGTATTATTGTAGATATGCCCATTGTTGAAAAAATTGCTATATAAATTAATACAAAAAATCCTGCACCAGAACTAATTCCTAATATCCCTGGATCTGCTAAATCATTACCTGTCAATCCTTGTAATGTAGCTCCAGCAGTTGCCATTCCTATTCCTATAAGTACTGAAATAATAATTCTTGGTAATCTCAATTGGAATAAAACTAAATTTTGTTGATAAGTACCATTACCCATTAAAGTTCTAAATATATCTATAACACTCATATCAATTACACCAGAATTTATACTAAAAAAACCAACTGATAACAATAATAAAATTAATATAGTATATATAAGTATAACTTTAAATCCAATATCTCTAATCATTAAAAACCCATCCTTTCTTTTCTAGAAATATATAAAAAGAAAGGTACACCTATAATTGCAAATATAATACCAAGTGGTGTTTCATAGGGAGCATTTATTACGCGTCCAAATACATCGGCAAACAACATAAATATAGCTCCAAATAATCCTGAAGTAGGTATAACAAATCTATAATCATCTCCTACAAAAAATCTTACTATATGGGGAATGATTAAACCTACAAATCCCACTGGGCCAACTAAAGTTACAGCTATAGATGACAATATCAAAACTAATATTATTGAAATTATTTTAATCAATTTAGTTCTTTGTCCAAGTCCTTTTGCTAAGTCTTCTCCTAAATTTAGAATTGTAACTGATGGAGATATAATTATAGAAGCTACAGTAGCAATTAAGAACCATGGAGTAACAAATTTCAATTCTTGAAATCCAACATTAGCTACACCACCTACATTCCAATATGTAATCTGTTGTCCTACATTCCCAGTTATTGCAACAAATTGACTTAATGCAAGAAATAATAAAGATACAGTTGTACCTGCAAGAATAAGTCTATCAGGTCTTATATCCGAATTATCACTACTTGATATATAATAAGTTATTCCTACACCAATACTAGCTCCTAAAAATGAAAATAATATAATTTTTGTATATGACATATCCGGAAAAAATGAAAAAGATATGGCTAAAGCAAGTCCTGCCCCAGAATTAATTCCTAGCAAGCCAGAGTCTGCTAATGGATTTCTAGTAACACCTTGCATAATAGAACCTGCAATAGCAAATCCAGCTCCAACTAAAATATTTGCAATAGTACGTGGAACTCTAATTTCTCTAATTGTTTGATGAGCTATAACACTGGAATCAAATTCAAAAATCGCACTTATCACATCAGAAAATTTTATACTGGCTGCTCCTATAGCTATTGATAATAAAATACCTAAAAATAAAAGAGCAAATCCTATAACCATATAAATAATAAAATTATATGAATTATTTTTTTGATTTTTAAAATACTTATTTATCATAATTACATATGCCTTTCTTTAAAATAGCAATATCATTTTAAAAGTTTACTTGCTATTTTATTTTGATTTTTCTATAAGTCCATTTACAATTTCATTAAGTTGTGCTTTAGTTGAAAAAATATCTTGATATATAAAAGCTTTAGAATTATATTCTATTACATTTTCATTTTTTACAGCTTTGGTATTTTTCCAAACCGGATTATTTCCTACAGTTTCTATAGGATCTTCTTCCCATCCACCAATCATAATATAATCTCCTGAATATTGATCTAGCACTTCAAAAGAAATTGAACGCCACTGTTCACCATTAATTATTTCTTCTTCAACTTTTTCAGGTCCTTTCATTCCTAAAAGATCATACAGTACTTCTCCTCCACGACCTTGTTTATTTCCATATACAAAAACTTGTTTTTGACTTGTTTCAAAAAGAGATATAGTTTTATTTAATATTCCTGCTTCTTCTAATGTTGATTTAGATTCTTCTACTGTATTATTGAAATCTTCTAAAACAGCTTCTACTTTATCCTCTTTACCTAATGCTTTACCAATCAAATTAAGTCTTTGTTCTGTAGTAATATTTGTATAATCTACAAATATGGTTGGTGCAATTTTAGAAAGTTTGTCATAGTCAGTTTGAAAAGCTGTAATAATTAAATCTGGTTCTAAACTAGCTATTTTCTCCATTGAATATTCACCGTAAGAATCGTCACCATTAATTGAAGGGATTCCTTTTAACTCTTCTTCAAAGTATGCACCTTCATAAATATAAGTTGTCCCTACTGGCTTTACATCTAATGCTAGAGCATCCCCCATAAAATAATCAATTACTACTCTCTTAGGATCTGAAGGTATTTCTACATCTCCCATAGTTGTTGATACAACTCTTGTATCATTTTCTTTCTCTTTAGTTTTATCATCTTGAGTAGAACTTCCATTTGAACATCCTGATAAAATTAAACTAAAAATTAACAAAGCTACCCCTACATATGTATATTTCTTCATTATTTACTCCTCCTCCAATATTTTGTCTTATATAATTGTATAGAAAATGATAATCATTGTCAAATAAAAAATAATATAATTAAAGACTATTTAAAAATATTTTTAAATAGTCTTTAATTATATTATTCAGTTGAATGAGCTATTCTACTTGCTGCAGCTGCAGCAACAGCTGAAACTAAATCATCCATAAATGTATGAACTCTTTCACTATGTTTTTCTTTATTATCTAGTTCTTTTATAATACCTACTTTTTCTTTGTCTAAATATCCATAATTTGTTAATCCAATAGTTCCATATATATTTACTATAGATAAAGGTATTATTTCATCTATTCCATATAGTCCTTCATCAGTCTCTATAATTTCTTGAAGTGGATATGGTAGTTGCTTCTTTTCTGCTAACTCATCTAATGCTAATCCTGTAAGTATTGCATGCATAACTTCTCTTTTGCGTAATACTCTTTCAACATTTTCTATACAATATTCAAGAGTTAAATCCTTTTTATATTTCTTTTGTAGAAACATAGCTAATTCTGCTATATCTTTTATATTAACTCCTCTTTCTTCCATATTGTTTACAGTTAATCTGTATAGCTCTTCCGCATCGTACTTTTTCTTCATAATATCCCGCCTTTATTTTTAGTGACAAATATTATTTACCCATTTTAAATATATTTTAATAAAATAATATATTAAATAAAGAAAGGTCCTTATGTAAGAACCTTTCTTTATTAGCTTATTGTTAATATACACCTTTGTCATTTAAAAATTCATTATATTTGTGATCTGATTTTAATATATGATTTTCTATCCAATCAGCTACAAACATTAATGTATCCATTGCAACCTTTTTTTGTCTTAAATCAATATCTTCAGTTTGTATTTCTTTTATTTTATCAACAAATAAAGTATGTTGATTTTTATGCTCTTCTAATTCATTATATCCATATTTAGACATAAGTTCTTCTTCATAGTTAAAATGATAAACAGTATATTCTTCTAATTCTCTAATTATAGCCATTATTTCATCATAATGATCTCTATCATCCTTAGAAGTTACCAGTTTATATATATCATTTCCTATTTGAAATAATTTTTGATGTTGTTTATCTATTTCTTCTATATTACAACTAAAATTCTCTTTCCATTTAAACATAAAACTCCCCCAATTAAATAGTAAATTAGCTCATTACTTTACTCATGTTGTTAGAAAATTCTACTGGATCCTCTATAGGTAAACCTTCAATTAAAAGTGCTTGATTATATAATAAATTTGTATAAAGGTCTAATTTTTCTTTATTACCATTTTCATATGCATTTTTTAATGCTTTAAATACATTATGATTAGTATTAATTTCTAAAATTTTATCAGCTTCTATATTTTGATTGTTAGGCATTGATTTCAATACTTTTTCCATCTCTATTGAAACTTCACCTTCATTTGCAAGACATACTGGATGATTCTTAAGTCTCTTTGATGCTCTAACTTCTTTTACTTTATCTGATAATACTTTTTTCATATCTTCAAATAATTTATTATTTTCTTCTTTAGAATTATCTTTATTTTTATCTTCTTCTGTTTCTATTCCTAAATCACCACTAGATACAGATTTGAATTCTTTTTCTTTATAATTCATTATCATTTTTATAGCAAATTCATCTACATCTTCAATAAAGTATAATATTTCATATCCTTTATCTAATACTAATTCAGTTTGAGGTAATTTTTCTATTTTTTCTACAGAATCACCTGTAGCATAATAAATATATTTTTGACCTTCTGGCATTCTCTCAACATATTCATCTAAAGTTACTAATTTTTTCTCTTTTGAAGAATGGAACATTAATAAATCTTGTAACAATTCTTTATTCTGACCAAAGTCACTGTATACTCCATATTTCAACTGTCTACCAAAAGAATTATAGAATTTTTCATATTTTTCTCTATCATTATTTAATAGTTTTAAAAGCTCAGATTTTATTTTCTTTTTAAGATTTTTAGCTATAAATTTAAGTTGTCTATCATGTTGAAGCATTTCACGAGAAATATTTAAAGATAAATCTTCTGAATCTACCATTCCTTTAACAAAACTAAAATAATCAGGTAATAATTCACTACACTTATCCATGATTAATACACCATTAGAATATAGCTCTAAACCTTTTTCATATTCTTTAGTATAATAATCAAAAGGTATATTTTCTGGTATATATAATATTGCATTATATCTTATAGTACCTTCAACTTTAATATGAATATGTTTAACTGGTTTATCAAATCCGTAATGTTTATCTTTATAGAATTTTTCATAATCTTCATCTGTAAGCTGACTTTTGTTCTTTTTCCATATTGGAACCATACTATTTATAGTTTCTTCTTCTGTGTATTCTTCAGATTCTTCTTTATCATCTTCTTTTTGTTTATATTTAGTTACATCCATTTTTATAGGATATCTTACAAAATCAGAATACTTTTTAATTATATTTTGGATTTTATATTCTTCTAAATACTCATCATAATTTTCATCTTCAGTATTTTCTTTTAATTTTATTATGATTTCTGTTCCTATTTCTTTTTTATCGAAAGGTTCTATAGTATATCCTTCTGCTCCTTTAGAAACCCATTTATACCCTGTATCACTACCTAATGCTTTAGTTATCACAGTAATAGTATCAGCTACCATAAAAGCTGAGTAAAAACCTACCCCAAATTGTCCAATTATATCATAGCCATCTTTTAGTTGATTCATTTTTTTGAAATCAAAAGAACCACTTCTAGCAATAGTACCTAAATTATCTTCTAATTCTTCTTTAGTCATACCTATTCCAGTATCATATACAGTTAATGTTCTATTTTCCTTATCTGGATTGATTTTAATATAATAATCTTCTTGATTAAATTTTATATTATCGTCAGTTAATGCTTTATAATAGATTTTATCTATAGCATCACTAGAATTAGAAATAAGTTCTCTTAAAAAAATTTCCTTATGAGTATAAATTGAGTTAATCATTAAATCTAATAATCTTTTAGATTCTGCCTTAAATTCTCTTTTTTCCATAATAATCTCCCTTCCGTTGATGAAATTTATATATAATTATAGATTAGCACTCTCATATGAAGAGTGCTAATCTATAATTATTTTTATCATATTTTTGGGAATAAGTCAATATATATGAACTATCTTATTTACTGTTTATAAATTCATAAAATTTTTTTACCATTTCTTTATCCTTACCTTCTATATATCCTTCCGGAGTATCGCAGATAGAACTAGCTTCTATACCTAATAATCCTATAATTCTGTAATCACACTATATATATGCTTTCATTTGGTATACTACACTCATTGATAGATTTTTGCATAACTCTTTATAATTAAAATAGTAAAATAGAGAATAGTTATAATTAATATAATGTTTTATCTGATTTTCTATCTATTTCTATGATTTTAATTTTGCTATATCTTCTAATTTTTCTCTATGCAATATGCAAATCTTCCTCTGTCCTTCTTGTTCTATTATCCCTTTGTTTTGAAGATCTGTAAGTCTTCTACTCAGTGTTTCTCTACTGACTCCTATATAAGATGCTAAGTCCCTTTTAGTTATTTTTAAGTTTATTTTATTGTTACCTTCTGATAACTCTAATAAAATATTGGCTACCCTTTGTTCTACATCTTGTAGTCCTAGAGATTCTATTAAATTTTCTGCATCATTAAGTCTTGTACTTATCTCTTCTAGTATTTTTATAGCTATATCAGGATGTTTTTTTATTATTTGATTTAATTTATTCCCTTCTATAATACATACACTGGTCTTTTCTAATGTTTCTGCATTACTTTCTAAGGGAGAAGGAACGAATAAAGAAAGTTCTCCCATAAAATCTCCTGGTTCTAAAACTCTAATTATCTGTTCCTTACCTGATTCAGATATTCTAGTAATCTTTACTTTACCACTATTTACAACATAGAGTCTTTGAGACTCTTCACCTGCTAAATATATGGTTTCATATTTTTGATATTCCCTATGACTGGTTATCATAGCTATTTCAGACATCTCATCATAGGTTAGATTATTGAATATAGGTACTTTATCTATACAATTACTTTCTTCCTGATGAATCTTTTCCATTTAATCTCCCCTTTATTTTTCTCTATATTTTAATAGTCTAATTGCATTTATTATTACTAGTAATACACTTAACTCATGAACTAACATTCCAAAAGATAGGAATACTGTCCCTACTAATACTCCTATTAATAATAATGTTACTACTGCTATTGAAAAATAGATATTTTGTTTTATATTCTTTACAGTTGATTTACTTAGTCCTAAAGCATAGGATAATTTGTCTAACTTATCTGCCATTAAAACTACATCTGCTGTCTCCATAGCAACATCTTTTCCTACTCCTCCTACAGCTATTCCTAAATCTGCTGATGCCAATGCTGGAGCATCATTTACTCCATCTCCTACCATTACTGTAATTCCAGATTCTACTTGTAAGTCTTTTAATATTTTTACTTTATCCTCTGGAAGTAATTCAGCATAATAGCCATCTAAACCTAATTTATTTGCTACCCAATTGGCTACTCTTTCATTATCACCTGTTAGCATAATTAAATTTTTAATACCTTGTTTCTTAAGTTTATCTATTAGATCCTTAGCCCCTTCTTTTATAGTATCAGCTATGGATATAACTCCTAGTATATTTTCCTTATCTCCTATTATTACTGCAGTTTGTCCCTTTTCTTCCTCTTCTATAATATAATTTTCTATATCTTCTGATATATTTATTCCATTTAGTTCTATTAATTTTCTATTTCCAATCAGTACCTCTTTACCCTCTATTTTAGCCTTTAATCCATGACCAGTTATTATATCAGTATCTTCAGGAGCCGTAAGATTTCCACCTATTATTTCATCATATTTTTGTATTATTGACTTTCCAAGAGGATGTTCTGAATATATTTCCCCTTTTGCTGCTAATTTTAGTAATTCTTTTTCACTAATTCCAAAGGATTTAATCTTTATCACCTTAGGCTTTCCCTCTGTCAGAGTTCCAGTTTTATCAAAGGCTATAACCTTTGTCTTCCCTAGTTTCTCTATTATTTCTCCACCTTTTATTAATATTCCATTCTTAGCTCCATTACCTATTCCTGCTACTATTGATATTGGTGTGGATATTACTAGGGCTCCTGGACAAGCTATTACTAGAAGCGTTAGTGATAATCTTATATCCTTTGTTATTATATAAACTATTATTGCTAATATCATTATAGCTGGTGTATAGTATCTAGAAAATACCTCTAGAAACTTCTGTGTTTTTGCTTTTTTATCTTGTGCTTCCTCTACCATTTCTAAAATTCTTGCAAAAGTTGTATCATCACCAACTTTTTGTGCTTCTATCTTTAAGTATCCTGATTCTATAATTGTTCCTGAATATGCCTCATCTTCCTTTTTCTTATTTACAGGCATTGATTCTCCTGTTATAGAAGCTTGATTTACATGAGAGTTTCCCTCTATAACTACTCCATCTACTGGAATCTTTTCTCCAGAACGAACTATTACTATATCTTTTTCCATAACTTCATTAGGATCTATCTCTATTTCTTCTCCATTTCTTATAACTTTAGCCACATTTGGTGCTAAATCAAGCAATGACTTAATTGCTGATCTAGTTTTATCTAATGTTTTTGATTCTAAATAATTTCCTAACATAAATAAGAATGTAACCGCTCCAGCCTCCCAGTATTCCCCTATTATTAATGCTCCAATAACTGCAAGAGTTACTAGAGCATCAATTCCCAAAATCTTGTATTTCAATGCTCTTATGGCATTTAATGCTATAGGGTATCCTGAGAGAAAGGCAGCAAAAATCATTAGAATATCTGGTAATAATGATGAGTTTACTATTCTATCTAAAATCAATGATAATACTATAGCTATCCCAGATATTAAAACCCTTTGGCTCTTTGTAATTTTCATAACTTAGCCTTCCTTTCTCTCTAATATTCTATTATTTAATTCCTAATACATCGAATCCTAAATCTTTAATTACTTTCTTTATTTCATTTTCATCAGTTGAATTTTCATCAAATGCTACTTTTACTTTACTTGCATTAAACAACACTTCCACATTTTCCACTCCAAATGTACTTTTAACTCCTTTTTCTATTTTTATTACACAACTTGGACATGTTAATGTCTCTAATTTAAATGTTTTGTTTGTCATAATTATTACCTCCTAATATTTTTATTTTCTTTATTGTAACTACATTATAAGATGAATAGAAAAATATAACCTTGACTCTGGTCAATTTTTATAAAATAAAAACCCATTAGCTATAATTGCTATTATGGGCCTTTTGTTACAAATTTTAAAAGGACTCATTATGAGTCCTTTTAAAGCTAGTTTATCTATAATTTACATAAGTAAGATAGGCCTTAGCAATACCAATATAATATTGTGATTCTCTAATTATATGACTAACTACTACACTTACTACCACATTATCATTAATTTCACGACTTTCCTTCATCATATTACTTAAAAGAGCTACAAAATTTTCACTTTGACATAGAGTAAATTCAATTAAATCTATGATTTGATCCTCTAATTCAGGAGTTATTATATAATTTATTCTAGCTAATCTTTCAATGTATTGGGCAATAGTAGCTTCTATTGAACTTAGAGATTCATATTCTGCCTTTAACTTCTCTTGAAATTCCTCTTCTAAATTACTAGCTAATTCCCTTATAACTACTGTATGTTCAGCTTCTTGTCTCTTCCAGAACTCAGCTTCTTCTAAAATTCTTACGTGATTCTTATCTCCATAACAAAATTGCATCTATTTCTTCCTCCTTTTCATAATCATATTTAGTCAATATCATTATATGTGGAAGTTGAAATTGTGTACTTGTTATAAAGTGGAACCTAATATAGATTGTATTAATACTTTTTACCTATATACTTCTTGTTTTATCAGCTAAAATTATTGTCTTGGCCAGTTTAACTCCAGCCTTTTTTGATCTTTCCTTTAGTTCATACTCTGCTTGTGCCTCTCCACGTTCATATAAATAAAGTGCTTTGATACTTTCAACTGTTCTCCATCCCACGGATTGAAGAGTTAAATTAATTGCATCTGAAGTGAAACCCATATTTTCTATTGTTTCTTGCTCACAAATAGATACTGTCACTGCATATTTGCTACCATTTACTTCATTTAGACTTAGCCATACTGAACGATCTGTTTCGTCAAAAACCTCATATGCATATAATCTATCTAGAAATTTTTTAGTTAACCATGTAACATTATAAAAATATGTTGGAGATCCAAGTACAATACCATCTGATTCTTCTAATTTAACATATACATCTTCTAAATCATCTTTAAGTACACATTTACAAGTTTTTCTACATCCTTCACAAGCAATACATCCCTTAAAATCTAAATCTGATAAATATATTTTTTCAACTTCAAATCCTTTTTCTTTTACTCCTTGTAAAACGGAATCAACTAATATATCAGTATTTCCGTTTTTTCTAGGACTTCCTATTATACCTAAAACTTTCATTATGCACCTCCTTTCTTAAAACAACTATATATATAGTCATCTATTATTGTAACTACCTAGAAACTTAAAACCTTATCTACTACTTCCATAATTAACTTTGGAGTATTATTTACTACATCTGTCATATATACTCTTTCAGTCATTTTGTGTAAATCTTTTCCCCAGGGGCCTATATTTATTACTGGTATTCGTAATTGTTTCAAGTTTTCAAAATCTATTTCATATATATCATTCCATATAGGAGTATTTTCTTCTATATAAGTAACTACTTCTTCACCTTTAATAAGTGATGTATAACTTAAGTCTGATATTCCCATAAAGTATCTTTTAAGGTCATAGCTTTCTCCAAATTCTTTTGCTTTTTTATTTACTATTTCTTTTATATTTGAAATCTTTTTATTTACATCTAAATTTTCATTAGAAACTGGAGGATAATATGGTGGAGATATTCCTATTACTACAATAGGATCATTACTTTTTGTATATTCTAATACCTTTTTAATTAATATAAAGTTTGAATTTGGAATATTTATTTTTCCTTCATTAATATCCTCTTTTATTTTTTTTATTAATTCTTTATACTCTTTTTCAAATTCTTCTTTTCCATTTACTTTTGCTTCTTTATATATTTCATTAAAAAATTTAACTTTTGGAGTCCATGAAAGCATTTTATTATCTTTACTATAAATTTTATAATTATTATTTAAATTCTCTATTGATTCTTTAAAAGCTATTTCACATATGTGTTTTATTTTGTTTAATATTTCTTTTGGTGTTTGTTTAAGGGGTAAGATACTAAAATATCCTCCTGCTGCTTCTGGAACTGAGACATCATAATTTTCTTTAAAATCTCTTAAATATATCCAAGTTGGTGGAGGAGATACTTCCCCTAAATCAGTATCGGAAAAATTCATATTAGTTTCAATATTTATAGCAATCTTTGATAGTATAAGTAGAGGATTAAATCCTGAAAATATTTCTCCTATATGTGATTTGAAACCTTTTACATATACTATAGGCATAATTTTTCCTACAGAACCATCATATATTGTACCTATTTCTTTTTCTTTTCTTGTATGTGGTTCAGAGTTAATTAATAGTTCATATTTTAAGTTGAATTTATCTTTTAATTTATTTAATAATCCAATAGATTTTCTCATACCTATTGATAAATTTTCCTCATCTGGAACAGATAATAATAAGACATTTCCATTGAAATTTATTTTTTCACTATAATGCTTTAGTATTTCTAATTGAATGGCAGCACCAGCTTTCATATCAGCTGTACCTCTTCCAAAATACCATTTGCTAGAATTTAAATCTTCTTTTATCTCTTGTGAAAATTCTAATGCGTTATATTGTTTCTTTAATTCTTTTGGTGAATAAGCATATTTTTTAAATTTTCCATAGTCAAGACTATCAACTACATCATGATGATGTAGTAAAACTATAGTTTCTTCACCATTTCCTTTTACTAAAGCCCATATTACTTTTCTTTGAAATTCATCATTTACATCAAGTTTTCCATAGTGATTTTTATTATTCTTAAAATACTCAAATGTAGAAATATATTTATAAATATACTTTTCAATATCTTTTTCTAGTTTTGTTCCAGTATCACTTTTTATATTAACAATGTCTAATAATATTTCTTCTATTTTTTTATAATCCATTTTTATCTCTCCTAAGTTTAAATAATAGACATTTAATATTGATACCCATATTTTATTTCATATTATAATTTATCACAACACAAGTTAATTATTTTATTTTTATAAATTACATCATATATTGAATTAAATTTGACTATAATAGTTACGTAGGAGGCTTGATCATAAATGAATAAAATCTTTAAAAATATTAATTTATTATTTTACTTCTTTGTTTCTCTATTATTTATGGAAATACTATTTAGGATTGCAACTATAGGTGAAATAAAATATCAAGGTCTTATGATATCTGCTATATTTATGCTTGCTTTATCAATAATATTTTTTTTATTATCTAATTTTTTAAAAGGATGGTGTCAAAGTACTTTTGCTTCATTTTTACTTATATCAATTGGTGTTATTTATTCTTCTCAAATTGTATACTATAAATTTTTCAGAACTTTTTATAGTGTATTTTCTGCTGGAAATACATCTCAAGTTTTAGAATTTTCTAAGGATATTTTAAATGTAACTCAAAAAAATATTAAATGGATTTTGTTGCTACTACTACCATCGTTAATTGTTCTAATATTTGGTAAGAAAAGAATAATATCATATAGAGTAAAATGGTTTTATAAACTTGCATTAATTGGTTGTATTATTACTACTCATGTAATTGGACTTATAACTATATTTTCAAGTGAGAGAGAACAATATTCTCCCTATGATTTATATTTTAATAATAATTCTATAAACTTATCAGTCAATAAACTAGGTCTAATAACTACTATGAGATTAGATTTACAAAGACTATTAACTGGATGGTCTCCAAAACTAAGGAAACCAAATATAGATATTGTTGCTTATTCTAATAAGGATTTTAAAGAAGAAAAGATAGAATATAATACAATGAATATAGATTTTGATGATATGATAGATACAGAAAAAAATTCTACAATAAAAGAAATGCATAATTATTTTAACACAATAAAACCTACATCAAAAAATGAATATACAGGAAAATATGAAGGATATAATTTAATATTTATTACGGCTGAAAGTTTTGCTCCTTATGCTGTTCACAAAGATTTAACTCCTACTTTATATAAAATGATAAATGAAGGATATAATTTCACAAATTTTTATAATCCTATATGGAATGTAAGCACTACTGATGGTGAATATGTAGCTTGTACAAGTTTGATTCCTAAAAGTGGAGTTTGGAGTTTTGATAAATCATCTAATAATTATCTTCCATTTGTAATGGGAAATCAATTTAAAAAATTAGGATATAAAACATTAGCATACCATAATCATAGCTATAAATATTATAATAGACATTTATCTCATCCAAATATGGGCTATGACTATAAGGGATTAGGTAATGGTTTGAATGTAAAGAAAACTTGGCCAGAATCTGATTTAGAAATGATAGAAAAAACTATCCCAGAATATATAGATAATGAACCTTTTCACACTTACTATATGACAGTAAGTGGACATATGCAATATAATTTCTTTGGCAATCAGATTGCTCATAAAAACAAAACTTTAGTTGATCATCTTAATTATTCTACAGAGGCTAAAGCATATATAGCTACTCAAATAGAATTAGATAGAGCATTGAAATATTTATTAGATAAATTAGAAGAAAAAAATATTGCTGATAAAACACTAATAGTGTTAAGTGCAGATCACTATCCATATGGACTTAAAGACAAAACTATAAATGAGTTATCTGGACATAAAGTTGAAAAGAACTTTGAGATTTATAAAAGTCCTCTTATAATTTATACTGCTGATATGACTCCAATTACTATTGATAAACCTTGTTCTAGTTTAGATATAATTCCTACTATTTCTAATTTATTAGGACTAGAATATGACTCAAGACTCTTAATGGGAAAAGATATATTTTCTGATTCTGATCCTTTAGTCATATTTCTAAATAGAAGCTATATAACTGATAAAGGAAGATATAATGCAGTTACTAAAAAATTCATTCCAAATAAAGGAGAAGTTATAGAAAAGGAATATACTGATATGATTTCATATATAATAGATACTAAATTTTATTATTCTGCTAAAATACTTGAAACAGACTATTATAATAAAATACTAAATGAATATAAGAAAAAATCTAAATAAAATAAAGATAGATATATCTATCTTTATTTTATTTGGATGCATCTATTATTTGTTTTATAATTTGTTCTTCATTATTTTCATGTTTTACTATACCATAGCTTTCTTTGAATTTCCCATGTTTGTCCTCGAATTTTTTTATAGATTTTTCTACATTACTTCCATCACATGTTATTACTAGCTTTACTTTATTAAAGGGTACTTCTTTTAAGAATCTTCTAATTGCTGGTGCTGGTCCTCCTGCCCATAATGGAGATACTACTATATAATCTTTAGTTCTATCTATTTCGCCATCAACTTTAATACTAACTTGTTTATCTGTTGAAGCATAAAATCCACCTTTAATAAAACCTAATATTCCATTCCAATTTTTATCATCAGTAATTTCTATGACTTCATTATCAATTCCATTAGCTATTGTTTCTGCTACCATTTTACTTACTCCTGTTCTTGAAAAATACACTATATTATACTTCATAATCTCATCTCCTCTTAATCCTTTTACGACCTTTATATATACTTATAACTAAGTATAGTCATATTTTGTTAAGTATACAACAAGATTAAAAATTTTTTTTAAAACAACTATTTATATGATCATCTATTATTCCTATTGCTTGAAGATAAGAGTAAATAGTAATAGAGCCTACAAATTTGAATCCTCTCTTTTTTAAATCATTACTTATTAAATCTGATAAAGATGACTTTGATGGTACTTCATTTATATTTTTATAATTATTAACTATCACTTTATTATTAGTGAAACTCCATATATAGTTATTAAAACTATTAAATTCATTTTGTATTTCTATAAATTTATTAGCATTATTTATCAATGCCTTAATCTTTCTTTTATGTCTTATAATCCCTTTATCATTTAATAATTCTTCTATTTTTTCTTCATCATAATTAGCTATTTTTTTATAATTAAAATTATAAAATGCTTTTCTAAAATTTTCTCTTTTCCGTAATATTGTAATAAAACTTAATCCTGCTTGCATTAATTCTAATAATAAAAACTCAAAATGAACTTTATCTTCATAGACTGGAACTCCCCATTCTTTATCATGATAATCCATATAAAGCTTACTACCTTCTGCCCAATCACATCTTTTCATTTAAATTTCTCCTCTCTATATATTAAACTAATTTCTCCAAACTTTTTTACTTCTTTATTTAATGTTCAATTTTCTTTATTTTATCATATAGTAATTAATATAATGTTACATTGAAATAATAGAAATATATGATAAAATGTTTCTAGACTCGAAATATTTTATCACAATATGACAATAAAAAGGGTGTAATTCATGGTAAACTTATCAAATGATTTAACTCCAAAGAAGATGCGAAAAAATATATTAAATTTAGCATGGCCAGCAGCACTTAGAATGTTTTTACAAAGTATTGTTGGTATAGTAGATATTATTATGGTAGGTAGTATAGGAGCTCACGCATTAGCTACTGTAGATATTAGTAATAGATTTGTTTTTATAACTGTAGGAGTATTGTCTTCCTTAACTATTGGTGCAACTGCTTTAGTTGCTAGATTTAAAGGTGCTAAAGATGAAGAACAGGTAGAAAAAATAATCATTCAGTCTTTATTAACTGGGGCTATACTTTCAATATTAATTGCTATTTTAGGATTTATTTTTGCTAAACCTATATTAAATTTAATGATGATATTAATGGATGAAGTTGATCCTTACATTCTAAATAATGGTAATATATATCTAAAAATAGTTTTTACTTCTATGCTTTTTGCTCTCCCAACTTTAATGTTTAATTCAATATTACAAGGTCTCGGAGATATGAGAACTCCTTTATATATAATGGTCACTACAAATATTATTAATGTTGTTGGTAATTATATCTTTATTTTTGGTATAGGTCCTATTCCAGAAATGGGAGTAGCTGGTGCAGCTATTGGTACTGGTTTAGGTAGATTAGTAGGCTTTTTATTGGCTGGATATGTTCTTCTAAGTAAAAAGACATTAATTAAAATTAATTTTAATAGTAGAAAATGGAAAATTGACTGGAAGATTTTAAAGGAAATACTGCACATAGGACTTCCCGCTTCAATAGAGGAATTAGTTAGAAGAGGCAGTCAAATAATTTATACTATTTTAGTCGCTGGTCTTGGTACTATAACTATAGCTGCAAATGCTGTAGTTATGAATATAAACTCTTTGCCTATAATGCTTGGATTTGGTTTTGGTTTAGCTTCTACTACTTTAGTAGGTCAAAGTTTAGGTGCTAATAAAAAGAAACTTGCTGAAGCCTATGGAAAACAGACTACTATTGTTGCTTTATTTTTAATGATATTAATATCTATTCCTATGTTTATCTGGGTAGAATTTATAATTAGATTATATACAAATAATGTAGAAGTTATTTCTATGGCTAAGCCTGTTGTCCGATTAATTATAGTAGCTCAACCTCTCTATGGAATATTCTTAGTTCTTGCAGGAGCTTTAAGGGGTGCAGGAGATACTAGATATACAATGATTACCACTATAATTGGTAATTTAGGTGGGAGGATTTTATCTAGTTTATTTTTTGGATACGTTTTAAATCTAGGGCTTATGGGATTTTGGTTAGGAATGGTATTAGATATTGGTTCAAGAACTGTATTAATATTCTTTAGATTTCTATCAAAAAAATGGCAAAAAATTTATAAAAAAAGAGAAAATACTAAAGCTATGGTTACTAAATAAAAGTTATTAAAATAAACTTTGCATGAAAGCAAAGTTTATTTTTTATTCTTCTATTTGATTATTTATAACTTGATCTTATATTTTAGAAAATTCTATATGAAGCTCTTTGTCCATATTTTTATTGATATAATTAAAATACTCATCTAAAGCTTTTAATAATATATATATTTTTTCTTCTTTAGCATTCTCACCCATATGACCTACTCTAAATAATTTACCACTAAACTTCCCTATGCTTCCTCCAATTAAGATATCTTTCTCATCTTTAAGATATTTAAACATATGATCAAAATCTATACCTTTAGGTAATTCTATTGCAGTTAATGTATTTGAATAATGATCATTAGAATAAATTCTAAATCCACATTTAGTAAATGTATCTCTTATTTTACTAGCTAACTCCTTATGTATTCTTGTAAAGTCTCCTATATTAATCAATCTATCTAGTGCCACATTGATTGAATTTATAAGAGCATCGGAATGTGTATATGGAAATTTCTTATTATCTACTACATTAATCCAATTTTTTAAATTTACATAATAACCCTTTATATTGCTTTTTCTATTATTTAATATATCTAAAGCTTTACTGCTTAAAAATATAATTGTTCCTCCAGATGTAACTGATAAACATTTTTGTGTTCCTGCAAGTAAAACATCTATATTCCATTTATCCATTAATATTTCTTCTCCACCATAGGAAGATACTGCATCAACTATAGATAATATACCTTTTTCTTTTAATAAAGGACATATTTCATCTATAGGATTAGTAACTCCTGTAGGCGTTTCACAGTGTACTAAAGTAGCTATTTTAAATGGACCATTTTTATCTATAAATTTTTCTAACTCCTCAATATCTATCCCTTTTCTATAGTCTCCTTTAAAATATACTTTTTCTCCTCCATACATATCTACAAAGTCTCCAAACCCTTTACCAAATATTCCATTATAAATACACAGCACTCTGTCTCCTTCTTCTATAAAAGATGCACAGGCACTTTCTAAACCAAGTATTGCTTCTCCTAGCATAATAACTGGTATAGATTCTTTAGAATTAATTATCCTTTTAGCTTTATCACAGGTGTCTTCATAAAGTTCAAAAAAATTTTCATCCATATCTGTATTAGTATTTTTAATTGCAAGTGCATTTCTTACTTCTTCACTACATTGAGTAGGTCCTGGTGTCATTATTAATTTATCCATCTTAATACCTCCTAACATAAATTTACCTAAAATATTAAATATAGCTATACCACTATTAATTGATATAAATACACTTATAGCCTCTATCTGAATAATTCATCTCCACTTAAATTATATGAATATTGATAGAAAACCGCAATACCATTTAAACTTATGAGAAAAAATGTATCGATTCACTTATGAAAAATAAAAAACTCATTAACATTTTAAATGTCAATGAGTAAATAAATTATATTATATTATCAAATATTACAATTAATAATGGTATTAAAAGTGCAGTTATAAGTCCCGAAATCCCCATTGCGAGTCCACTCATTGCACCTTCTGTTTCTCCCATTTCCATTGCCTTTGCAGTTCCTACAGCATGAGAAGATGTCCCTATCGCAATTCCTCTTGCTACTTTATCATCTATTTTAAATATCTTACATACTAAAGGAGCTATAATAGCACCTATTATTCCTGTTATAACTATAGCCATTACAGTTATTGATGGAATTCCACCAATTGTTTGTGATATTTCTATTCCAATTGGAGTAGTTATAGATTTAGGTATGAGAGAATAAATCATTTTAATATCATAATTAAATATTTTAGTTAATGCCACTACACTAATAAAAGATGTTAATACTCCTGTAAATATCCCAATTAAAATTGGCATTTTATGTTTCTTTAGTAATTCTATTTGTTTATATAAAGGAATAGCTAAAGCAACAGTAACTGGTCCTAAAAATAACGATAATATATCTCCACCTTTTTCATAAGAACTTAATTGTATATCAAATATACTAAGAACTAAAATGATAAGTGTAATACTTATCAACAAAGGATGTAATACAGGAATTTTTGTTTTTTTATAAATATATAACCCTATCTCAAAAGCAACTATAGATATTAGTATTCCAAAATAAGGCGTTTCAATGAACCCTTCCATTATTTTTCACCCCTTTTAATTACTTGTTGTACTACTAATCCAGTAATAGCCATAACTAATATTGTAGTAAGTATAAGTATCAATGAAAAACTCAACCAAATATCAGTAAATTTGTCTAACAAAGCTATAAGTGCTACACCAGGTGCTATAAAGAAGAATGCTAAATGATCAAGTAAAAAGTTACTAACATCTTCTATCATTTCTAACTTAATCACTTTAAAGTATAATGCTGCAAACAATAATATCATTCCTATTATATTACCTGGAATAGATATTCCTAATATATTATTAATCATTTCTCCAATTATAAAAAATGTCAAAATGATAGCAAATTGTCTAAACAATTTCATATATATTTACCTCTTTCTGTATATTTTATTGTATATTAAAAAAGCTTCCAAACTTTAAGTTTAGAAGCTTTTTAGTGGTGCCCAGAGGCGGAATCGAACCACCGACACGAGGATTTTCAGTCCTCTGCTCTACCGACTGAGCTATCTGGGCAAGTGGTGGGCCTTCAGGGATTCGAACCCCGGACCTACCGGTTATGAGCCGGGCGCTCTAACCAACTGAGCTAAAGGCCCAATATCAATTTAATATGATATTGGTAGGACTAAGTGGACTCGAACCACCGACCTCACGCTTATCAGGCGTGCGCTCTAACCAGCTGAGCTATAGTCCTATAAAATATATAATGGTCGGGGTGGCAGGATTTGAACCCGCGGCCCTCTGGTCCCAAACCAGATGCGCTACCAAACTGCGCTACACCCCGTTATTTTATTTTGTTATTTTACCTACCAAAAATTTATGGCAGGGGTAGCAGGACTTGAACCCACGACGCTTGGTTTTGGAGACCAACGCTCTACCAACTGAGCTATACCCCTAAAAATCTTGGTGGGCCTTCAGGGATTCGAACCCCGGACCTACCGGTTATGAGCCGGGCGCTCTAACCAACTGAGCTAAAGGCCCAATATTGGCGGAGAAGGAGGGATTTGAACCCTCGCGCCCCGTAAAGGACCTACTCCCTTAGCAGGGGAGCCTCTTCAGCCACTTGAGTACTTCTCCATATTGGTGGTTGTCTCTAAATTAAAATGGCGGAGAGGGTGGGATTCGAACCCACGTGGGCTTGCACCCTAACGGTTTTCAAGACCGCCCCGTTATGACCACTTCGGTACCTCTCCATATTTGGTGACCCATCGGCGACTCGAACGCCGGACACCCTGATTAAAAGTCAGATGCTCTACCAACTGAGCTAATGGGTCATATATTTGGCTGGGATAGCAGGACTCGAACCTACGCATGCCAGGATCAAAACCTGGTGCCTTACCGACTTGGCTATATCCCAAAAATGGTGCACCTGGGAGGATTCGAACCCCCGGCACATGGATTAGAAGTCCATTGCTCTATCCTACTGAGCTACAGGTGCAGGTTATATTGGAGCGGGTGAAGGGAATCGAACCCTCGCGACTGGCTTGGAAGGCCAGGGCTCTACCACTGAGCTACACCCGCATATCTTTTTGGAGCGGAAGACGAGATTCGAACTCGCGACCCTCGCCTTGGCAAGGCGATGCTCTACCACTGAGCCACTTCCGCAAGTTGGTGGAGGAGACTGGATTCGAACCAGTGAAAGCACAGCTAACGGATTTACAGTCCGTCCCCTTTGGCCAACTCGGGAACTCCTCCCTATTTTATGGAGCTGGTGAGAGGACTTGAACCCCCAACCTACTGATTACAAGTCAGTTGCTCTACCAATTGAGCTACACCAGCATAAATATTAAACTCACAACTTTTAAAATTACTTTTAGTATAACTCATTACTCTTCCTAACTAAGTGATTCACACGAAATCATAAAGAAGATTTCGGTTCTCTACTCATACCAATTGAGCTACACCAGCATGTGTGTTACAAAAGTTTAATTGGCGACCTGGAAGGGACTCGAACCCTCGACCTCCAGCGTGACAGGCTGGCATTCTAACCAACTGAACTACCAGGCCAATTATGGTGGGCACAACAGGGCTCGAACCTGTGACCCCCTGCTTGTAAGGCAGGTGCTCTCCCAACTGAGCTATGCGCCCGAAACAACAAAATATTATGGTGACCCTACCGGGACTCGAACCCGGGTTACCGCCGTGAAAGGGCGGTGTCTTAACCGCTTGACCATAGGGCCATAATGGTTGCGGGGGCCGGATTTGAACCAACGACCTCCGGGTTATGAGCCCGACGAGCTACCAGACTGCTCTACCCCGCGATGAAATTTTATTTTATTGGTGCCGGAGATCGGAATCGAACCGATACGATCGTATGAGGATCGCAGGATTTTAAGTCCTGTGCGTCTGCCAGTTCCGCCACTCCGGCCAATAATGGCTCTCAGGGTGGGACTCGAACCCACAGCCTACCGGTTAACAGCCGGTTGCTCCACCATTGAGCTACCTAAGAATAAAAACTAGCAACGTCCTACTCTCCCAAGGCGTTACCACCTAAGTACCATCAGCGCTGAAGGGCTTAACTTCTGTGTTCGAGATGGGAACAGGTGTGACCCCTTCGCTATCGTCACTAGATTTATACTTAAATTTTAATTTAAGTCATGTTATTAATTTAGGATTGTACCCTAAAAATTACACAGAAAATATTTACAATTTCATTGGTCAAGTCCTCGACCTATTAGTATCCCTAAGCTAAAAGTATTGCTACTCTTACACCTGAGACCTATCAACCAGATAGTCTAATCTGGGGTCTTACTCACTAATGTGATGGGAAATCTAATCTTAAGGGATGCTTCGCGCTTAGATGCCTTCAGCGCTTATCATTTCCATACTTAGCTACTCAGCTATGCTCTTGGCAGAACAACTGATGCACCAGCGGTATGTCCATCCCGGTCCTCTCGTACTAGGGACAGCTCCTTTCAAATTTCCTGCGCCCACGGCGGATAGGGACCGAACTGTCTCACGACGTTCTGAACCCAGCTCGCGTGCCTCTTTAATGGGCGAACAGCCCAACCCTTGGGACCTACTACAGCCCCAGGATGAGACGAGCCGACATCGAGGTGCCAAACCTCCCCGTCGATGTGGACTCTTGGGGGAGATAAGCCTGTTATCCCCGGGGTAGCTTTTATCCGTTGAGCGATGGCCCTTCCACTCGGAACCACCGGATCACTAAGTCCAACTTTCGTTCCTGCTCGAGATGTATCTCTCGCAGTCAAGCTCCCTTATGCCTTTACACTCTTCGCACGATTTCCGACCGTGCTGAGGGAACCTTTGAGCGCCTCCGTTACCTTTTAGGAGGCGACCGCCCCAGTCAAACTGCCCAACTGACAGTGTCCCAAGACCGGATTCACGGTCTATGGTTAGAATTTTAGTATTACAAGAGTGGTATCCCAAGGATGACTCCATCAAGGCTAGCGCCCTGACTTCCAAGTCTCCCACCTATCCTGTACAAGTAATACCAAAATCCAATGTCAGCTTGCAGTAAAGCTCCACGGGGTCTTTCCGTCCTGCCGCGGGTAACCAGCATCTTCACTGGTACTACAATTTCACCGAGTCCATTGTTGAGACAGTGCCCAAATCGTTACACCTTTCGTGCGGGTCGGAACTTACCCGACAAGGAATTTCGCTACCTTAGGACCGTTATAGTTACGGCCGCCGTTCACTGGGGCTTAAGTTCATGCCTTCGGATTACTCCTAAGCAGTCCCATTAACCTTCCAGCACCGGGCAGGTGTCAGCCCCTATACTTCGTCTTTCAACTTAGCAGAGACCTGTGTTTTTGCTAAACAGTCGCTTGGGCCTATTCTCTGCGGCCGGATTAAGCTTTAAGAGTAAATCTTATCACCTTATCCGGCACCCCTTCTCCCGAAGTTACGGGGTCATTTTGCCGAGTTCCTTAACAATGGTTATCTCGCTCATCTTAGAATTTTCATCTCGCCTACCTGTGTCGGTTTACGGTACGGGTACCTACTTTACTCGATAGAGGCTTTTCTTGACAGTGTGGAATCAGTTAGTTCGCTACTTAAATTTCGCTCCCATTCGTATCTCAGAATTGTTTTAGCGGATTTACCTACTAAAACTCCCTACTTACTTAGACACACCAAACCAACAGTGTGATAACATATCCTACTGTGTCACCCCATCTCTCAAACGCAAAGAGGTAGTACAGGAATCTCAACCTGTTATCCATCGCCTACGCATATCGCCTCGGCTTAGGCCCCGACTAACCCTGAGAGGACGAGCCTTCCTCAGGAAACCTTGGGCTTTCGATGGGAAGGATTCTCACCTTCCTTTCGCTACTCATGCCAACATTCTCTCTTGTATATAGTCCACTACTCCTCTCGGTGTAACTTCAATCCATATACAATGCTCCTCTACCAACGCATAAAGCGTTCCGTAGCTTCGGTGGTAAGTTTGAGCCCCGGACATTTTCGGCGCAAAACCACTTGACCAGTGAGCTATTACGCACTCTTTAAATGAATGGCTGCTTCTAAGCCAACATCCTGGTTGTCTGTGTAGTCTTACATCCTTTTCCACTTAACTTACACTTTGGGACCTTAGCTGACGGTCTGGGCTGTTTCCCTTTCGACTACGAATCTTATCACCCGCAGTCTGACTCCTAAGAATATGACTATGGCATTCGGAGTTTGATAGGCTTTAGTAACACAAAGTGCCCCTTAGCCATTCAGTGCTCTACCTCCACGTCACTAATCTTAAGGCTAGCCCTAAAGCTATTTCGAGGAGAACCAGCTATCTCCGGGTTCGATTGGAATTTCACCGCTATCCACAGGTCATCCGATAGCTTTTCAACGCTAAACGGTTCGGACCTCCACGAAATTTTACTTCCGCTTCATCCTGCCCATGGATAGGTCACCCGGTTTCGGGTCTACGACATATAACTTAGTCGCCCTATTAAGACTTGGTTTCCCTACGGCTTCAGACCTTAAGTCCTTAACCTTGCTATATATCGTAACTCGTTGGCCCGTTCTACAAAAAGTACGCGGTCGCTCGTAAAAAGAGCTTCCACTGCTTGTAAACATAGGGTTTCAGGTTCTATTTCACTCCCCTTCCGGGGTTCTTTTCACCATTCCCTCACGGTACTATACGCTATCGGTCACTAGAAAGTATTTAGCCTTGGGGGGTGGTCCCTCCTGCTTCCCACAGAGTTTCTCGTGTTCCGTGGTACTCTGGAACAAAACCAAAAAGAATATGAGTTTCATCTACAGGACTTTCACCTTCTATGGTGGATCTTTCCAGACCCTTCGATTACTCGATTCTTTTCTTAACGGTAATGTCCACAACCCCAGTAAAGGAAACCCTTACTGGTTTGGGCTCTTCCCATTTCGCTCGCCGCTACTAAGGGAATCGATTTTTCTTTCTCTTCCTTGGGGTACTTAGATGTTTCAGTTCTCCCAGTGTTCCCTCAATTACCTATGTATTCAGTAATTGATACCTAAAGTTTATTTAGGTGGGTTTCCCCATTCGGAAATTCCCGGATCAAAGCCTGCTTGCGGCTCCCCGAGACGTATCGGCGCTTACCCCGTCCTTCATCGGCTTCTAGTGCCAAGGCATTCACCCTATGCTCTTAAAAACTTGACCGGTGAAATGTATAATTAGTCAAATGACTTACATTTCGCTAAAATTGTTTTAATATATTTCTGTGTAATTTTCAAGGTACAAAAGAGTAAACTAAAATTAATTAGTCTCTCAAAAATGAACAGTGTAGAAATTACTCCTTAGAAAGGAGGTGATCCAGCCGCACCTTCCGATACGGCTACCTTGTTACGACTTCACCCCAGTCATTGATCCTACCTTCGACACCTGCATCCCGAGGGTTAGCTCGGTGGCTTCGGGTATTACCAACTCCCATGGTGTGACGGGCGGTGTGTACAAGGCCCGGGAACGCATTCACCGCGACATTCTGATCCGCGATTACTAGCAACTCCAACTTCATGTGGGCGAGTTGCAGCCCACAATCCGAACTGGGATCGGCTTATTGGGATTAGCTCCCCCTTGCGGGTTGGCTACCCGTTGTACCGACCATTGTAGCACGTGTGTAGCCCAGGACATAAGGGGCATGATGATTTGACGTCATCCCCACCTTCCTCCGGTTTGTCACCGGCAGTCCCTCTAGAGTGCCCAGCATAACCTGCTGGCAACTAAAGGCAAGGGTTGCGCTCGTTGCGGGACTTAACCCAACATCTCACGACACGAGCTGACGACAACCATGCACCACCTGTCACCACAGTCCCCGAAGGGAAGGCCTTATCTCTAAGGCTGTCTGTGGGATGTCAAGTCCTGGTAAGGTTCTTCGCGTTGCTTCGAATTAAACCACATGCTCCGCTGCTTGTGCGGGCCCCCGCCAATTCCTTTGAGTTTTAATCTTGCGATCGTACTCCCCAGGCGGAGTGCTTAATGTGTTAACTGCGGCACTGAAACCTGTCGGCCCCAACACCTAGCACTCATCGTTTACGGCGTGGACTACCAGGGTATCTAATCCTGTTTGCTCCCCACGCTTTCGAGCCTCAGCGTCAGTAACAGTCCAGAGAGTCGCCTTCGCCACTGGTGTTCCTCCTAATATCTACGCATTTCACCGCTCCACTAGGAATTCCACTCTCCTCTCCTGCACTCAAGCTTTGTAGTTTCAAATGCTTACATTGGTTAAGCCAATGGCTTTAACATCTGACTTACAAAGCCGCCTACGCTCCCTTTACGCCCAGTGATTCCGGACAACGCTCGCCCCCTACGTATTACCGCGGCTGCTGGCACGTAGTTAGCCGGGGCTTCCTCCTTAGATACCGTCAAAATTCTTCCCTAAGGACAGAGCTTTACGATCCGAAGACCTTCATCGCTCACGCGGCATCGCTGCATCAGGGTTTCCCCCATTGTGCAATATTCCCCACTGCTGCCTCCCGTAGGAGTCTGGACCGTGTCTCAGTTCCAGTGTGGCCGATCACCCTCTCAGGCCGGCTACCCATCGTTGCCTTGGTAAGCAGTTACCTTACCAACTAGCTAATGGGACGCGGGACCATCCTATACCACCGGAGTTTTGACTCATGCACCATGCGGTGCTAGAGTTTCATGGAGTATTAATCCCGGTTTCCCGAGGCTATCCTCCTGTATAGGGCAGGTTTCCCACGCGTTACTCACCCGTCCGCCGCTAGAAAGATTAAAAAATCATCCGAAGAATCAATTCTAATTTTCTCGCTCGACTTGCATGTGTTAGGCGTGCCGCCAGCGTTCGTCCTGAGCCAGGATCAAACTCTCAATAAAAATTTAAAGTTCGTTTTCCTTTGACCCAAAATTGAATCAAACGTTAGCTTAATTTAGCTTTATAATTTTACAACTTATAAGTTGTTGTTATCTACACTGTTCAGTTTTCAAAGGCCAATTTGTTATCGCTGTTTGCTAGCGACTCTTAATACTATATCAGGTTTTAAGTAACTTGTCAAGAACTTTTTTGTTTCCTTTCAAATTCTTTTTTCTCTTTAGAAAGACAAGCTTTCCTGACGACTCTTAGTACTATATCAAATATCCATATGTTTGTCAATAATTTTTTTAAGATTTTTCAAATCACCTATATAATCATCTTTTATAGACCTATTATAGATTACTGCTGCTGGATGGTACAAAGGATAAACAATATATTCTTTTCTCATTATAGTCTTATTTATTTTCTTACCATGGTAATTACCTATTGTAACACTATCACTTTCTAATATTGTCTTAAAAGGTACATTTCCCAAAGTTACAATTATATCAGGTTTTATTATTGATATTTCTTCAAATAGATAATCAGAAAAATTATTTATTTCTTCTTTAATAGGTGTTCTATTAATATCTCTCCCTGTTTTTTTACTCTTCTTTGTAGGTCTATACTTTACTACATTTGTTATATAAATATCTTTTCTATCTAATTTTAATATATCTAAAAACTCATTTAAATATTTACCTGCAGCACCTACAAAAGGCTTTCTCTTTTCCTCTTCATTCTTACCAGGAGCTTCACCTATAAGTATTATTCTGCTATCTACACTTCCATTTCCTAACACTAATCTTTTTTCATTAAACTTTTTTTCTATGTTTTCATTAAATCTATTCATAATTGTTTGTTTATCCATAAATTTCTCCTTTTATAATTCTATAATTTGAATAAATAGAACTAACACATCATAAATATTACTATTATCTAATTATTTAAATGGGGGTATAAAAATGATTATATCTACAATTTTATTTGTTTTAGGTTTGATTTTAATTGTAAAGGGTGGTGATTATTTCATTGAATCCTCTATTGAAATAGCTAAAATTTCCAAATTACCAAAAATACTAATAGGAGCTACAATTGTAAGTATTGCTACAACTGCTCCAGAAGCTGTTGTGTCAATAACTGCTTCTTTTAAAAATTATACCCAAATGAGTGTAGGTAATTCAATAGGCTCTATAATTTGTAATACGGGTTTGATTCTAGGAATAACTGCTATTATAAGTCCTACTAAAGTTAAAGGTAATTTCACAAAATTAAAATCATTAATGTTAATACTATTTTTCATTATATTTTTAAAATTGTCTTTTGATAGAACTATTAACTATAGTGATGCTTGGATACTATTGATACTTTTAATTATATACATATTATTTGACTTACTAGTTATTATGCACAAAAAAAATAAACCTATGAAAGACCATGAAATTATTTATTCTAAAAAAAATTATATCAAAATCATTCTATTATTTATTATAGGTATTGTAGGTATTTTTATAGGTTCTAATCTACTTATAAATAATGGTATTGTCATAGCAACATTTATAGGTATTCCTGAAGCAGTTATAAGTCTAACATTAATAGCATTAGGAACTTCATTACCTGAATTAACCACTGCATTAACTGCCTTAAAAAAAGGTCATTCCTCACTATCTATAGGTAATATAATAGGTGCCAATATCTTAAACATATCTTTAGTTCTAGGTGCTTCTGGTTTTTTAAATGATCTTAACATATCTATACAAAATATTTACTTAGATTTTGTTATAGCATTTATATTAATATTAATACTAACACTTACATGTATATTTAGAGGTAAAGTCAATAGATTAGTAGGATTTTTACTCTTTCTGATTTACATGATATATTTATTTATTTTATATTATATATACTTTTAAAACAGCTATATAGACTAACTTTTTAAAGTTAGCCTTATAGTTAAAATATTAAGTGTAATATTGGAACAGATATTAATATTGTTATTATAACTCTTTCAACCCATATTATTAAAAAGTCTTTTAAGGTTAATGGTATTTCTGTGGCCATTATACAAGGTATTGACGCTGAAAAGAATAATATTTCTGAAACACTTACTATACCTATAAAAAATTTTGTAATCAAATCAGCTTCGGTAACTAATAATGCTGGTAAAAACATCTCAGCTATACTTAAAGCACTTGCTTTTGCTGCTAATAATGGACTTGGTAATTTCACTAATAATGTAAAAGGATAAAATATATATCCTAATATATCAAACAATGGAGTATATTCTGCTAAAATTAATCCTATTACCCCTATAGCCATCAATAAAGGTCCTATTGATAAGGCCAATTTTATACCTGCTTTTAAATTAATCCATATTGATTCAAATAATGTAGGTGATTTATCGAAAGCTTTCATTCCCTCTTTATAAGCTGTTTTAAATCTATTATTTTTAACTATTTTTTCGCTATCTCCTTTTTGACCATTATAATATAAATCTGGCTTTTTATTTAATGGATAAATTCTAGTTGTTATAGCTGTAACCACAAAGGTAATTATCAGTGTCAACCAAAAATATAATAACCACTTATCCATTATGCCTAATGTATTAGCTACTATTACCATAAATGTAGCTGATACTGTAGAAAATCCTGTTGCAATAATTGAAGCTTCTTTTCCAGTATATTTTCCTTCAGTATAAACTCTATTAGTTATTAACAGTCCAAGTGAATAACTACCTACAAATGATGCTACTGCATCTATTGATGACCTTCCTGGTGTTTTCCAAATAGGCCTCATAATAATTTGCATAAATACACCTATAAATTCCATTAACCCATAGTTAACTAAAAAGGCTAAAAATATAGAACCTATTGGTACTATTGTAGTTACTGGTATTACTATTTTGCTATAAATAAAAGGAATTAAATCCGGTTTTAACAATGCCTTGGGACCTATTTCAAAGATGCCCATAAATATGAATATAATACCAACTAATTTTAATATAGAGAAAATTGATGTAGCTTTATCTTTATTCCATGTTTTATTTATAAAAGGAAGTATACCACCTATTGTCACTATTAATCCAGCATATACTGGTCCAAATTTCGGGATAGATTTAATATAATTCACTATATGATCTAAAGGTATAGAGCTTTTCCCCATTATAGTAATAGGTACAAAAAACATAAAAATACCAATTAAAGAATATAAAATAAATTTGAAAATTTTGATACTTTCATTTTTTCCTTTGTCTTTTTTTATTTCTACCATAACATCACCTCTTATTAATTTATTATTCTGAATAATTAAGAAAAAGAAATATTTCCATTATATATATTATACTCTATTTTAATAAAAACACAAATAAAAAATGACAATAGGATTATTGTCATTTTTATCTATTATTTATCTTTCTAAAAACTAAATATGAATATACTGTTGTAAAAAACACTAAGACTAAAGCTCCTCCAATTGTTAACCAGATTGCAATTTCTCCTGTAATAAATCCTGAGATAATAAATAGTATTCCTAATACTACAAATACATATCTAGATGCTCTATGAGTTTTCTTCCATACTTCTTCACTTGCAAGAGTCCAAGGATTTCTTATACCAAAGAAATAATTATGCCTTATTTGCCCCATATAATTACCTATAATTATGAATAATATTCCCACCC
Organism: Senegalia massiliensis; assembly: GCF_900626135.1. Classification (NCBI taxonomy): domain Bacteria; kingdom Bacillati; phylum Bacillota; class Clostridia; order Eubacteriales; family Clostridiaceae; genus Senegalia; species Senegalia massiliensis. The sequence continues at coordinate 686,749 of NZ_LR130786.1, forward strand.
CAAGATTTACTAAGAGCTGTATATTCATATCATGACCTAGTGATACATATATTGAAATCCAATGAATCACTATTAAGAATATAATTACTGTAAATATAGTCATGTTATAAGCTTTTTTATGCTTTTCATAGGATTCTTTTTTAGGATCAATTTTAGGTAAAAATTTCATTAATAAATAAAGAATTAATGGTAATAAAGCAGTAAAAAAAACTGCCTCTTTTCCCCAATATGAATTCACTTCTCCATCTATACCCCATTGTTGTGGAATTTCTTCTGGAAGATCATTATACACAAAAATTGTAGTAATAAATGATATTAATACTATAACAATCAAAATCCAATCTTTTTTCATCTCTAACTCTCCCCTCTAAAATCTAAAAACCATTTCATTACTTCTTGAACAACAGTAGTATTTAATGAATATATTATATTTTGACCTTCCTTTTCCCATAAAACTAATTCTGCATTTTTCAAAATATTTAAATGATGACTTATAGAAGGTTTACTTATATCAAATTTTTCCGATATTTCTCCTGCAGACATATCACTATCTCTCAAGTATTCTAGTATCTTACGTCTAGTAGGATCTGATAATGCTTTAAATACTTTGTTCAATTTATCACCTCATTTCATTAGATAGTTAGATAACTATCTAATTATATTCTATATATATATTATTTATTTGTCAATATAATTAAATATAGAAGCTATATAATTATATAGCTTCTATATTTAAATTAATATCTACAACCAAAGCTTGGATAGCAGAATAATACTACTAATAGTAAAAAGAAAAATAACAATTCGCTATTTACTCCTTCTTCTCCAAAACACCCTAATAATTTACCTCTAGTTTCAGACATTTAATATCATTCCTTCCTTTAATATGTTATTTGTTAATCTAATATATAATACACATCAAAGAAAAAAATGTGATAACTTTTTTATTATTTTGTAGAACGTATAAACATTTGAGTCCAATAATATCCTCCATTATTATCTTTAGCTATACCTACTCCGATTTCATCAAATGAACTACTTAAAATATTTTTTCTATGTCCTGAAGAGTTCATCCAACCTTTCATTACACTTTCTGCAGTTCTTTGACCATGTGCTATATTTTCACCTGCCGCTCTATATCTTATACCAAAATCTTTCATCATATCAAATGGTGATCCATAAGTAGGTGATGTATGTGAAAAATAATTTTTATCTCTCATATCTATAGACTTATATCTTGCTACTCTTGAAAGTTCCCAGTTCTTTTTTAAAGATGGCAAACCATTTTTATTACGTTCTATATTAACTAGTTTTATAACTTGATCTTCTATAGATTTAGTTTCCTTAATTGTTGGTATAGTTATTTTTTGTCCTGGATATATAAGACTAGGATTTTTAATTTGTGTATTTGAATTAATTATCTCACTTAAACCTATTTCATACCTTGACGCTATTTTCCACATAGTGTCCCCGTATTTTACTGTGTAAGTATTTTCTGCTGCAAATACCGGTACTGTCATTAAAATTAATATTATTATAAATATACTTGAAATTTTCTTTTTCATATTCTCCCCCTTAAAATTTTTATTAGGATTTTTTCATGTAAAAATAAATCTTATATAATCATTTGTCTTAAGATAATTATTAGGGGTTAGGATTGTTACAATTACTATTATAGGGTATAATGAAGTAATATTCCAGCTTTTAAGCGTTGTAATTTATGGAGACCATATCAAAATTTACTATAAATATTGTTAAATTTTAGCGTAATAGTTAGATATAACCTTTTAATTAATGTTTTTGGACATAATAAGCTATTAGTGGATTTTATAAGTCTTTATTATTATTAAATGGGAAAAAATATAAAAAGGAGGAATTTAAATGTTTCATAAAAATTTAAAAATAAAAAATAAATATAATAAATCACTTGCAGTAATTTTAGACATTCCAAAGTCAAATGTAAAAGATTATGTGATTTTTAATCATTGCTTTACCTGTTCAAAAAATTATAAAATTTATAATAATATCTCTAAAATACTGTTAGAAAATGGATATGCTACTATAAGGTACGATATGATGGGACTTGGAAATAGTGAAGGTGATTTTTCTGATAGTTCATTTACTACAAATATTGAAGATTTAATTTCTGTCTATGAATATATAAAAGAAAATTATAAGGCTCCTAAATTTCTTGTTGGTCACTCTTTAGGGGGCTTAATATCTATGAAAGCTTCAAGAAAATTAAATTCTATTCAAGGAGTGGCTACTATTGGCAGTCCTTTTAATTTTAATAATCTTATAGAAATATTTTCAAAATATAGTGATGAATTTGATAGAAAAGGCTATGCTAAAATCAACATATCAGGTAGAGATTTTAATATAAGTAATAAGTTTTTTAGAGAAATAAAAAATGAACCTATAGAAACTATGGTTCAAGACTTTAATAAATCAATTATTATATTTCATTCAGATGTTGATAGAGTTGTAAATTACCAACATGGTATAAAATTATTTAAAAATATTAATTCTCATAAAAATTTTATAACCCTAAAAAATGTTAATCATTTAGTAAGTGAAAGAAAGGATGCCTATTATATAGGAAATATATTAAGTAATTGGTTCAATAATATTTAAATAAAAAGAACTAAATTCAACAATTGTTGAATTTAGTTCTTTTTATTTTTTATTTCTCTTTGTATTTCTTTCAATGCTTTTTTTGAACCTCTTTCAATATCTCTTTTCAATTTTCTATCTTTATATGAAGTAAATAATGAACTTAAATCATAATTATCTGGATACAATAGTTCTCTTCTAGTTACAAGTTTTACTCTTTTAATATTTATTGATAAAAAATCATTATCTTTCATTATTTCTATGTTATTATACTTGTCTCTCTCATTATATACAATAGCATATTCACCTGTTTCAATAATTTGAACCTTATCTCCTACATTCAGTTTTGAATACTTATCTTTGTTTAAATCTGTTTGTTCTATTATATTTTTTCTTTTAATTTTACTTTTCTTTATAATATCATAATTATATTGTTTACTTTCTATATATAATTGGGCTTTATCCAGTACAGATTTTTTAATACCCATTTTTCTTGATATCCATAATGCATTACTTTCTCCACCTGTTCCTATTATCATTTCATATAATGGCTCAAGTGACTCTGGATTAAATTTCATATAAGCATTCTGAAAATCAATATGCTCTTCAGCATAATTTTTAATCTCACCATAATGAGTAGTAGCTATAGTTATAGAACCGATCTTATATAATTCTTCTAATATAGCTATAGCAAGACCTGCTCCTTCATTTGGTTCTGTCCCTGTTCCAATTTCATCAAATAAAATTAAAGATGAGTTATTTGCTTTATTCATTATGCTTGATATATTTTTCATATGGGATGAAAAAGTACTTAATGCATTTTTAATGCTTTGATTATCACCTATATCTACTAAAATATTTTCAAAAATTGATATTTCAGTACCTTCTTTAGCTTTTATGTGAAATCCTGATTGTACTGCCAATGTCAAAAGACCTATTGTTTTTAAAGACACGGTTTTTCCGCCTGCATTAGGTCCTGTTATAACTAAAGATCTATAGTCTTTTCCTATATTAAAATTCAATGGTATAGGATTTTCTAGTAATGGATGTTCTCCATTTATTATATTTATATATCCATAAGAATTAATTTTTGGTTCTATCCCTCCTATATTTCTACTATATTTTGCTTTAGCAAATATCATATCATATTGGGATATTAATTCTATGTTAATATTTATAGGTTTAATTTTCTCATATATTAATCCAGTTAAAAATGCTAATATTTGATATTCTTCTAATTTTTCTTCATATCTTAAACTATTTAATTCATTATTTAATTTAGAAACTGAATTAGGTTCTATAAATACCGTAGTTCCTTTAGTGGATATATCTACAACTTGACCTTCTATATTATTTTTATAAGAAGATTTAATAGGAATTACATATTTATCATTCCTCTTACTTATATAAAATTCTTGAATATATTTTTTATATTTTTGAGATGTCAAAAACTTGTTTAATTTTTCTTGTATTTTATCATCAATATTTTCAATTTTTCCTCTTATTTTCTTTAATTCTTTGCTAGCAGAAGAATCAACTCTATTATTTTTGATTGATTCATTTATTTCTTCTTCAATATCTCTAAATTCAGTTAATGATAAAGCATATTCACTTAATGTAGGTGCATAAAAATTATAATTCATCATGAATTTTTTAATTCTTCTACATCCTCTGAAAAAATCAGATATCTTAATAATTTCATTAGGATCTAGTTGGCCAACTTTTTCTACCTTATCAATCAAATATTTAATATCATATATACCATCAAATGGTATATGATTAGAATAATTTAATATACTCTTTGCCTCAGTAGTTTCTTTCAGCCTCTTTTTAATTGCATTAATATTAGTATAAGGCTTTAAATTATCAATCAATTCCTTCCCTAATCCACTTATACAATACTCTTTTATATTTTCTTTTAATTGGTTATATTCTAATACTTCAAATGTATTATTATTCAATTTTACTTCCTCCTATATTTATAAGTTATCTTTAAAATAGGACAACTTAATAAATAAGGATACGTTAATTTTAGTTAAACGAACTTATTTATTAAGTTGCCTAACTATCACAATTAACAAATTATTATTTTTAAACATAAAACATTCTCCTTATCAACATATTTGTATATAATATTATCTCATGATTTATAGTTAATTATCAAGACAAATTAACTTTATTTTAATTCAACTTTATGGATTCGATAAATTGTCAATAATATTAATATAATCATATATATAATTGTCAATAATATTGAATTAATTAAAAAGTCGCTATAATCTCCAATTAATATACTTGATTGTTTAACTAAATAATAGGGCGTAAATTTTACTGCATTTTCTATAATACCTATTGTTGGAATTAGATATATGATACTTAAACTAAATATTCCAGCTAATATACCTTTTTTAAATAAGCTACTAGTAAATAATATTAAGCTTAAATTAAATAAAAAATATATTGAAAGTATAATAATACTCCTAGATACTCTTAAGATACTTATTGTTTCATCAGGAAATAGTAATTTTGAATAGTAATAATTAATGCTAAATGCTATAAAAGTTATTATCATTATAGCTATACTATAAACAACATACTTTGCTAAAACTATTCCTGTAATATTTGCTTTATTTGAATAAGGTATTATAAGGGTCTTATTTTTGATTTCCTCAGATAATAACCCCATTAATGTTAATACTAAAACCAAATTTCCAATTTGAAATAAATTCGACATATAATTTTGTATTGCTCCTACTTGATTATAATTTGTAAGCTGTGATAAATCTAAACCTGGAGCTTGACTTTCCAATATATTTGGTAATAATTTCAACATTAATGGATCTAATAAAGCAAATATTATAAACCCTAAAGCTAATATTAAAAATTTATAGTTTCTTATTCCTTCCATTACTTCTTTTTTAAAATAAGATATAAAACTATTCATTTTCACTCACCACCTGAATAAATATATCTTCTAAATTTGCCCTTCTCAAATTAACAGATAATATAGACTCATCTATTTCTAATAATGTTTGTAGTATATATCTACTATCAATTTCTCTATCTACAATTAGATTCATAATATTATTTTTAAATTTAACTTCTTTAATCCAACTTTTATCTAACTTTTTTATTTTATCTGCTTCTACTTCATTTTTAAATTCTATATCATATATTGGTTGTAAATATCTCTTTTTTAATTCTTGTAATTTTTCTTCCAATATTATTTTACCACCATGTAAAATCCCTACTGTATCACAAACTCTTTCTATATCACTTAATATATGAGTAGATAAAAATACTGTAATATCTAATTTTTTAAGATCTTCTATTATATCTATTACATCTTTTCTACCCATTGGATCTAAAGCAGAGGATGGTTCATCTAGTAATAAAATTTTAGGATTATTATACATAGAAACAGCAATACCTAATCGCTGCTTCATTCCTCTAGAATAGCCTCCGATTTTTTTATTTATACTTTTATCAAGTTTTACTAAAGATATTAATTCCTTGTTTTTAGTATTTATTTGATTTTTATCATAACCTAATATTCTTCCTATAAAATTAAGATATTCCTTAGCTGTCATATAAGGATAAAATTTAGGTTCTTCAGGTAAATATCCTATAGCTCCTTTTAATTTTTCTTTGTTAGTAATCATATCTAAATCATTTATCTTTATATCCCCATCATTATAGCCTATTATGCCTGCTAATATATTCATAGTAGTAGTTTTACCAGAGCCATTATGACCTAAAAACCCATAAACATCTCCTTTTTTAACTTTAAAATCTACACCTTTTAATACTTTATTTTCACCATAGTTTTTAATTAAGTTTCTAACATTAATTATCATAACTATTCCTTCTTCCAAATATTAAGAACACAATAGGTCCTATAGTAGAAATAAATAACACTACTAAAGTCCAAACTATCTTGTTTAGATTTTTTACACCATTTTTATAGATAGATATAATACAAAAAACTTTAAGCCCAAATTCTAATATTATTACAGGTAATAACATTTTTATAATTTCCATTGTACTAAACCCTTCTAACATTATGAATCACCCCTTTAATAAATATGTGTTAGATTATTAGATAAATATCTAAATATCTAAATATTTAATATAAGTATAATATAGTATATTATACTTTGTCAATAATTATTAAAAATGAGCATAAAAAAACCAGCAACGTCCTACTCTCCCAAGGCGTTACCACCTAAGTACCATCAGCGCTGAAGGGCTTAACTTCTGTGTTCGAGATGGGAACAGGTGTGACCCCTTCGCTATCGTCACTGG
>NZ_LR130786.1:697766-852063 GCF_900626135.1 Senegalia massiliensis
GGGTAACCAGCATCTTCACTGGTACTACAATTTCACCGAGTCCATTGTTGAGACAGTGCCCAAATCGTTACACCTTTCGTGCGGGTCGGAACTTACCCGACAAGGAATTTCGCTACCTTAGGACCGTTATAGTTACGGCCGCCGTTCACTGGGGCTTAAGTTCATGCCTTCGGATTACTCCTAAGCAGTCCCATTAACCTTCCAGCACCGGGCAGGTGTCAGCCCCTATACTTCGTCTTTCAACTTAGCAGAGACCTGTGTTTTTGCTAAACAGTCGCTTGGGCCTATTCTCTGCGGCCGGATTAAGCTTTAAGAGTAAATCTTATCACCTTATCCGGCACCCCTTCTCCCGAAGTTACGGGGTCATTTTGCCGAGTTCCTTAACAATGGTTATCTCGCTCATCTTAGAATTTTCATCTCGCCTACCTGTGTCGGTTTACGGTACGGGTACCTACTTTACTCGATAGAGGCTTTTCTTGACAGTGTGGAATCAGTTAGTTCGCTACTTAAATTTCGCTCCCATTCGTATCTCAGAATTGTTTTAGCGGATTTGCCTACTAAAACTCCCTACTTACTTAGACACACCAAACCAACGGTGTGATAACATATCCTACTGTGTCACCCCATCTCTCAAACGCAAAGAGGTAGTACAGGAATCTCAACCTGTTATCCATCGCCTACGCATATCGCCTCGGCTTAGGCCCCGACTAACCCTGAGAGGACGAGCCTTCCTCAGGAAACCTTGGGCTTTCGATGGGAAGGATTCTCACCTTCCTTTCGCTACTCATGCCAACATTCTCTCTTGTATATAGTCCACTACTCCTTCCGGTGTAACTTCAATCCATATACAATGCTCCTCTACCAACGCATAAAGCGTTCCGTAGCTTCGGTGGTAAGTTTGAGCCCCGGACATTTTCGGCGCAAAACCACTTGACCAGTGAGCTATTACGCACTCTTTAAATGAATGGCTGCTTCTAAGCCAACATCCTGGTTGTCTGTGTAGTCTTACATCCTTTTCCACTTAACTTACACTTTGGGACCTTAGCTGACGGTCTGGGCTGTTTCCCTTTCGACTACGAATCTTATCACCCGCAGTCTGACTCCTAAGAATATGACTATGGCATTCGGAGTTTGATAGGCTTTAGTAACACAAAGTGCCCCTTAGCCATTCAGTGCTCTACCTCCACGTCACTAATCTTAAGGCTAGCCCTAAAGCTATTTCGAGGAGAACCAGCTATCTCCGGGTTCGATTGGAATTTCACCGCTATCCACAGGTCATCCGATAGCTTTTCAACGCTAAACGGTTCGGACCTCCACGAAATTTTACTTCCGCTTCATCCTGCCCATGGATAGGTCACCCGGTTTCGGGTCTACGACATATAACTTAGTCGCCCTATTAAGACTTGGTTTCCCTACGGCTTCAGACCTTAAGTCCTTAACCTTGCTATATATCGTAACTCGTTGGCCCGTTCTACAAAAAGTACGCGGTCGCTCGTAAAAAGAGCTTCCACTGCTTGTAAACATAGGGTTTCAGGTTCTATTTCACTCCCCTTCCGGGGTTCTTTTCACCATTCCCTCACGGTACTATACGCTATCGGTCACTAGAAAGTATTTAGCCTTGGAGGGTGGTCCCTCCTGCTTCCCACAGAGTTTCTCGTGTTCCGTGGTACTCTGGATCAAAACCGGAGGTTAATTAGTTTCATCTACAGGACTTTCACCTTCTATGGTGGATCTTTCCAGATCCTTCGATTACTGATTAATTCTCCTTAACGGTAATGTCCACAACCCCAGTAAAGGAAACCCTTACTGGTTTGGGCTTTTCCCATTTCGCTCGCCGCTACTAAGGGAATCGATTTTTCTTTCTCTTCCTTGGGGTACTTAGATGTTTCAGTTCTCCCAGTGTTCCCTCAATTACCTATGTATTCAGTAATTGATACCTAAAGTTTATTTAGGTGGGTTTCCCCATTCGGAAATTCCCGGATCAAAGCCTGCTTGCGGCTCCCCGAGACGTATCGGCGCTTACCCCGTCCTTCATCGGCTTCTAGTGCCAAGGCATTCACCCTATGCTCTTAAAAACTTGACCGGTGAAATGTATAATTAGTCAAATGACTTACATTTCGCTAAAATTGTTTTAATATATTTCTGTGTAATTTTCAAGGTACAAAAGAGTAAACTAAAATTAATTAGTCTCTCAAAAATGAACAGTGTAGAAATTACTCCTTAGAAAGGAGGTGATCCAGCCGCACCTTCCGATACGGCTACCTTGTTACGACTTCACCCCAGTCATTGATCCTACCTTCGACACCTGCATCCCGAGGGTTAGCTCGGTGGCTTCGGGTATTACCAACTCCCATGGTGTGACGGGCGGTGTGTACAAGGCCCGGGAACGCATTCACCGCGACATTCTGATCCGCGATTACTAGCAACTCCAACTTCATGTGGGCGAGTTGCAGCCCACAATCCGAACTGGGATCGGCTTATTGGGATTAGCTCCCCCTTGCGGGTTGGCTACCCGTTGTACCGACCATTGTAGCACGTGTGTAGCCCAGGACATAAGGGGCATGATGATTTGACGTCATCCCCACCTTCCTCCGGTTTGTCACCGGCAGTCCCTCTAGAGTGCCCAGCATAACCTGCTGGCAACTAAAGGCAAGGGTTGCGCTCGTTGCGGGACTTAACCCAACATCTCACGACACGAGCTGACGACAACCATGCACCACCTGTCACCACAGTCCCCGAAGGGAAGGCCTTATCTCTAAGGCTGTCTGTGGGATGTCAAGTCCTGGTAAGGTTCTTCGCGTTGCTTCGAATTAAACCACATGCTCCGCTGCTTGTGCGGGCCCCCGTCAATTCCTTTGAGTTTTAATCTTGCGATCGTACTCCCCAGGCGGAGTGCTTAATGTGTTAACTGCGGCACTGAAACCTGTCGGCCCCAACACCTAGCACTCATCGTTTACGGCGTGGACTACCAGGGTATCTAATCCTGTTTGCTCCCCACGCTTTCGAGCCTCAGCGTCAGTAACAGTCCAGAGAGTCGCCTTCGCCACTGGTGTTCCTCCTAATATCTACGCATTTCACCGCTCCACTAGGAATTCCACTCTCCTCTCCTGTACTCAAGCTTTGTAGTTTCAAATGCTTACATTGGTTAAGCCAATGGCTTTAACATCTGACTTACAAAGCCGCCTACGCTCCCTTTACGCCCAGTGATTCCGGACAACGCTCGCCCCCTACGTATTACCGCGGCTGCTGGCACGTAGTTAGCCGGGGCTTCCTCCTTAGGTACCGTCAAAATTCTTCCCTAAGGACAGAGCTTTACGATCCGAAGACCTTCATCGCTCACGCGGCATCGCTGCATCAGGGTTTCCCCCATTGTGCAATATTCCCCACTGCTGCCTCCCGTAGGAGTCTGGACCGTGTCTCAGTTCCAGTGTGGCCGATCACCCTCTCAGGCCGGCTACCCATCGTTGCCTTGGTAAGCAGTTACCTTACCAACTAGCTAATGGGACGCGGGACCATCCTATACCACCGGAGTTTTGACTCATGCACCATGCGGTGCTAGAGTTTCATGGAGTATTAATCCCGGTTTCCCGAGGCTATCCTCCTGTATAGGGCAGGTTTCCCACGCGTTACTCACCCGTCCGCCGCTAGAAAGATTAAAAAATCATCCGAAGAATCAATTTTAATTTTCTCGCTCGACTTGCATGTGTTAGGCGTGCCGCCAGCGTTCGTCCTGAGCCAGGATCAAACTCTCAATAAAAATTTAAAGTTTGTTTTCCTTTGACCCAAAATTGAATCAAACGTTAGCTTAATTTAGCTTTATAATTTTACAACTTATAAGTTGTTGTTATCTACACTGTTCAATTTTCAAAGACCAATTTGTTGTCGCTATTTGCTAGCGACTCTTAATACTATATCAGGTTTTAAGTAACTTGTCAAGAACTTTTTTTATTTTCTTTTAAGTTCTTTTTTCTCTTTAGAAAGACAAGCTTTCCTGACGACTCTTAGTACTATATCAAAGATATATATACTTGTCAAGAATAATTTTTATTTATCTGCTGTACTTTATTATTTACCCATTCATCATATCTCTAAACATAAAAATACAAAATAAAACTGATATCAGTTTTATTTTGTATTTAAACATTATAATTTAATCTATTCTATTGGTTTCATTGTAGGGAATAGTAGTACATCTCTTATAGAAGACTTGTTAGTTAATATCATAATAAGTCTATCTATACCTATTCCAAGACCACCAGTAGGAGGTAACCCTACTTCTAAGGCATTTATGAAGTCTGTATCCATCATATGAGCTTCTTCGTCTCCAGCTTCTCTTTGTTTTAATTGAGCTTCAAATCTTTCTCTTTGATCTATTGGATCATTAAGTTCAGAGAATGCATTTGCTATCTCCCAAGTATTTATAAAAGCTTCAAATCTATTTGTAATTCTTGGATCTTCAGGATTTCTCTTTGCAAGAGGTGATACTTCTACAGGATGATGAGTTATAAATGTTGGTTGAATCAAATGCTCTTCACAATATTCTTCAAATAACTCATTTATAATATGTCCTCTAGTCATACCTGACTTTATTTCTATTCCTTTTTCTTTACCTATTTTTAATGCTTCTTCATCTGTATTAATTTCATCAAAATCTATACCTGTGTATTCTTTTACTGCATCTTGCATAGATAATCTTTTCCAAGGTGGAGTTAAATCTAATTTTTTACCTTGATATTCTATTTCAGTAGTTCCTAAAGCTTTTTTTGCAGCATAAGCTACAACATTTTCAGTAATTTCCATCATATCATTATAATCTGCATATGCTTCATATAACTCTATAGCAGTATACTCTGGGTTATGTTTCATACTCATTCCTTCATTTCTGAACATTCTTCCCATTTCATATACTTTATCAAATCCGCCTACAATTAACCTTTTAAGATATAACTCATTAGCTATCCTTAAATACATATCAATGTCTAAAGTATTATGATGAGTAATAAAAGGTCTTGCTACTGCACCACCTGCTATAGTATTAAGTATAGGAGTTTCTACTTCTAAATAACCTCTATTGTCTAAGTATTCTTTTACAGCTTTAAGTATTTTTGATCTAAGAACAAATGTCTCTTTTACATCGGGATTAACTATTAAATCAGTATATCTCATTCTATATCTTAAATCTGGGTCTTTAAGACCATGCCACTTATCAGGTAAAATTTGAAGAGACTTAGAAAGCAAATCTACTTTTTTTGCTCTAATAGAAACTTCCCCCATCTTAGTTTTAAATACTTCTCCATCAATACCTATTATATCTCCTATATCATATGTTTTTAATAATTCATATTCTTCTTCTCCTAAGAGATTTTTCTTAGCAAATACCTGTATTCTTCCTTCGCTATCTTGAACATCATAAAACCCTACTTTTCCTTGACCTCTTTTAGCCATTATCCTTCCAGCTATAGTTACAGATTCACCTTCAATATCATCATAATTATCTATGATATCCTTACTATGATGAGTAGGTTCATATTTCTCGATTTTAAATGGATCTTTTCCCATTTCCTTCAGTTTTTCTAATTTCTCTCTTCTTATCTGCAACAATTCATTTAAGTTATTTTCTTCATTACTCATCTTAGGCGATACCTCCATTTTATCTACTTATTTCTAATACCTTATATTTTATAATACCATCCGGAACTTGAACTTCAACTACTTCTCCTACTTCCTTTCCAAGTAATGCATCTCCAACTGGAGATTCATTTGATATTTTTCCATCATAAGGATCTGCTTCAGCTGAACCTACTATGGAATAAACAACCTCTTCATCAAATTCCATATCTAATACCTTAACTTTTGAGCCTACACTTATAACTTCTAAAGATATATCTTCATCATCTATTATCTCTGCATTTCTAACCATATTTTCTAGCTTAAATATTCTTTCTTCAACTTGTGCTTGTTCATTTTTTGCTTCATCATATTCTGAGTTCTCACTTAAATCTCCAAAAGCTATAGCTGTTTTTATTCTTTCTGCTACTTCTTTACGTCTAACTGTTTTTAATTGTTCTAATTCTGCTTCAATTTTTTTAAGTCCCTCTACTGTCAATACTACCTTTTTATTTTGTGCCATTAAATCCCTCTCACTTTCTTTAATTTAAAATTTCCCCTATTAGTTTTACATATATGTTCAATATTATAATTTAGACTAGTAATAATGTCAAGAACAATTAACAAGCTTATAAAATTCCTCTTTATCAACAATATCATTGTTAACTTTTACCTTAACAAAATCTTTCATTCTAAACCCATGATTATATTTATAAATAGAGGATGGAATATTAGATTTAAAATTAAAATTATCACTACTATAAAAAATAAAGTCTTCTACTATAATAGATTTACTTTCATTATAATAAATATTATTATATATATTAAAAATCACACTTTTTTCTTTTACCCAATTTATAAAATTTGTATCATCTTTAAAGTTAATTATTATATCAAACCTATTTACTTTTTTTATATCTTTTATTATTCCTAGTGACAAACCTGTGTCTTTTAATATATCTTCTGAAACTTTAACTGAACTAATTTCATTTTGACTATATATATAAATGTTTTTTATTGTAAATGGTATTTTTCTTATTAAATTTTTCAACTCATCTTCATCTTTATATATGATTAACAATTCTAGATCTTGTTTCAATTGATAAGATTTATTAGCCATATTTTTAATTATATGTGGAATAATTTTTAATTTAACATTTTTGGAACTATTATTACTTATTAAAATGTTCTTTTTAATAAGTTTATCTTCCATAGAACAATTATAACCATTTTCAAATATTATTGTGCTAATAGTATCTTCTATTAAATTTCTTTTTATTAAATTTTCTATCTTTTGTATAGTTTTTTCTTCAGATATGTTTTTTAAGGTAGTTAAACCTATACTATAACCTACTATATTATTATTAAATTTAAATTTTTCTATAATCTTTTCCTTTGAAAAAACATCTATCTTTTTTAATAAGTATTTTGGAACAAACTTATATTTTTTTTGTTCTTTTAATTCTTCCATATATCTATCACTATTTAATATATAAAGAAAAACATCCATACCTTTCACCTCCTATGATAAAGTTATTATTATCTTTAAGGTATTATATGAATGCTTTTATACAACTATTCTATGGAATCTATATATTCATTTAATAGATAAATTATTTTTTCTTTATTATTGAATTGATTTAATTGACCACGTATAGCTGAAGAGTTATGCATCCCTTTTGTATACCAACCTATATGCTTTCTTATGTCTTTCACTGCAATTTGCTCACCTTTATAATGTACTAATAACTCTAAATGTTTTATACACATATTTATTTTTTCTCTATTAGTCGGCTCTAATGGTAATATTCCTTTACTTAATAACTTTACAGTTCTATCAAATATCCAAGGATTTCCCCTTGCACCTCTTCCTATCATAACTCCATCACAATTTGTATATTGCAACATTTTTTGAGCATCCAATGGAGAAAATATATCGCCATTACCTAGTACAGGTATTTCTATAGCTTCCTTTACATTTTTTATAATATCCCAGTCAGCTTTTCCAGAATAAAATTCTTCTCTTGTTCGTCCATGTATAGCAAGTAAACTAGCCCCACTATCTTCTATAACTTTAGCAACTTCTACTGCATTTATATTATTGTCATCCCAACCTTTTCTTATTTTTACAGTAACAGGTTTGTTTGATACCTTTACAACCTCAGAAACTATTTCACCTATAAGTTTTGGGTCTTTCATTAATGCACTACCATCACCATTTTTTACTATTTTAGGTGTAGGACAACCCATATTTATATCTAATATATCAAAATCATCTTTATAATTTAATTTTTCTTTTACTACTTTTGCCATTATATTTGGATCTGAACCAAATATTTGAAGAGATACTGGTCTTTCTTCTCGTTTTATTTTCATAAGTTCTTCTGTTTTTTTATCACTATAATATAAACCTTTAGCACTTACCATTTCAGTATATATAAGTCCTACATTCTGTTCTTTACATATTAAACGAAAAGACAAATCAGTAACTCCTGCCATAGGAGCAAGTGCAACATTATTTTTAATATCTATATTTCCTATTTTCAAATCTTCACCTCAAATCTAAAAATAATAAACTCAGCTTACGCTGAGCTATTATTTTATTTATTTATCTCATGAATCATTCTTAGGCCTTCTAATGTAAGAAGCTTATCAACTTTATCTATGTTTTTAGATTCTTCTGCTATAAGTGTTGATAATCCGCCAGTAGCAATAACTTTAGCACTTTCCAAATTTAGTTCTCTTTTCATTCTATCAACTAAATGATCCACTAAACCTACATAACCAAATATTATACCAGATTGCATACTATTTACTGTGTTTCTACATATTACTTTTTCAGGTTTTGAAAGTTCCACCTTAGGTAGTTTAGCTGCTCTTAAAAATAAAGCTTCCGATGATATTTTTATACCTGGAGAAATAACTCCTCCTAAGTAGTCACCATTTTCTGATACTGCACAAAATGTAGTAGCAGTACCAAAATCAACTATGATAACAGGCCCTCCATATTTTCTGTATGCAGAAACTGCATTTACTATTCTATCTGCTCCTACTTCTCTAGGATTATCATATATAATATTCATACCTGTTTTTATTCCTGGGCCTATTACTAAGGCTTCTTTATTACAATATTTTATGCTCATTGCTTGTAAAGAATACATGAGAGGTGGTACAACGGAAGAAATTATTACTGATTCTACTTCAGTTAACTTATAACCATTATAACTAAAAAGTCTATCTATAAGCATCCCATATTCATCTGAAGTTTTATTCTTATCTGTAGAAATTCTCCAATATTTTAAAAGTTCTTCTCCTTCATATATTCCAAGTACTGTATTTGTATTACCTACGTCTATTACTAAAACCAATATTTCACCTTCTCTTAAGCTTTTTTCTTTAACCCTATTATTACACCACTTACTATTATCATTGCAACTATAACTTCCGGTATTCCATTTGCAACACCAAGTGCTAGTATTGCTTTACCTACATATTCTGTATCGCCACCAGTTAATTTAACAAACCTCTCTCCATAAAGTATATATATCATAAACAGGACACCTAACGTATTCGTAAGTGTTCCTACCGTAGAAGATATTATTATTTCAACTGCATTTTCTTTGAATTTTTTATATAAAAAATATCCTACTAAACCAGTAATTAATATTAAAATAACCTTAAACATTATGGATATAGTAAAAATATTATCTGCATTTATCAAATTATTATATAAATCATATGATAAATATGTGAGTGTTGATATCCACATTATGCCAAGTAATATTCTAGAAGGTTTTTTTCCTAATTTCTTAAATAAAATATAAGAATAATATGCAGTTATACCTATAAGTACACGTGGTAATATAGATACTAAAGGATTATAAAACAATGGTGATAATACTGTAGGAGCTGTTATCGCTCGTATTATGCTAAACATACCAAAAATTAAACCTACCAAAGCTCCCACTATTGGCCCTTCAATTATAGCTCCAATTATAACAGGAATATGCATTATTGTAGCATTTGCTGGTCCTATTGGTATAAAACCTAAGGGTGTTAATCCAAGTATTGCGGAAATTCCACCAAGCATACCAATAATAGTCAATTTTCGAGTAGACATTGACTTTTTTTTCATCTTCTTATTATTCATATTTTCCCCTCCGCTCTAGTTCTTTTAAAGATACTAGTCGTATTATGTGTAGGTTGCTAGCTACAAAACTATTTTAGCAGGTTTTATATTGTTTTTCAAATAAAATTTTCACATTTATATTAGAACATTTATACATAATTCTCTAATCCTCTAACAGAAATTTCACCAGAAATTATAGTTTGTTTATTTCCTAATTTATCTTCTACTATGAGTCTACCTTCTGAATCTAAATCTAAAGCTCTTACTTTAAACCTTTCTTCACCTTTTACTAAATATACCACTTTGCCTAATAAGGCTGATTTTTCACAACATATATCAAGAGTTTTATTTAATGATTTAGTTTCTAAAAAATCTTCATATAAATATTCAAATTTTTCTAATATATCTACAATCAAGTTTTCTCTATTAACAATTGATCCATTTTCAATCTTAATTGAAGTAGCTATCTCTTTTATATTATAAGTCAAATCTTCTTCATCCAGATTAGCATTAATCCCTATTCCTATGATAATATATTTTAATCTTCCAATTTCTCCACTCATTTCAGTTAATATTCCACATACTTTCTTTTTATTGATAACTATATCATTAGGCCATTTGATTTTATTTTTTATATCTATATTATCAAACGCCTTAGAAACTGCAGCTGCTGCTATTTGAGTGATTTTTGGTGCATCTTCAGGTGGAATATCAGGTTTTAATATTATAGACATCCATATTCCTTTATATTTAGGTGATATCCAATCTCTTCCAAGTCTACCTCTACCTTTAGTTTGCTCTTCTGCTATTATAACAGCTCCATTATCTTCATCTAAGGCTACATTCTTAGCCTCTATATTTGTAGAGTCTACAGTATCATAATAATAAATATTTTTACCAATATGATTTGTTGAAAGTTTTTCTTCTAATAATTCAATATCTAATATGTCCGGATAAGATATCAATTTATATCCTTTCCTAGATGCAGAATCTATAACATATCCGTCTTTTCTTAATGAAGATATATACTTCCAAATTGATGTTCTAGTAACATTTAACTCATTACTAATAGTTTCACCAGAAATATACTTATTTTTATTTTGCTTTAATATCTTTACTATTTTTGCTTTCATATTTTCTCCTACTATTTTAATCTAAGTCTATATCATCTATATGTTTTTCATTCACATATAAGTTACCATCTTTTGATATATTTTCATTTTCTACATTAACATAATTTGTATTTTCATCAACTTTAATACTTTCTGCAATATCTTTTAATTTGTCTGATGCTTTAATTAAATTCTTTTTTAATTTATCCCTATTTTCTTTTCCACCTTCAGGTGACAATAATAATGCAGCTCCAGCACCTATAATTAACCCAAGTGTTATACCTTTAAGACCTTTGCTATTTTCTTTACTCATTTTATTCACCTCTCCTTTTATTTATTATATCATTTAATATACCCTAAAATACAAGTATAATATTAAAAAGCGAACTAAAAAATGTTCGCTTTTATATCATACCCTTTTCTCTTAATTCTTCAACTTCTTTTTTACTTAAATTTAAATATTCATTTAAAACTTCTTCATTGTGTTCCCCAAGTAATGGTGCCGGTGTTCTAATTTCACCTTGAGTTTCACTCATTTTAATTGGTACACCCGGAACTTTTGTTTTCCCTGCCTTTTTATGTTCTACTTCTACTATCATATCCCTTGATAACACTTGAGGATCTTTTACCACATCTTCAATCTTATTTATAGGTCCATTAGGTACTCCTGCATTTGTCAAAATATCTTTCCACTCATCAGTAGTTTTTAAAAGAAATTCTTTATGTAATAATGGTCTAAGTTCTTCATAGTTTTTTCCTCTTAAAGGATTTGTTTTAAATCTTTCATCATTTATCATATCTTCTCTACCTAAAACTCTACATAATTTAGCCCATAAGGCATCATTTCCTGCCGCAATCATTATTTCTCCATCTTTAGTATCAAATGGCTCAAATGGTACTATAGAATTGTGTACATTCCCTGCAGGACTAGGAGAAACCCCATTTACAAAATATCTAGCAATAGCATTTTCAAGTATTGCTACTTGACCATCAAGCATTGCTACATCAACTTTTTGTCCTTTACCTGTATTATTTCTATAATTTAATGCTGAAAGTATTCCTATAGTAGTAAATAAACCTGCAGTTATATCTCCTATAGAAGGACCTACCCTTGTAGGTTTTCCACCTTTTTGTCCAGTTATACTCATTATTCCTCCCATAGCTTGAACTATTGCATCATATGCTGGTCTTTTGCTATATGGTCCAGTATGACCAAACCCAGATGCTGCTGCATATATTAATCTAGGATTAATCTCCTTTAATTTCTCATATCCAAGACCTAATTTTTCCATTGTTCCTGGTCTATAATTTTCAACTACAATATCTGCTTGTTTAACCATTTCTATAAACATTTCTTTTGTTTTTTCTTCTTTTAAATTCATTGTAATACTTTTTTTATTTCTATTCAGACTCATAAAATATGCACTTTCTCCATTTTCATAAGGTCCAAAATGCCTAGAGTCATCACCTATATCTGGTCTTTCTATCTTTATGATTTCTGCTCCCATATCTCCAAGTATCATAGTACAATATGGCCCTGCAAGTACTCTGGTTAAATCTAATACTTTAAGTCCTTCTAATGATTGCGGCATAAACTTACCTCCTTATATTTTTATATTAAAACTAGAATACTTTCATGTGAAAGTATTCTAGTTTGATTTTATCATATTTTATACTTATCCTACTATACCTATAAGAATTAATAAAGCTCCAAATAGAACTCCACCAAATCCTAATATAAGTAATTGTCCAAATAATTTTTGTTTATCTTCTTCTTCAGGTGCATTTGCCATTGCAAGTGCTCCAAGTGTTGATAAAGGAGAATTAGTTACAAAATGTGATCCAAGTATTATCGCTGTAATAAGTGTAGGTCCTGATACACCATTCAACCTTTCTACAAGCCCTGGAACTGTTGTTATAAGTGTAGGCATAACTACACCGGAAGCAGATGATACAGCTGACATAAGACCAGCTATTATTGATATTATAGGAGCAGCTGTCGTAGAATTCATAAATGTAGATAACCCATCAGTTAAATAATCTATTCCTCCTGCTATAGTAACTACATTTACAAGCACACCAACTCCTGTTACAAGTAATAATGTTCCCCATGGTATTGCTGCTATAGTTTTCTTCTGATCTGCTGACTTTAAAAGAAGTAATATAACTCCACCTACAAATGCTGAAAAACCTATATGTGCTTTAAAACCTATTATAGCTACTACTACTAAGCCTATTACTACTAATGTATTTATCTGAATTTTATTAAAAGGAGCAGGCTTTACTTTATCTGCTGACATATCCTTTTTTAATTTAAATCCACCTAAAGCAAAGTATAAAACAGCTGCAACTATAACTTGAGCTATTATCATATTAATAAAGACATGCATACTTGTATCATAACCTGCTGCCTGTGCAAGTTGTGTTCCAATTATACCTGTAGGAGCTATTGGCGAAAGACCTCCAGCATTGGCTCCAGATATTACCATAGCAGCCATTAGTAGTGAACTGATTTTCTCTTCATTTCCTACTGCCATAGCAATTGGTAATACTAATGCACAAACTGCGATATTACCAGGTCCTACTGCTGCTAATATAAGTGAAAATAAGAAGAAAAGTATTGGAATAAGTTTTCTATTTCCCTTAGCTAAATGAGATGATTTACGTGCTAATAATTCAAGTGTTCCGTTAACTCTTGCAATACTGAATAAAAATGTCATACCTACTAATATAAGAAATAATTTTGTTGAAAATCCTGCTATAAGTGGTTTACCTTTAGCAGCAGCGGACGACATAGCAACTAAATTTTCTACCCCTGGATCTGTAGATATATTTGTCATTACAAAAAAGCCTAAAATATATGCAAATGCTATACTTACAAGTCCTGTATTAACTCCTCTTTTAAATCCAATAAATATTGCTAATATTAAAACTAACAATGACACTAAACCTAAACTCATAAATTACTTCCCCCTTTTATTTTAAATCACTAAAAATATTTGGAATATTCCAAATATTTTACATCAAGTTTCTTTTAAGGCTAGCCTTAAAAGAAACTTGATGTATTAATTTTTAGATGTTCATCTAACCAAAGAACATTAATAATAATCCTGCTGCTACTGCTGAACCTATTACTCCTGCTACATTAGGTCCCATAGCGTGCATTAGTAAAAAGTTAGAAGGATTTTCTTTTTGTCCAACTTTTTGTGCAACTCTTGCAGCCATTGGTACTGCTGATACTCCAGCAGCTCCAATTATAGGATTTATCTTACCTCCACTTAATTTATACATTACACGTCCAAATAATACTCCAGTTGCTGTTCCTACTGAAAAAGCAACAAGACCTAGTGCAATAATACTTAAAGTTTCAGGTGTTAAGAATAATTCTGCTTTAGCTTTTGCTCCAACTGTAATTCCAAGAAGTATTGTCACTATGTACATAAGTGAGTTTTGAGTTGTTTCTGTTAGTTTTGGAACTACTCCTGATTCTCTTATTAAGTTACCTAACATTAACATACCAATTAAAGCTGCTGCTGATGGTAATAAAAGAATGGTAAATAGTGCTACAACTATAGGAAACAATACCTTTTCAGTTTTTGAAACAGGTCTTAGTTGTTCCATTTTTACTTGTCTTTGCTCTTTTGTTGTAAGTGCTTTCATTATAGGTGGTTGTATTATAGGTACTAATGCCATATATGAATAAGCAGCTATTGCAATAGGACCTAATAAATCTGGTGCAAGTTTTGATGTTAAAAATAAAGCTGTAGGTCCATCTGCTCCTCCTATAATAGCAACTGATGCTGCTTCTGGTCCTGAAAAGCTAACAAATGGTATTATTTTGTTTAAAAATATTGCTCCTAAAAATGTAAAGAATATACCAAATTGTGCTGCTGCTCCAAGTAATAAACTTTTGGGATTAGCAATTAAAGGGCCAAAATCTGTTCCTGCTCCTACGCATAGAAAAATAAGAGGAGGGTAAATTCCAAGTTCTGTTCCTTGGTAAATATAATATAAAAGTCCCCCTTCATCCATAAGCCCTGCAAGTGGCATATTTACAAGTAACATACCGAATGCTATGGGTATTAATAAATAAGGCTCATATCCTTTTTTAATAGCTAGATATAGAAATATTAATGCTATACCTATCATAATAAATTCTCCAAGAGTCATAGCTGCAAAGCCGGTACTCTCCCAAAATTCGAGTAAAATATCCATCTAGAGTTACCTTCCTTTCTATTAGTAATATTATTCTAAGGATATTAATGGGTCTCCTGAATTAACAGATGCTCCCTTAGAAGTATTTACTGCTGCAACTTTTCCACTTCTTGGTGCTACTATTTCATTTTCCATTTTCATAGCTTCAAGTATTAATAAAACATCTCCCTCAGAAACACTATCCCCTTCTGATACTTTTATATCTAATACTGAACCAGGCATAGGTGCGCTAACTGTCTCTGCACCTTGTGGTACAGCTTTTGGTGTAGAAGCTTTTGGTTTTTCTTGTTTTTTAGGTTGTGGTGCTGGAGATGGTTCTGGTCTTTTTACTTGTGTAGTAACTTGACTAGGTCTTGACTCACTTGAACTTGCTCCTACTTCTTCTACTTCAACCTCGTAAGTATTTCCATTTACAGATATATTATATTTTTTCATATTGATATCCTCCTTATTTCATTTTACTTATCTTATTATATACTGCTCTTTCTCGTCCCGCCTTCATCCATATTGGAGAAGTTTGTTGAATTCTTCTTATATTCTTTATATTTATATTCTCTACTCTACTTCCAGTATGTGCTGCTATTGCTGCTGCAATAACTGCAACTATTTCTTCATCATTATCAACTATTTCTTCTGTACCCTCTGCAATTGCATTGTCTCCAATAGGAGGAGTTTCTTTTTTAACAGATGTCTTTTTGGAATCATCTTTATAAAATATTGCTTTAAACCCACCTAATATCAAAGAGATAATGATAAGCGTGAGAAATACTATACCCATACTAAATAGAGTCACTATTAATCCTTCTGAAAGATTAACTCCATCTTGTAAATTCATCTACTCTCACCTCTCTAACTAATAGTATTATAACGGAAGATTACCATGCTTCTTAGCTGGCATTTCTTCTCTTTTACTTGCTAACATATCAAAAGCATTTATTATTCTTGGTCTAGTTAATTGAGGTTCTATTACATCATCAATGTATCCTCTAGATGCTGCCACATAAGGATTTGCTACAGTATCTCTATACTCACCTATTTTTTCACTTCTTGTCTTTATAGCATCTTCTGAATTTTTTATTTCTTTTCTAAAGATTATATTTGCTGCACCTTCTGGCCCCATTACTGCTATTTCTGCACTAGGCCAAGCAAGTACAAAATCTGATTTAAGATGTCTTGAACACATTGCAATATATGCTCCACCATAAGCTTTTCTTAATATTACAGTAACTTTTGGTACCGTAGCTTCAGAGTATGCATATAACATTTTAGCCCCATGTCTTATAATTCCACCATATTCTTGTCCAGTTCCTGGTAAAAATCCTGGAACATCTACGAGAGTTAGAAGTGGGATGTTAAATGCATCACAAGTTCTTATGAATCTTGCTGCCTTGTCTGAAGCATTTATATCTAAACATCCTGCTAAAACTTTTGGTTGATTAGCTATTACACCTACTGATCTACCATTTAGTCTCATAAATCCTGTCATTATATTTTGTGCATAATATGGTTGTACTTCTAAAAACTCACCATTATCTCCTAATATAGATATTATATCTTTCATATCATAAGGCTTATTTGGATTTTCTGGTATTATCTCATTTAATTTTTCTTCTATACGATTTATATCATCTTGTGAATCAAAGCTTGGAGCATCTTCTAAATTATTAGAAGGTAAGAAACTAAGTAATGTCTTGATATTATCTAATGTTTCTTCTTCTGTATTATTTATAAAATGTGCTACACCACTAGTACTGTTATGTGTCATAGCTCCACCTAATTCTTCAGCTGAAACTTCTTCTCCTGTAACTGTCTTTATAACTTGTGGACCAGTTATAAACATTTTACTTGTATTATCTACCATAAATATAAAGTCAGTTAAAGCTGGAGAATATACCGCTCCACCTGCACATGGACCCATTATAACTGATATTTGAGGTATTACACCTGAAGCTTTAGTATTGTTATAGAATATATTTCCATATCCAAAAAGTGCATCTACACCTTCTTGTATTCTTGCTCCACCAGAATCATTTATACCAATTAAAGGAGCACCTACTTTAATTGCCATTTCTTGTACTTTACAAATTTTTGCTGCATGCATTTCACCAAGTGAACCACCTATCACAGTGAAATCTTGAGCAAATACATATATTAATCTTCCATTGATAGTTCCATATCCTGTAACAACACCTTCACCAGGAGCCTTTTTCTTTTCCATGCCAAAATTAGTACATCTATGTTCAATAAATGCATCTATTTCAATAAAACTACCATCATCTAATAAATATTCTATTCTTTCTCTTGCAGTCATTTTACCTTTTGCATGTTGTTTTTCAATACTCTTTTCTCCACCGCCAAGTCTTATATTTTCTTTTCTTTGGCGTAATTCTTCTACTCTTTTATTAGACATTTATAAACCTCCTAGCCACATTAATCTCTTTGGCATAATTCTATTAATACACCATGAGTACTTTTTGGATGTAAAAATGCTATTTTTGCTCCACCAGCACCATATCTTGGTTTTTCATCAATCATTCTTATACCTTTTTCTTTCATTTCTTCTATAGCTTTTTCTATATTATCTACTCTATAAGCTATATGTTGAACACCTTGACCCTTTTTTTCAATATATTTTGCTATAGGACCGTCTTTATCTGTAGATTCCAATAATTCCATTTCTGTATCACCTATAGGTAAAAATGCAACTTTTACCTTTTGCTCCTCTACAGTTTCTGTACCTTGTAAATCCATACCTAAAACATCTGTATAAAATTTTAATGTTTCCTCTAAATCTTTTACAGCTATACCTATATGATCTACTTTACCTACCATTTTACATTCCTCCTTTAAATAATAGCATTAAATAATTCATCCTTAGCACTATAAGGAT
This sequence comes from Senegalia massiliensis, assembly GCF_900626135.1. Taxonomy (NCBI): domain Bacteria; kingdom Bacillati; phylum Bacillota; class Clostridia; order Eubacteriales; family Clostridiaceae; genus Senegalia; species Senegalia massiliensis. The sequence continues at coordinate 715,720 of NZ_LR130786.1, forward strand.
CTACTTCTTTATTGTACACGTCTTTTAATATGTTGTCTAAAAGATTATATATATCTCTATCATTAAATATTCTAGACTTAATTTCTTGTTCAACTAAATCTATTATCTCAGATCTCAGTCTCTCCGTTCTCTTACCTTCTAATTCCCCAGATGATACTAAGTACTCCTTATGACAGATAATTTCTTTCACTAAATCTTTTATTCCTTCATTTTGACTTGCTATAACATTTAATATAGGTGGCTTTTTATCAGAATTATCCATTTCCACCATCATCTTTATTTCCCCTGTAGTTCTCTCAGCTCCATCTAAATCACTTTTATTTATAGCAAAAATATCTGCAATTTCCATTATACCTGCCTTTATAGCTTGAATATCATCTCCAAGTCCTGGTACCATCACCATAACAACTGTATCCGCTGTTTTAACTATATCAACTTCAGATTGTCCTACGCCTACAGTTTCAATGAAAATATAGTCACATCCAAAAGCATCAAATATTTTTATAGCTGCATATGTTGCTTTTGAAAGCCCACCTAAGTGTCCTCTTGTTCCCATACTCCTTATAAATACATTAGGGTCAGTTGATAGTTTATTCATTCTTATTCTATCTCCTAATATTGAACCACCAGTGAAAGGACTAGTGGGATCTATAGCAATGATTCCCACTTTTTTACCCTTATCACTTAATTCTTTACTCAATCTATAAGTAAGTGTTGATTTTCCTCCACCAGGTGGTCCTGTAATTCCTACAATATGAGCATTTCCTGTGTATTTATATATTTCTTTTAAAATTTCTAAAGCTCCTTTTTCATTATTTTCAGCTTTAGTAATCGCTCTAGCACAGGCTCTTTTATCTCCTTCAAGTAATTTCTTTACTAAATCCAATATTAGCACCACCTAATTTTAGTTACTTCTTTAAGTTGTTTTTTATAAATTCAATAGTAGTAGTAGTAGGTGTTCCAGGTGTAAATACTTCTTCTATACCTGCTTTTTTAAGTTCTGGTATATCATCTTCTGGAATAACTCCTCCTCCAATAATAAGTATATCTTCTGCATCTTCTGCTTTCAATAGTTCAACTACCTTAGGAAACAAATGATTATGTGCACCTGATAATATACTTAAAGCTACAACATCAACATCTTCTTGTATTGCTGATGCCACTATTTGTTCTGGAGTTTGTCTAAGTCCTGTATAAATTACTTCCATCCCTGCATCTCTTAAAGCTCTTGCAATAACTTTTGCTCCTCTATCATGACCATCTAATCCTGGTTTAGCAACTAATACTCTAATAGGTCTATCCATTTAAAATCCTCCTAATCTTTTTCTTATAACATTACTGCTTGTTCATATTCTCCAAATACTTCTCTCATTACTCCACATATTTCTCCTAATGTAGCATATTCTTTTACAGCATCTATTATATATGGCATAACATTTTCATCTGATTCACATGCATTTCTTAAAGCTTTTAATTTAGACTCAACTTCATCATTATTTCTTTCTGATTTAAGTTTATTTATTTTTTCAACTTGCATTTCTCCAACTTTAGGATCTACTTTTAGTAGATCTTTCACTGGTTCTTCTTCTGCTTGGAATTTATTCATTCCTACTACTATTTGTTCTCCTGATTCTATTGATTTTTGATATCTATATGCAGCATCCATTATTTCTTTTTGAATATACCCCATATCAATTGCTTTTGGTGCTCCACCTATTTCATCTATCTTTTCAATATATTCCATAGCTTTCTTTTCAATTTCATCAGTTTTAGCTTCTACAAAGTATGAACCAGCAAGTGGATCTATAGTATCAGTTACTCCACTTTCATGAGCAACTATTTGCTGTGTTCTTAGAGCAGTTCTTACAGATTTTTCTGAAGGAAGTGCCAATGCTTCATCTTTAGAATTTGTATGAAGTGATTGAGTGCCTCCAAGTACAGCTGCAAGTGTTTGAATAGCAACACGAACAATATTGTTTTCAGGCTGTTGAGCTGTAAGAGTTGATCCTCCTGTTTGAGTATGGAATTTAAGCATCATTGATTTAGGATTTTTAGCATTATATCTTTCTTTCATAATTCTTGCCCATAACCTTCTAGCTGCTCTATACTTGGCTACTTCTTCAAGTAAATCATTATGTGCATTAAAGAAAAATGATAATCTTGGTGCAAATGAATCAACATCTAATCCTGCTTTTATAGCAGCATCAACATATGCAATTCCATCAGCTATAGTAAATCCTACTTCTTGAGCTGCAGTAGATCCTGCTTCTCTTATGTGATAACCTGAAATACTTATTGTATTCCATTTAGGCACATTTTTTGAACAATATTCAAAAATATTAGTTATAAGTCTCATAGATGGCTCTGTTGGGAAAATATATGTTCCACGAGCTATATATTCTTTCAATATATCATTTTGTATAGTCCCTCTAAGTTTATCTTCTGATACTCCTTGTTTTTCTGCTACTGCTATATACATAGCAAGTAATACTGCAGCCGGAGCATTTATAGTCATAGATGTACTTACTTTATCTAAAGGTATGCCATCAAATAATAACTCCATATCTTTAAGTGAGTCAATTGCAACTCCAACCTTTCCAACTTCCCCTTGAGATAATGAATGGTCAGAATCATACCCAATTTGAGTTGGTAAATCAAATGCTACAGAAAGTCCAGTAGAACCTTGCTCAACTAAATATTTATATCTTTTATTTGATTCTTCAGCTGTAGCAAATCCTGCATACATTCTCATTGTCCATAATCTTCCTCTATACATTGTAGGTTGAACACCTCTAGTATAAGGAAATTGACCAGGAAAACCTAGATCTTCATTATAGTTTAACTCATCAATATCAAGTGGAGTATAAAGTCTTTCTACTTCAAGACCTGAACCACTTTTAAACTCTTCTTTTCTTTCAGGGAAACGAGATAAAGCTTTATTTAAAGTACTCTCTTCCCACTTTTCTCTTGAATCTTTTACTGCTTTCACATTTTCATCATTCTTCACAATTTTGCCTCCTTTAAATTAAAGGTTATTATATCATTATAATTTATTTCTAGATTTTTTATAACATCCCTTCAACAAATATATATTAATATTAATTAATATATTCTTACTTCATACTACCTTCTTTCAAAAATTTTGCATGCCATGATAACGATTTCTCAATACAATGAGGTGTATGTTTGTGCTTACAAACATCAAATGATTCATTGTAATACTCATAGAGTTTTTCTTTGTAATCTGGATGTGCACAATTTTCAATTATTACCTTAGCTCTTTCTTTAGGGCTTAATCCTCTCAAATCTGCTACACCTTGTTCTGTTACTATTACATGAACATCGTGTTCTGTGTGATCATGATGAGATACCATAGGTACTATTGATGAAATATCTCCATTTTTTGCAATAGATTCAGTTGTAAATATTGATAAATATGCATTTCTTGTAAAATCTCCAGAACCACCTATTCCATTCATCATTCTAGATCCCATTATATTAGTAGAATTTACATTTCCATATATATCAACTTCTATAGCTGTATTCATTGCTATTATTCCAAGTCTTCTTATTACTTCTGGGTTATTACTTATCTCTTGTGGTCTAAGTATTACTTTATCTCTATACTTACTAAAATTTTGATAAAAATTATCTAATCTATCTGGTGATACTGTTAATGAAGTTCCAGATGCAAATACAACTTTACCTGAGTCAAGTAAATCAAGTGCAGAATCTTGGATTACCTCTGAGTAAATCTTAAGATTTTCAAAGTCAGAATCTATAAGACCTCCTAGTACAGCATTTGCTACACTTCCTACCCCAGATTGTAATGGCAATAAATTCTTTGGTAATCTATTTTCTTCAACTTCTTTCTTTAAAAAGTTTATAAGGTTACCTGAAATTTTCTTAGATGTCTCATCAATAGGTGCTACTGGGCGAGTCCTATCTTTTTTATCAGTAATAACAATTGCAACTATTTTTTCTAGATCACATGGTATATAATCTGTACCTATTTTTTGTTCAGTTTTTGTTACAGGAATAGGTTCTCTATTTGGTGGGTTTTTTGGTGAATATATATCATGTATTCCTTCAAGTGATAAAGGTTGACTAGTATTTATTTCTACTATTACTTTATCCGCCTTTTCTACAAATACATTAGAATTACCTACTGATGTAGAAGGTATTATACCGCCATCTTCTCTTATTGCAACAGCTTCTACTAAAGCTATATCTATATTACCAAAAAAACCATATTTAACCCATTGTGGCGTATGGCTTAGATGCATATCAGCATATTCTATTTTATTATCATTTATACCGTTTCTAGAATCTTTATTAGTTTGATAAGGATATCTCCTCTTAAGTACTCCCGAACGGGCAAGGGCTCCATCCAGCTCATCTCCTACAGATGCACCAGTTATTATAGTAAGCTCCAAATCTTCTCCACTTTCTTTTCTTTCAGCTATTGCAAGAGGTACTGCTTTTGGATAACCAGCTGGTGTAAATCCACTAGTTCCCACTGTCATGCCTTTTTCAAAAAGCTTTGCGGCTTCACTTGGTTCCATTATCCTTTTTTTGAGTTCTTCATTTCTCAATCTATTTTCTATCAACTAAATTCCCCCTTGTTTTATACTAATTTACCATTTATTTTACTAAAACTCTTATGACACATCTTTATAGTTGTTAAAATAGCTTTTTTTGCAGAACCAAAATAATGTTTTTTCACCTTAATTTCTAAATGATTTAAATCGCTTATTTTTTCACCTACTAATAATTCTTTTACAAATGTTCTTCCAAGATAAGTAGACAATGTTGGTTCAACATCTAATATTTCTCCTGTAGATTTATCTACTGTCATTGCAAGTGCTACTACTCCATATAATTCTCTTGCAGTAATTCCCTCAGGAAGTTTAGCATAACCTGTTAAAAAGACTTGATTTTTATCCAATTCAATCACTCCAATTAAAAGCTTTTAATTATATTTTAACAGAAAACTTGCTTTCATAGATAATTATATGAAGAATTTTTTCACACCCCCCTTTGTTTAATTATTAACTATTAAAAAAAATATAAAAAAGCACAGTAGAACTAAGGGTTGAACTTAGACTACCGTGCTATAGTTATTTTATTGATAAAAGGTTATTTTATCACCACAACCATATGGTATCTTTATTAAATTTTCTAAATATTTTTCTTTAAATACATTATAATATAATGATAATTATAATACAAGTATAAAATTAATATTTTTTCCTTTTAATATAACTATTATTCATTTGTTTTTGAAATATTCCTTTATTCTTTCGACATTTCAATGTATTCCCCGGGAAATTACGACAGGAAATTTAATAACATAAAAAATATGGCTCAATGAGCCATATTTTTATTCTTCTTTATCAATATCTTTATCTTCTTCAACTATTTTATCTTCTATATTTTCTTCTCCGATATTTTCATTCCTTATATCAGTTTCACTTTCTTCATCGTAAGCTTCTTGTTTTTCAATTTTTTCTTCAAAGATAGCATTAAATTCATCTTTATTTAATGTTTCTTGTTCTAATAATTTTTGAGCCACTTCATGAAGTTTATCTATATTTTCTGTAAGAATATTTACAGCTCTTTCATATGCTTCTTCTACTATTCTTCTCATTTCATGATCAATTTCAGAAGCTACTTCCTCACTGTAATCCTTACTTCTACCTATATCTTGACCAAGGAATACTTGACTATCATCTTTTCCATAAGTCATAGGTCCAAGCTTATCACTCATACCATAATGAGTTACCATATCACGTGCTATTTTAGTTGATCTTTCAAGGTCATTTGAAGCACCCGTACTTATATCATCTAAAACTAATTTTTCTGCTACTCTACCACCTAATAACTCAACAATTTTCTCTTCCATTTCTGTTTTGGACATATAACTTCTATCTTCCGTAGGTAAACTCATAGTAAACCCACCAGCTCTACCTCTAGGCATTATAGTAACCATATGCACTGGATCTGCATTTGGTAGTAATTTTCCTACAACTGCATGACCAGCTTCATGATAAGCTGTAAGTTTATTTTCTTTTTCACTTCTTACTCTACTACGTTTTTCAGGTCCAGCTATAACTTTTGTAATTGCTTCCTCTAAAAGTCTCATTGGTATTTCCTTTAAATCTTCTCTTGCAGAAAGTAATGCAGCTTCATTCATTAAGTTTTCTAAATCTGCTGGAGTAAATCCTATAGTTCTTCTTGCTATTACATTTAAATCTATATCTTCAGCTAATGGCTTGCCTTTAGCATGAATTTTTAATATAGCTTCACGCCCTTTAATATCTGGAACTCCAATTTGTACTTGTCTATCAAATCTACCTGGTCTTAAAAGAGCAGGGTCTAATATATCAGGTCTATTTGTTGCTGCTATAATTATAATACCTTCATTTATTCCGAATCCATCCATTTCAACTAGAAGTTGGTTAAGTGTTTGTTCTCTTTCATCATGACCACCGCCAAGTCCAGCTCCTCTTTTTCTACCTACTGCATCAATTTCATCTATAAATATAATACAAGGTGAACTTTTCTTAGCTTGTTCAAATAAGTCTCTAACTCTCGATGCACCAACACCCACAAACATTTCTACAAAGTCAGAACCACTTATACTAAAAAATGGTACTCCTGCTTCACCAGCAGTTGCTTTAGAAAGATATGTTTTACCTGTTCCTGGAGGTCCTACCATTAAAACCCCTTTAGGAATTCTAGCACCTAAATGTGTGAATTTTTTAGGATTTTTCAGAAAATCAACTACTTCAACTAATTCTTCTTTTTCTTCTTCAAGTCCTGCTACATCCTCAAATGTAATTTTGTTTTTAGGATCTTCTTTATGCATTTTTGCCTTACTCTTACCAAAGGACATTACTCGTCCTCCGCCACCTTGTGACTTTTGCATAAATACAAACCAAAATACTATAAATATAAGTATCATAAATATAGTTGGTAATGCGCTAATATACCAAGGAGTCCCTGGGTCTGGTTCAGCAGTAACTTCTATACCGGTTTCTTCAATTATTTCATCATAATATTCTTTCTCTACTTCTGGTATATATGAAGTAAACTTAGTTTTTGCCTCATCATTTAATGTACCTTGAACTCTATTTTTAACCAATGTTACTGATTCTATATTCCCTTTTGCTGCTTCTTCTTTAAATTTTGAATAACTAAATTGTACAGTTTCAGCTTGACCATCCATAAATAGTCCTACTACTAATACAATAACTACGAATATAAGCAGATAAGCACTTATACCTCTAAAAAACTTCCTCAAAAGTGTTCCTCCTTCCAAATTAAAAAGACTAATATTAAATCATTTTATCACAGATGTATTTAAAATACAATTATAGTTAACGGTATACATTTTCTTTTAATATACCTATATATGGAAGATTTCTATACTTCTCTGCAAAGTCTAATCCATAACCTACTAAAAATGCATCTGGAACAGTAAATCCTACATATTTAACATCCATATCAATTGTTCTCCCTGTAGGTTTATCTAACAAAGTACATATTTCTATGCTTTTTGGTCCTCTAGATTTTAATATTTTCATAAGATAACTAAGTGTTAATCCACTATCTATAATGTCTTCTACTATTAATATATTTTTATCTTCAATACTAGAATCTAAATCTTTAACAATCTTTACTACACCAGAAGATGTTGTTCCTTCACCATAGCTTGATACATCCATAAAATCTATTTCTAAAGGTATATCTATATTTTTTATCAAGTCACTCATAAACATTATTGCACCTTTAAGTATACAAATAACTGTTAATTTTTCACCTCTATAGTGTTCTGATATCATCTTACCTAATTCTCTATTTTTCTTCTGAATCTGTGTTTCATCAATTAAAACTTCTTTAATATCTTGTTTCATCTTTACCCCCTATTTTTTATAGCAATCATTAAAACTTTTTTTGTAGTAGAATTAACTTTATAATTTTCGCTTATTCTATGACCTACTACCCATAAAATTCCTTGTTTATCATAGATAATCGGTATTTTTTCCCTATTTTCTCTTGGAATTTTTTCATCAATAAAAAAATCTTTTAATTTTTTATTTCCTTTCATTCCTAAAGGTTTAAATTTATCTCCTGATTTTCTAAACCTTATAAACAAACCACCTACTATTTTATCATAATCAAAATATTTTATAAACCTGTCTTTTTGATTTATTTTATTTTTATTAAAATCTTCAACTTTTAAAGTTATTTCTAATCCTAATTCATTTATATAATTAATATTTTTTAAATTTAATTGTCTATCTAATATTATTTTCTCTTCTTTAGTTTTCAATCTTATTTCTAAGTATTTATAATTTATAAATGCTTCTATTCCATTAGATATATCTATTCTTTTACCTGTAATATTATTTTCCATTAAATTTATTATTGATTCTATGTGTATTTGTTCTATTTCTTTTAAATGACCTATTAATCTTTCAATTGCTAGTCTTATTATTCTATATTGTATTGCTTTATGTTGATTAATTAAATTATGTTTATCTAATGAAATTTTTTCTTTTGAAATTTGAGTTTTTAAGTTATCAAACTGTGTATTAGCATAATTATTTATAAAGTCAGAATCAACTTTCATTATCTTAGAAGTTCTATAAAGAGTATCAATTATAGATGGATTATATTCTTCTTTAATATCAGGTATTAAATTTAATCTTATCTTATTTCTTCTATAAATGTCCATTTTATTAGTTTCATCTATTCTTACTTCTATATCATTATCAGCTATATATTTTTCTATTTCTTCTCTACTTATATTTAATACAGGCCTAATAATGTCACCATTTTTAAAATCCATTCCTTTTAACCCATCTATACCTGTACCTCTTAAAAATCTCATAATCATAGTTTCTGCTTGGTCATTTTTATTATGAGCTACAGCAACGCTACCCTTATTATTATATTTTTTCAAAATTTTTCTAAAAAAATCATATCTTAATTCTCTTCCTGCTTCTTCTGAAGATATACTTTTTTCCTTAGCATATCCATTCATATCAACTTTTATAGAGTGAAAATCAACTTTCATTTTTTTACATAGTTTTTTTACAAAGATTTCATCTTTGTCTGTCTCAATTCCTCTTGTTCCGTGATTAATATGGCAAACTACTATGTTAAATTTGATTTTTTGTTTAATTTTATCTAATATTGATAATAAAAAAATTGAGTCAGGTCCACCTGATACTCCAACTATAATATTGTCATGTTTTTTTATTAGATTATATTTTTCTATTGTTTTTAATACTTTATTCTCCATCTAATCCCTCATTTAAATTATGTATATTTTAAATAAAAACCCTAAAAAAATCAAAAAAAGACTTAAACTAATCAAAAAAAATCTATCTATAAATTTAATAATATATAAGTTTTCATTACAATTTAATATATTATTTATATCATATATATAATCACTTATATTATATTTACCTTTTAATCCTCTTGTAATCAAAGTCTTAATATCATCATTAATTTCTAGTGGCTTCATACTATATATTATATCTTCAATATTATTTGTCAATGGATTATAACTTTGCTTAGTTAAAGATGAAATTAATAAAAGGTTTACAGAAAACACTAATGCTCTATCATCATAAAAAGGTGTATCAAGAAATGAGTTAATATTATATGAAGGTGTATATTCTTTTATTGAATGATTATTTTTTGTTACTCCTCCAAAATCTATTAATTTTAATTTTTTAGTATTCTTTTCAATTATTATGTTTTCAAATTTTATATCCCAATAAGTATACCCTAATTTATAAATATCATATAATTTTTTTGATAGTTCATATGATATTTCAAGTAGTTCTTCTATATTAGATTTATTTTTTATATGTTCATTTAAACAAATTCCTTCTATGTATTCCATAACAAAAAAATATTTGTAACTATCTTTAATATATGCATCATCCAAATCATAAACCTTAGGTATAAATGATAATGACAATTTTTTTAATACATTAAACTCAGTTGTAAGAGATGCTATATCATCGGAACATTTTAAAGCAATTTTTTTACCTTTATTATTGCTTACTAAATAAACAGTTCCTATATTTCCTCTACCTAACTCTTTTTCTATTATATATATATTCTTATTCCATCTTCCCTTTATAATATCTATAGTCATACTTTAATCTCTTTTCATATACATATATGCACTTTCTAATGCCTCTCCAGTAGGAGTAAGACCTTCTATAACTATGCTTTTTAAACTTTTTTTAAGTGTTCTTATATTATCAGTAAAATCACATATAAGTTTCCAATCTTTATCTTTATAAGGGAAAATCATAACTGCTATATAGTTTTTACCTTTTCTGGATTTTAGTGTGTTTAAAAGATTTATTATTGATTTTTTTGCAGCATTAACTTTTAAATCCATACTTTTACTTGTGTCTAATAATATAATAGTCTTTAAATCAAATGAATCTGATAAATCTTCCATCATCATTATTACTTTTTGTCTACATGTTGGATCTATATTTGAAATATCGCTACCTACTACTTTTTTTAATTCAGTATTTATTACAGATTGCAATGTATTATATATTGATTTTTTTGTTGCATTATATACTGTAGAACTTAAGTTTTCTATATTTGTTAGTTCACATACTCCTTTACCTATATTAGCTATACTTTCTAATTCAAATTTTGCTCTAGTGTTACTTTTTTCATTTAATATACCTATTGTACTGACAGTTATTCCTTCTTTAATTACTTTTTTAGTGATATTAATAGGATCTTTAAAACTGTTTGATTCACCATCTGTGACTAATATTATTTGTTTAAGAAATATTTCTTTTTGCATTATACTACCCCCTATTATCTTTTAAAAATAAGTATTGCCAATAGAGAGATAGATAAACAAAAAAGATAAAGCAAAAGCTTTACCTTTTTTTCCATACTTTAGTTACTAATACTGTCATATCATCTTTACTATTATCACTTGATATATCTATTGAATTTTTTAAAATTTGATCAGCTATTGTTTGTGGATTTTTACTATTTATATTTTCTATTATATCTTTCATCCATTTTTCTTTGTCATAAACCTCTTCATTTGAATCTAACAATCCATCTGACATCATTATTATAAAATCCCCATCTTCAATATTACTCTCATAAATATTAAAATCTACCTCTTTTAATATTCCAACTGGAAGTGTGTTGGAATTTATTATCTCAACTCTATCTCTCCTTTTTATAAAAGTAGGAGCTGAGCCTATTTTTATAAATTGAGCATTTCCTTTATATAAGTCTAAAATAGACATATCAATAGTTGTAAAAACTTCTTCATTAGATTTTAATACTAATATTGAATTTATAGTTCTTAATGCCAATTCTTTATCATATCCTGCTTCCAAGAATTTTTCTAATAAATTTATGGTAATACTACTTTCTGTTTTAGCCTTTTCTCCTCTACCCATACCATCACTAAGTACTGCGTAATAGTTATTTTGTCTTTCACCAAATGTATAACTATCTCCAGAAATATAATTATCATTATCATAACACACCGCAACTCTTGTCACAGAACTATATCTATTGGATTTTATAAGTTTGAATCTTACTCCTTTATCATAGTCTAAATCACTTGTAGAAAATCTATCCCTTATTAATCTATATCCTACTACCTCTGATGCTATATTAATCACCTTAGAAATCATCCTTTCTTTATTACAAGTTATTTTTAAATCTATATATATTTCAAACTTTCCTTCATTTGATTCTGTAACTGTTATTTCTTTTATAGGTATATCTTCTTTTCTTAATTCACTGAATATAGTTCTTTCAACTTCTTCTTTGAATCTTATATCTGTATATATTTCTTTTGCTAAATCTTTTATTATATTGCTTACACCATTTAATTGTTGAGATACCATTTGTCTACTTTCTGTAATTTTTTTCTCCCATTTATAATTTAATCTATAAATATTAAATATATTATTTATTTTTTCAACGAAATTATTTTTATTTTTACACCTATTATGAAACAATTCTGGTAAATCTCTTTCAGAAATTACTCCTTTATTTTCTAATTTTACTATTACTTCAAACATTTTATTATAAGTATTATAAAAATCATTTTTCCAACATATTCTATTCATTGAACATTTACCACATATTTCAGAAGAAATAGAATCCATTAAAGAGGATATATCATTTTCTTCTAATATATTTTCTCTATAAGAAACTTTCTTGAGAATATCTGATAATTCTTTGAATACACTTGAAAATTCATTTAATCTTCTAAAAGTAATATCTTTTATTCTATTACTATATACATCTTCTACTAAATAACCTCTATCTGATCCTATAATTATTTTATTACTAACTCCAGAAATTTTCTTAGAAACTATAAAGAATATAATAGATGCTATTACTATTTCTTTAAATCCTATTATTTCTGTAGAAAAACCATTTATATAAAATGACATTATCAAATTTCCTAAAGTAAAACCTAATATTATTCCAATTTTACCTATATCCTTAAATACACCGGCAAGTAACCCTGATATAGCAAATATTGAGATTATATATGGCATGTCCACCTTAGACATTGAGCTTATAAGTCCTATACTAACACCTATAACAGTAGCCATACTTATACCTCTTGTATATGCAAAAAACAATATAAGAAAAACTCCTAATATATCCATTATAGATAAAGAAAATATTGAAATATCCGATACTCCTGTCACTGCTATGGATAACATAATTACTGATGAAATCATTTCTTCATTAGTGAATAATCTATTCTTAATATTATCTAAAAAATTTATGCTATATGTAAATATAAATGATATTGAGAAAACTATAATTGATTCAAACATAATTATCATTAAATCATATATATAAAAGTCAGTTCCTATCATAATCATACTTCTAAAAATAAAAAGTATAGATGCTGTTAATAGTGAGAAAAATATTTTTTTGTCTTTAAAATCTAATATATTAATTAATAAATATAGCATAACCATGGGAATAATATATTGATAACTATTTAAACCATGTATTGTTATAGTTCCAATAGATACTGCTATTAATATAGAAATCTTAGATTTATACTTAAAAGAGTACGATACTAAAAAAGCTATTCCAAAAGGTGTTAAGTTATTCATTACAGATGCTCTAGATATACATAAAGAAATTAAAAATAATGCTATACTATTCATTGTAATTTCTTTTTTATATATTTCTCTTAACATTTGTATAATCATTTTCTTACTATCTTTCTTAATTTTTAGATTATTTAATTCCGTATTTATCATTAGAACCACCATCCTCTATCGTTACCTACATATATTCTAACAAAGTAAAAGTAAAATATTTGTCAATTATGGTTGTCCAAACTTAAAAACTTTTCGTCATAAAAGTAGATTTTTTTTATTTTTTTAACTAACTATCAGCTTTACCATGTTTTTTTGATTCTACAAATTTTTCAAATATAATAAAAAACGATATATTAAAATGTTAACATTTTAATATATCGTTTAATAAATATTATGATTGCTATAATAAATCAAATATTATTATTTTATTGAATTTAAGATTTAGAATTCATACCTCTTTTTGAATCCCTAGATTTAATTTGATCTTGTCTTTCGTTACTGTCTTTTAGAAATTTTGAAAGTTTGTCTTCAAATGATAAGCCTTTCATCTTTGGATCAGCTTTTTTTGACCAATCAATTTCTTGTGGATTACTTGTTTTTGGTTTAGCTTGTCTTATGGATAAACTAATTTTGCCTTTTTCCATAGATAAAACTTTTACCTTAACTTTTTGTCCTTTTTTCAAATAATTATTAATATCTTTAACATAATCATCTGAAACCTCAGAAATATGAACTAATCCAGTCTCACCTTCTCCTAGCTGAATAAACGCTCCAAAATTAGTTATACCAGTAACTGTTCCTTCAACAATACTACCTACTTTAACGGGCATAAATACAATACTCCTCCTTTTAATATCTATACTAATCTACTAAAGTATATATGAATATTTAATATCTGTCAATATACCTATTTTCTAAGGTGTTTCATCAAATACATTTTTTAACTTATTTTTATCTATGTAAATTATTTCATTAGGTTTTACCATAAACAATTCTTCTCTTGCCACATTCTCTATATGTTCTAAAACTTTCTTATACTCTTCTTTTTGCTTCTCATTATCTAAAGAATTCATATAATTAACTGGATTTTTAGCAGATGATATATTATTTAAATACTCAGCTTTTTTTTCGTTTTCAGAAATATACTCTTTTAATTCTGTTTTTTTCTGTTCTTGATCTTTTATATTAGATTCAAGTTTATTTATCTCAAACTCTTGTCTTATAAATATGCTTGCTAAATAGATAGTAAATATTATTATCAATATATATTTTATTTTAAATTTATTTTTCTTCTTCTTCATATTAGGTCCTCTATTCCTAAATAGTTTTATATATAATTATATTATATGCTATAATTTCCATATTTTAAAGCAATAAATATAGAACATTATTCCTATTTTTTTCCCTTATCACTATCCTTATACCCATTTTTTATCTTTTTTAATATTTTTTTAAGAGGTTTTTTTATTATATTTATTAATATTTTAATAGGAGAGATTACGGTACCAAGTATTGTTTTAAATACCTTTATAATTTTATTCATAATAAAAATTAATATTTTTATTATATATTTACTAAATATTATTTTATAAAGAATACTACCAACTAAAAATCCTAAAAAAACATACCATCTAAGTTCTGCTGAGTTAGTATAAAATAATAAAAGTAATACTATAATAGATATTAATATAAAGAATATAGTGTCTTCTATCATTGTAGCAATTCTTTTTGGCTTCAGATAATATCTAAATACTCTATATAAATCATATATAAAGCCTAAAATAATTCCACCTATAATTAATTTAATTAATATACAAAATTGTTCTAATACTAAATTTGACATATTACTCCTCCAGTTAAAATAGACATTTTAACTATTTAAACATTTTCTTTAAAAAACTTCCTTCTTTTGACCCTGTACTTGTTTTATTGCTATAAGCAAGAGACTCTATCATTCCTTCAATTTTAACATTTCCATCTTCAAGATTTAACTTGCTTATATTTAAAGATTCTCCTTTTATAGTTAAAGATCCTCTTACTGTATAAATCACTATTTGACTTTCATTAAAACTTTCTACTTGTTCTACTCCTGATATATTTAATTTTTCTCTATTTTCTAAAGATAAATTTTGTAATTTCATGTCCTTTTCCACACTATCCCCTCCTTATATCTATAGAATAAGATATGAAACTGCATATTAATTTATTACAAAAAGCACCTGATAAATGAATTCATTTATCAGGTGCTTTTTATTCAACCACTTTATACATTTCTGATGATTTTTCTTTAGGTGCATGTTCTAAAATTTTCAATACTTCTATTTTCATTGTATTATTACCAAAATTGATTTCGATTTTATCACCTACAGATACTTCCGAACCTGCCTTTGCAACATTCTCATTTATTAAAACACGGCCAGTATCACATGCTTCTTTTGCTACCGTTCTTCTTTTTATTATTCTAGAATTCTTTAAGAATTTATCTATTCTCATTTTTTCACCCCTTAAGATATATTATAATTCAATTTTATAATATTAAGCTTTATATTACAATATTCTAAATATACAAATCTCTTTTAGGATAAACTCTAAATGTTCCTATCATACTAATTGCTATTATTATAACTGATATCACAATATAAACTAATTTCAATTCTAAATTCTCTAATATGTATGATGATTTAAAGTATTCAAATGGAGTTATATATTTTAAAAAATCAATTTTATCTGTAAGTCCCATAAGTACAGATATTATATAAGTTACAAATAAAATTGTAAGTGAAATATTTCCCGATTTCTTATATCTTTTTGTTATTGAAGCTATAAGAATACCAATACTTAAAAATATTAATTGAGTTAAAAATATTCCTAGAAATAAAAGTAATAAAAACTTATAAAATTTTTCATCAGGATTATGTTGTAATCCCATTATAACTATAGTTAAAGCTGTTAAAAAATTTAAGCTTATAACTTCTAAAGTAGATGCTATGATTTTATTTACTATTACTTTTTTTCTTGAAACAGGAAGTGTAAATAAAAATTCAGCTGTTTTGTCTCTTTCTTCCTTTGAAATAATTGAACTTCCTAAAAGTGATGCATGAATAGATAAAGGCAAATAGATATATAGTGAGATAAGACTCAAAAAACCAGATAAAGTAGTCATATCAGCATTACCCATCCCAAGTGCACTTAGTACTGAGTCTGGAAAAGCATTAAGTACATCATTTATTTCAGGACTATCTTTAAAAGCACTAAATTCTATAAACACAGCTATAATAAGTAAAATCATACTCACAGACCATATCATTCTAGATTTAAAATTAGATTTTAACTCTCTTCTAATTATGTTCACATTTTTCACCTCTCTTACAATGAATGAATATCACGTTTTAAATATAAGATGTAACTTAATATAAAAGATACAAGCATAACTATTATTCCTATAAATAAAAAAGTTATATTATATTCTCCATTTTTCAAAATATATCCTGGTTCAAAATAATAAAATGGAGTAATATACCCTAATAAATCACTATCTATTATGCCTCTTATTGAATTAACTACATAAAGACCTATAGTAAGGCCAAAGGAATAACTAAGTACTGATCTTACTTTGTTTACAATTACAGATATAAGCATGCCTATTCCAAGAAAAAATAATTGAAATACTGGTACTGTACTAAGCACTATAATTATATTTTGTTTATCATATACCTCTCCATTATTAAATATCTCAAGAGCTATAAAACTTGATATTGATATAGATATTGCAGTTACTAATAATCCTAAAAAAGCTGCAAAAAATTTAGAAAAATATATCTTTTTTCTTGATACAGGTTTAGTCATTAAAAAATCTGCAGTCAATTCTCTTTCCTCTTCCGAAAGAATAGAAAAACCATAATTAGCACTTTGTATTGCAATTACAAGTTGTATAATACTAAATGTAAGAGTAAAATATCCTATCAATGTAGTAAAAGAAAGTCCAGATTGCATTCCAAAAGCTTGTAAAAATTCTTCTGGAAAGTTTTCCATAAGCTGATTAAAGCTTGCAGAGTCTTGAGCTAATCCAGGAAAAAATGCCATATAAAATAACATAAATCCAGATATAGAAAGAGACCAAATAATTATAGATTTTATTTTCATTTTAAATTCATGCTTAAATATATTCATTATCTTCACCTACCTATAATAATGCATAAATATTTCTTCTAAAGTTGGCTCTTGAATCATAACATCCCTTAAATCTATTTTATTTATATTTTCTATCATTATATTTATATCACCTTTATAGAAAAAAGTTATTTCATCTTGATTTTTTTCTAATTTTGTAACTCCATCAAAGTCAAATAAATCCTTGTTTAATTCTTGACCTCTTATAGATATTTTTTTATAATTATTTTCTCGAAGTGTTTTTATATCTTCAACCTCTACAATAGATCCTTTTCTAATAATAGCTACTCTATTACAAAGTTGTTGAACTTCTGATAATATATGAGATGAAAAAAATACAGTAGCACCTTTTTGATTTTCCTCTTTTATTATTTCAAAGAATTTCTGCTGCATTAGAGGATCTAATCCGCTTGTAGGTTCGTCTAATATAATTAATTTTGGTTCATGTAATAATCCTTGAACTATACCTACTTTCTTTTTATTTCCATAGGATAAGTCTTCTATTTTTCTGTCTAAATCTAATTCCATAGCATTTGAAAGCTTTTTTATCCTATTAGAATAATCCCCTTTATAAAAGCTTGCAGAATAATTAAGTAAATCTTTTACTTTCATTTTTTCATAATAAAAAATCTCTGAAGGAAGATACCCTATATTTCCTCTTATTTCAGGACCACAATCTATAACATCTTTCCCAAATATTTTTGCTTTTCCTCCACTAGGATATATAAGATTTAATAATAATCTTATGGTAGTTGATTTACCAGCACCATTTGGTCCTATAAATCCAAATATTTCTCCTTCTTTTATATCTAAATTTACATCTTTTATCCCAAGTGATTTTCCATAATATTTTGTTAAATTTTCAGTTTCAATTATACCCATTAATTCCCCTCCTCAAAAGTTGACTTATATGGTCAATTACAGAATATCATATGTTAAAAATTTAATCAATAAAATAATAAAAAAACTTTGTTGATTGAAATCAACAAAGTTTTTAAGATTACTTATTATTTACTGTTTCTTTTAATGTTTTTCCTGCTTTAAATACAGGTGCTTTTGATGCTGGTATTTGGATTTTTTCTTCAGGATTTCTTGGATTTCTTCCTTCTCTAGCTTTTCTGTGTCTAACTTCGAAAGTTCCAAAACCAACTAATTGAACTTTTTCTTCTTCAACTAAAGCTTCCTCTACACTTTTTATAAATGCATTTAATGCTCCTTCTGCATCCTTTTTAGTCAACCCACTTTTTTCTGAAATACTTGTGATTAATTCTGCTTTGTTCATTAATAATTCCTCCTTAATTTTTCATGTATTAAGTATTGATTTATAAAATCCATTATATCATGGATCGAAAAGCTATAAATAGCTTATTCTAGTTTTTTTATGAAAATCCTTCTTTTTTTAGAAATTTAATCTAAATTTTTTTGCCTCATTCCATAATTTATCCATATCTTCTAAATTGCTTTCTTCTAATGTTTTTCCTTGTTTTAAAATTGTATCTTCTATATATTTAAATCTAGATATGAATTTATGTATGGTTCTATTTAAAGCAGTCTCAGGATTAACATTTAAAAATCTTCCAAAATTTATTATTGCAAATAAAAGATCTCCAAATTCATCTTCTATGTTTTCAATTACTTTTTGATCTATAGCAACTTTTAATTCTATTATTTCTTCTTGAATCTTTTTATATGCATCTTCTTTATAGTCCCAATCAAATCCAACTTTAGATGCTTTTTTTTGAATCTTATATGCTTTTAAAAGTGTTGGAAATTCTTTAGGTATACTCATCATACTTTCAGTAATAGTATTTATGCCTTTATTTTTATTTTTTAATTTGTCCCAATTATCACTTATATCATCTACACTATTTACTAAAGTATCAGAAAACACATGAGGATGTCTATAAATCATCTTATTTGAAATAGAGCTTATAACGTGCCAAATATTAAAATACCCTTCTTCTCTGGCTATTTGACTTAGAAAAACTATTTGTAACAATAAATCTCCTAGTTCTTCTTCTAAAGCATCTATATCATCTCTATCTATTGCATCAACTACTTCATAAGATTCTTCTATTAAATATTCTCTTAAAGATTCAAAAGTTTGTTCATTATCCCACATACAACCATCTTTACTTCTTAATCTTTCCATTATCTCAATAAGATTATTCATGTCATATGAATTTTTATTACTATTTATCTTTGGAATATATATAGTTGAATCATGATTATAGTCATTAAGTCTATCTAATTTATATAATGATATAGAGTACTTTTTTTTCTTTAAGAAACTGCTTATTATTTCAATAGGATGATTATCACTATAAATTTCCTCTAAATGTACTTTTATTTCTGATGCAATAAGATTATCATAAATTCCAAAAATTATCAAATCACTATTTAAATCTAAAGTAGTCGCTTTTATATCTGAAGCATCTATCACTTTAATATTACTTGTCATAGGTTTTTCTAATATATTAAATACATTTTCTATAAAACCACCATTATTATAAATATTAATTTTAATTTGTTTGTCAATTTGATGATTCAATAATATCTGAGTAACCTTATCAAATAACAAAGGACTTTTAGGAACACAATAGTTGATAACAGAATATTTCTTGCTATTTTCTATTAAATCATTGGCGATATTAATATATACATTATCAAAATCTTCTTCAGTCTCATATATATGATCATAAGATGAGTAATCAATATTTTCTTCATTCAAATAATCTATAATTGAGCTTTTATCTGTTCTAAAGAAATTCTTATGTTTTTCTAAAGCCTTTATACTTTTAAAATTCAAATCACTAATGTCACCAAATCCCAAACCAATTATATTTATTATTGACATAAAAACCTCCATAAGCTTTAAAGAGAGTAAGCATCAGTCTCTTTTAAGTATATTGCTAAATTAATATAAAATCAAGTACTATCTTCTAAGTAAACCTATTTTTTTCAATTTTATAGCTAATTTATTTCCTCCAGGTAGCAATTCAAAGTCTTTGCTTGTTATAGTTGATGTTAAAAGTAAAGCAAATCCATAACTAATTCCTCCAAGTCCAATTGCAGTTAATGTAGCTAATCTAGAACCAATAAATCCATCTAATAAATTATAGCTTAATGATACAATTAAAGTCATTATAGCTACTGATAGAATAGGCTTGAAAAATAAATCTATTAAATTAAATCGAATTCTTGCATACTTCTTTACAGCTCTTAAATTTAAAAATGAAGCTATCATATAAGCTGTAATTGTACTTACTGCTGCTCCTTTAACTCCAACTCCAGGTATTCCAGTTAATACATATACTATTACCACTTTTGCTAGTGCTCCAATTATAAGATTCCTCACAGGAATAAAGGCTTTTCCCATACCTTGAAGTATAGCAGTAAGTGATTGAACTAAAGTCAAAAATATTACACTGAAAGATAGTACCCTAAGTATAGAACCTGCACTTTCTTGAACTTCAATTGGATTGCTAAAATAAAGTAATTTTATAATAGGTTCAGCTAATATAAAAAGTCCCATAGCTGCTGGAAGTCCAATGAGCAAAGTAACCCTTATTCCTGAACTGGCAGTTTTTTTAACTTCACTAAATTTTCTTCTAGCAAAAGCTGTTGATATAGCTGGTACAAGACTTGACCCTATTGCAACTGAAAATACTTGAGGAAAGTTTATTAAAGTTTGTGCCATTCCTGTAAGTTGACCATATAATCCTGAAGCTTCTTTTTCAGTATAACCTATGTCTTGGAGCCTTCTCATAACAATTGCAACATCTATTGTTCCAAAAAGTGGTACAACTGAAGCACCTATTGTAATTGGTATAGCTATTACTAATATACTTTTTATTATTTGAGAAGTATCTTGTTTTTTAAATCTTTCTGATCTTCTTATTTCTCTTCTAATTTTATTTTTTCTTTTTAAATAAATATATATAATAGTAATACTTCCTAAAAGGGCCCCTGCTGAAGCACCAAAGGAAGCTCCACCTGCTGCCATAGGAAGCCCTTTATCAAATCTAAGAATTAATGCAACTAATAATAATCCCATTCCTACTCTTGCAAGTTGTTCTATTACTTGTGATAAAGCAGTAGGTGTCATATCCTGCCTACCTTGAAAATACCCTCTAAAAGCTGACATTATAGGTGTAAATAAAAGTGCAGGTGCAAGTGCTATAAGTGCATAATAAGCATTTGAGTTACCTATTTTATCAGCTATAGTTTTTGCTCCTAAGAATACAAATGATGAAGTTAATATCCCACCAATTAAAAGCCCTATAAAAGATATTCTAAATATCCTTTGCGCTCCTCTATAATCACCAATAGAATTTTTTTCTGATACTAATTTGGCTATAGCAACAGGTATTCCTGCTGTTGAAAGTGCAAACATAAGTGTATATATTGGATAAGCAGCTTGATAATAACCCATTCCAGTATCACCTATCATATTTGCTAGAGGTATTCTATATACTGCTCCTAATATTTTAACAAGAAAACCAGCTATACTTAATATAGCAGCCCCTTTTAAAAAATTATCTTTACTCATTTATTTGTTCCTCCTAATATTATCTCTAAAACCAATACTTTGATTATATCAGAAAGTTTATAGGTTGAAAACAAAAAACAATAATAAATACCTACCATAAGGTAGGCACTTATTATTGCTCCATTTGTTTTGATAAAAAGCGAGATGCTGTCTCGCAAAGTTTTACTTCTAATTCGCCCATCTTATTATTAGACTCTTTCGATAATAATATAACTGCTCCAATAGGATCTCCTTGAGTTACTATTGGTGATATGACTTGAGATGTATAATTATCAGGATTATATTCCTCTGCAGTTATACGTATAGGTTTTGTATTACCTTCAGTTAAATATATTTCTTTTCCTTCAATTAACTTTTCAAGTTCAGGACTTAATCTTTTATTTAAATAACCTTTTTTTGTGCCTCCAGATATTGCTATAATATTATCTCTATCTGAAATTAAAGTAGTATAACCTGTAGTTTCATTTAAAGAATCTGCATATTCACTTGCAAACTCATTTAATTCTCCTATTGGAGAATATTTCTTCAAGATTACTTCTCCTTGTCTATCAGTAAATATCTCTAAAGGATCTCCTTCTCTTATTCTAAGTGTTCTTCTAATTTCTTTTGGTATAACTACCCTTCCTAAATCATCTATCCTTCTAACTATTCCTGTAGCTTTCATTTTATTCCTCCTGTAAAATTAATATGTATTCAAGTTAGAATTATTATTTTACTATTTGCCATTTTTTATACATCATAGATAATTTTTTCTATAAAAATAAAACTGCCATATGGCAGTTTTATTTTTATTCGCTTTCTTGTTGTTGATTTTCTTTGTTTTCATCTTGATTTTGACTTTCTTCTGAATTGTTATCATCTTTCTTTTCTTCTTCTGAATTTTCATCAGTATTATTTTCTTTATTTTTTTCTGCTTCTTTTTCAAAATCAATCAATATCTCTGTATCTGCTTCTTCTATTAACTCTTGAGCTCTTTCATTAAATTTCTCGCCTTTTAATTTTTCTTTTATTTCTTCCTCATTTGCTTCTAATCCTTTTTTCTCATCAGTAACTTTTATTATGTGATATCCATATTCACTTTTTATTGGTTCTGATACTTCTCCCTTTTTAAGTTTAAATGCTGCATCTTTAAATTCTGGAACTAAATTTGCATCTTTACCAAAAAATCCTAAGTTCCCTGCATTTTGTTCTGCACTTGGATCAGTAGAATATTTTTTTGCAAGTTCTGCAAAATCTTTCCCTTCTTCTATCTTGCTTTTAACTTCTTCTGCTTCTTCTGTAGTATCTACTAAAATATGACTTGCTTGTATTTTGTCATATGATTCTTTATTAGCTTCATACTCTTCTTTTACAGACTCTTCATCTATTTTAACTAATTTATCCATAAGTTTATTAATTTTCATACCTTGTTTATACATTTCTTCAAAATATTCTTCTGAAATTCCTAGTTGGTCTAAATAATCATTAAAATTCTTTTTTGTTTCTTCTGTATTTCTAAATTCTTCTAATTCTTTATCTAATTCTTTATCTGTTACTTCAATTTCTTCATCATCAGCTTTTTGAAGTAACACTCTTTGATTTATTAAATCTTGTAACGAGCTTTGCTTTAATTGTTGCTCATAAGTGAATTCACTGCCTTCTATAACTTGATCCCACATTTCAGGAGCAATATAACCACTTAACTCTGCTTCTTTCTTTCTATAATCTACATATTTATCAAGTTCATCTTCTGTAATATTTTCATCATTAACTTTTGCAACAGCTTCTTCTGTTTTTTCATCGCTACATGCTGATATAAATACAGATACTGTGATTAGCAATATCAAAGCCCAAATCACTCTTTTATTTTTAATCAAATACATCATCTCCTTAATTTATACTATACTAACTCATTATATATTATTTTTTTAGTTCTTTAAACTCTTTATCTTTTCAAATATCTCTTCTAATGCTGTAAGTATCTTATCTTGTGAAGTATTATTAAGTTTATATTTCACTGCAGGAGTACTAGATAAATCAAATGTCATCCTTCGTCCAAAACTATCATATAATGCATTTATCATTTCAGGATTCATCTTAGAATTTTTATCAAATTCAAGTATAAGAATATCATCCTTTTGTGACAGATTTGTGAACATCAATTTGTTTGCAATAGATTTTATATATCCAATCCTAAGTAAATTATCTACAGGTCTTGGTATATCGCCATATCTATCAATTAACTCTTCTAATAAATCTCTATATTCTTCTTTATCATCAATAGATGTAATTCTCTTATACATCCTTATTTTTTGTTCTGCATTTTGTATATATTTATTAGGAATGTAAGCATCCACATTAACTTCTACTGTAGTTTCTACTCTTTCAGTATCAATATTACCTTTTAATTTATTTACTGTTTCTTCTAAGTATTTAACATATAAATCATATCCTATTAAAGTCATATGTCCATGTTGTTCCGCTCCTAATATGTTTCCAGCACCTCTTATTTCTAAATCTCTCATAGCTATCTTAAAGCCTGATCCAAACTCTGTAAATTCTTTTATAGCTTTTAACCTTTTTTCAGCTACTTCTGTTAACACCTTATCTTTTTCATAAGTAAAATAAGAAAATGCAATTCTATTTGATCTACCAACTCTACCTCTTAATTGATATAATTGAGATAATCCCATTTTATCTGCATCGTATATTATCATAGTATTTACATTTGATATATCAAGTCCAGTTTCAATTATAGTAGTACAAACTAATACATCATATTCACCATTCATGAAATCAAGCATTACTTTTTCAAGTTCTCTTTCACTCATCTGACCATGAGCTACAACTATTCTTATTTCAGGCAATAATTCCTTTAATCTAGCTGCAATTTTTCTGATACCACGAACTCTATTATATACAAAATATACTTGACCTTTTCTATTTACTTCTTTTAATATAGCTTCCTTGATCATATTTTCATTATACTCAACTACATAAGTTTGAACAGGATATCTTTCTTCAGGTGGTTCTTCTATTACAGACATGTCCCTTGCTCCTATTAGTGCCATATGAAGGGTTCTTGGTATAGGAGTAGCAGTAAGTGTTAATACATCTACTGATTCTTTTATTTCTTTTATTGTCTCTTTATGTTTTACACCAAATCTTTGCTCTTCATCTACAATCAAGAGTCCTAAGTCCTTATATTTTACATCTTTCGTAAGTAGTCTATGTGTACCAACTATTACATCTATATTTCCACTTTTTAAATCTTTAATTATCTCTTTTTGTCTTTTAGGTGTTCTAAAGCGACTTAGCATTTCAACATTAATAGGAAAATCACTAAATCTTTCTACCATAGTATTAAAATGCTGTTGTGCAAGTATTGTAGTAGGTACAAGCATGGCTACTTGTTTGCCATCTAAAGTAGCTTTAAATGCAGCTCTCAGAGCTACCTCTGTTTTTCCATATCCTACATCTCCACATAGTAGTCTATCCATAGGAGATGGTTTTTCCATATCACTTTTAATATCTTCTATACATTTAATTTGATCTTCTGTTTCTTCATATGGAAATGTGTCTTCAAATTGATTTTGCCAAGGTTGATCTTTAGAAAAACTAAAGCCTTTTACTGTTCTTCTTTTTGCATAAAGCTCTAATAGGTCTATTGCCATTTCTTTTATAGCTTTTTTAACTTTACTTTTAGTTCTAGCCCATTCTCCACTTCCTAATTTACTTACTTTAGTTTTGCCTACTTCACTTCCAATATATTTTTGAATTAAATCCATTTGATCAACTGGTATATATAGTCTATCTTTTCCTGAATATCTTACAGATAGGTAATCTTTTTTTATTCCATCTACTACTAGTTGTTCCATTCCAATATATTTACCTATACCATGATTTTCATGTACTACATAGTCTCCTACTTTTAAATCTCTAAAGGAGCTTATATTTTTTTGATCTTTTTTATTTTTCTTTCTTCTTTTTCTTTTTATAGTTCCAAAAACTTCTTTATCGCTTATTATCATAAATTTAATATCAGGATACTCAAAACCAGATGCTATAGTTCCGGGAACTATAACTACTTGGCCTGTCTTTATATCTATATCATAAGTATCAGAATAAATATTATCTATACTCTTTTCTTTTAAATTTTTAGATAATCTCTTTCCCCTTTCATCAGTTCCTGATAATATAACTATTTTATATCCTTTATATCTTAAACGATTCAATTCATCTTTTAATATATCCAGTTTACTATGAAATGCTTGAACAGATTTAGTAGATATACTTACTATCTTTTTAGGTTTAAAATCCTTATTATTTTTAAGTAATCCAGTCATAGTAACTACATTTCTAGAATTTAACATTTCAATTATTTGTTCATAATTATAAAAAATATCTTTATGGGAATTTAATACCTCACCTGATTCATAAAGATCTCTATATTTTTCTAAAAAATCATCATTTAATGACTTTATATTTTCACTTATTCTATTTGGTTCATCTACTAAAATTGTACTATTACTTTTAATATAAGTAATTATATTAGATAAATTTTCTATCATATAAGGTAATATAATATCTAAATTTTCTATTGAAAGATTACTATCAATTCGTTCAATATAGTATTTAAATTTTTCTTCTAAATTTTCAGCTTTTTGTTCTTCTTTATTTAATTTAAATTTCTTTAACGTACTATTTAACTCTTTTTTAATTTTTTCTTTTATACTTTCTTTAAACTGTTCTTCTATAAATATTTCTTTAGCTGGAGTAATTTTAGCCACAGTAAAGTTTTCTATTGAACGTTGATCTTTCAAGCTAAATGTTCTTATAGAATCTACCTCATCATCAAATAATTCAACTCTAAAAGGATATTCATTTGTTGTAGGAAAGAAATCTATTATTCCACCTCTTACACTAAACTGCCCATGTCCTTCTATCATATCTACTCTTTCATATCCTTGAACTATAAGTGAATTTATAATTTCATCTAAATTTAAGCTATCACCAAAATTTATTTCTTTCTTATATTTCTTAAATATATCCTTTTTCATAACTCTATTTAAAATAGATTCAATACTCGCAACTACTATGATATTTTCTTCATTAATAAGTCTATCTAATACTTTAAGTCTTTGGTTTGAAATATCATGACTAACTGCATCAAAATCATAAAAAACTAATTGTCTAGCAGGATAAATCTCAGAATTTTGTGCATCAAACAATGCTAAATCTTCTATTATTGATTTAGCTCTTAATTCATCATAAGTTATTATAAGCACTTGTCCTTTTAAATCTTCTTTTACAGCATATGCTATATGTGATATATTTTCTTTAGATAATCCATGAAGAGATATAGGTGACAATTTATTTTTTAAATTTTTTATTAATTCATTGTAAGAAGCAAGATTATTCAATTGCTCTTTAAACACATTCATTTGACACACTCCTTAAAATACCTTTAGCCTAGGATTTAAATCCTAGGCAATTAAGTATTTTATATCTTTAACTATTATACATATTCATTGCTCGTTCTATATCTGAATTCATAATTTCTTCTACTGCTTTAGCAGCATTTAAAATAGCTTCATCAATTAATTCTCTATCTTCTTTGTTAAATCCACCTAAAACATGACTAATTAAATCTTTATCATAATTAGGTTTCCCTATACCAATTCTAATTCTTGGAAATTTATCATCTTTTAAATGATATATTACTGATTTCATTCCATTATGACTTCCTGCACTACCTTTTTTCCTAATCCTAAGATTACCAACAGGTATATCTATATCATCATAAATTACAATAATATTTTCTACAGGAAGCTTATAAAAATCTGAAAATCCTCTAACTGTAATACCACTGTCATTCATATAGGTTTGAGGTTTTATAAGCAATACTTTTTCTCCCTTTATATTAGCTTCTCCATATACAGATTGATGCTTTATCTTATTTACTTTAACTCCTAGTCTTTCAGATAAAATATCTATAGTATCAAAACCTACATTATGCTTAGTATTACTATACTTCTTTCCTGGATTACCCAGGCCTACTACTAAATACAACTTTTTCAACTCCTTAATTTTACTTGAAAAGTTTACTTACTGATTTGTTTGCATATATTCTATTTATAGCATCTGCAAATAAAGGTGCTATTGATACTACTTCAATTTTGTCTATTTGTTTTTCTTCAGGTAAAGGTATAGAATCTGTTACTATTAATTTCTCTATCATTGAATCTTTTAATCTTTCTATAGCAGGACCTGATAATACTGGATGAGTACAAGCTGCATATACTTTTTTAGCTCCAAAATCCTTTAATACTTTAGCTGCTTTTGCCATAGAACCAGCAGTATCAATAATATCATCTACTATTATTACATCTTTATTCTTTACATCTCCAATTATATTCATAACCTCAGCTACATTTGCTTTAGGTCTTCTCTTTTCTATTATAGCTATAGGTAAGTCAACTATACTTGCAAAGTTTCTTGCTCTTCTAACTCCTCCTATATCAGGTGAAACTATAACAGTATCATTGTTAATTCTACCTTTGTCTATACAATCTCTTGCAAGAATTGGAACGCCTAATAAATGATCTACTGGTATATCAAAATACCCTTGTAACTGAGTTGCATGTAAATCAATTGCAACTACTCTATCTGCACCTGCTACAGAAACTAAATCTGCTATTAATTTAGATGTAATTGGATCTCTTGCTTTTACTTTTCTATCTTGTCTAGCATACCCATAATAAGGTATTACTGCATTAATTCTACCTGCTGATGCTCTTTTTAATGCATCAATCATTATTAAAAGCTCCATAAGATTCTCATTTACAGGAGGGTTTGTTGGTTGTATTACAAATACATCTGCACCTCTTACAGTTTCATTTATATTTACTGATATTTCACCGTCGCTAAATCTAGTTACTTCAGAATCACCTAAAGTCACTCCTGCTTCTTCACAAATTTTTTCAGCCAATTTTTTATTTGCATTACCTGAAAAAATCTTAATGTCTCTTCCCATCACTTGCATGTTAATCCTCCTAAAGTTATTATTTATTTTTATCATTTTTAAAAACCCATCCGGGTTTATTTACTTGTCTAGCACGTGCTATAGATAAGTCTCCTTCCATTACTTCTTCTGTAATAGTAGAGCCTGCTGCTATATATCCATTATTTCTAACAGTAACTGGTGCTACTAAATTCGAGTTACTGCCTATAAATGCATTATTACCCACACTAGATCTAAATTTATTTTTGCCATCATAGTTTACGAAGACTACTCCACAACCAATATTTACATTTTCTCCTACATCTGCATCACCAATATATGAAAGATGAGATGCTTTAGAGTTATTACCTATATTAGCATTTTTAACTTCAACAAAGTCACCAATTTTAACATTTTTACCTATATTACTTTTAGGTCTTAAATAAGCATTTGGTCCTATTTTAGTGTCATCACCAACAATACTTTCTATAAGTGTAGATGATTTTACATTTATTCTGTCACCAAGAACTGTATCTGTGATATTTGAACTTCCCTCTATAATACACTCTTTACCTATCTTAGTTTTTCCTCTAATAACTGCTCCAGGATAAACTATAGTATCTGTACCTATCTCTACACCTTTTTCTATATATGTAGCTTTAGGATCTATCAAAGTTACACCATTTAACATATGATACTCATTAATTTTCTTTCTCATAATTTCTTCAGCATCTGATAATTGGACTTTTGAATTCACTCCAAGTATTTCAGTATTGTCTTTTAGTATAAACCCATCTACATTATATCCATTATCTGATAATATTTTTATTGCATCGGTTATATAGTATTCATTCTGAGAGTTATCGTTTGTCAAATTATTTAAGGCATATTTAAGAGCATTACCTTTAAACATAAAAATACCTGAATTAATCTCTTTTATCTCACGTTCCTCTTCTGTTGCATCTTTATGTTCTATTATACCTATTATATTGCCATTTTTTTCTCTTTTTATTCTACCATAGCCTGTTGCATCTTCAAATTCTGCTGTGAGTACTACAGCATCTAAATCATTTTTGAAACTATAATCCACAAGATCTTTTAAAGTATTTCCTTCTATTAATGGAGTATCTCCTGTAAGTATTATTACTCGATCATTATCTGATATATAATTTTGTGATTGCATTACTGCATAACCTGTACCATAAGGTACATCTTTACCTGTAGGTTGAGTTACAAATTCTATATCATTTCCACTTAACACTTCTTTAACTTTCTCTTTACCATGACCTACAATTACTATGTTTTTTTCACAACCAGCGCCTTTAGCTGCTTCAATCACATGACTTGCCATAGGTTTTCCACACACACGATGAGCTACCTTAGGTATATTTGACTTCATTCTTGTACCTTCGCCAGCTGCTAGTATTACAGAAATTATCATCTTAACACCTCTACTTATTAAAATATCATTTTTACACTAAAGTCTTCTGAAATGATTTTCCTCTATATTATAACAGAAAGATACAGTATTTTATAGGGTTTTTAAGGATAATTAAGATGAAATATTTTTTGCATCAAAAAAGATACCTAAATTTATATAAAGGTATCTTTAAAATTGCGTTTGAGATTAGGCTAATTCTTCGCTTTCTACATCTAATTGAGCTTCATACTCTTTGAAAACAGCTTCCTGAATTTTAGCTCTAGTATCTGAATTGATAGGGTGAGAAATATCTCTAAATTCTCCATCAGACATCTTTCTACTTGGCATAGCTACAAAAAGTCCATTTAATCCTTCTATTATTTTGATATCATGGACTACAAATTCTTCATCAAAAGTTACAGAAACTATGGCTTTCATCTTTCCTGTTCTGTTGATTTTTCTGATTCTTACATCTGTTACCTTCACGAACACCCACCTCCTAAACCTTATAGATGATATAAAATTTTTAGCTTATATTTATATTCTCCATATATTTTAAAATTCCTTCTTTTTTTACGAAATTTCATTAACTTTTTTTAATATTTCTAAACATTAAAAAATTGACTTGTTAGGAGTTATTCTAATTTTATTTTCTGAAGTATTTATGGTTTTTAAATTTAATAATGCAATATAATCATCTATTAACTTTTCTTCCGGATCTGGTGTGTTTATAAGTACTCCTGTGCCAACTACCTCTGCATTAAATTCGTTCATCATATCTTTTATTCCTTTAGCAGTACCACCTGCTTTCATGAAGTCATCTATTATTAGTACCTTTGAATTTTCTTTTAAAGCCTTTTTCGTTAAAAACATAGTTTGAATTTTTTTTGTAGAACCTGATATGTAATTTATGCTAACAGTAGCTCCTTCAGTTATTTTTAAATTTTTTCTTATTATAACTAATGGAACATCTAATATTTTAGCAGTCATA
The DNA here is from genome assembly GCF_900626135.1 of Senegalia massiliensis. NCBI lineage: Bacteria > Bacillati > Bacillota > Clostridia > Eubacteriales > Clostridiaceae > Senegalia > Senegalia massiliensis. Next base: position 747,001 of record NZ_LR130786.1, read on the forward strand.
GTAGCAAGTGGTATACCTTTAGTCTCCATAGTAACTACATAATCTATATTTTGTTCCCAAAATTTAGTAGCAAATATACGTCCTATTTTATATGATATATCAGGAGAATAAAGTATATCTGACATATATATAAATCCACCTGTTATAATCCTACTTTCATCCATTAACCTACTAGCTAAATCATCCAAAAAAATTTCTGTGTTGTTTTTAGAAATAATTGGTATAAATTTAACCCCACCACTGGCACCAGCTATTGTTACTATTTTACCTAATTCTAGAGTTTCAACTAATTGTTTAATCATCATAATATCTTCACTTATGCTTGATTTTGCAGTTTCAAACATGGTAGTAAAATATTTGTAAGTAAATACGTGATTTGTTTTTTCAGTAAGTATATTCATTATTGCAGCTAATCTATCTTTCCTGTTAAATTTTTTCAAAGAGCTCACTCCTTAACGAATTATATAATTATTTAATTATATTTTATTCGTTTTTATAATAATTATCAATGACAATTACTTTTTATTTTATAAAGTTTTGAATTGTGGTATAATCGTGAAGAGTATATTGCGCATATTTTGGAAATAATATAAGTATTAGAAATTAGGAGGAAATTACATGTTAAATTTTGATATAAATAAGTCTAATTATAAAAGAATACATTTTATAGGTATTGGTGGAATTAGTATGAGTGGCCTTGCTGAAATTTTATTAAATAAAAATTATATTGTAACTGGTTCTGACATGAATAATTCTAAAATAATAGAAAAACTAATAAATGATGGTGCTACCATACATATTGGTCATAATTCTAAAAATATAAAAGATGTTGACTTAATAGTCTATACTTCAGCTATTGGAGAAGACAACTCTGAATACATCTTTGCAAAAGAAAATAAAATACCTATGATGGATAGAGCAACTTTTCTTGGAGAATTAATGAAAAGCTATAAAGATTCTATAGCTGTAGCAGGAACTCACGGAAAGACTACTACTACTGGAATGATAGCATCTATTCTATCTATTTCATTATTAGATTCAACTATACTTTTAGGTGGAGAACTAGATTCTATTGGAGGAAATGTAAAAATTGGAGATAATAAATTACTTCTCACTGAAGCCTGTGAATATAAAGAAAACTTTTTAAAATTTAATCCAACTATAGGAATAATATTAAATATTGATGAAGATCATCTAGATTACTTCACTGGTATGGATCATATAAAAAATACATTTAAAAAGTTTAATAATTTATCCCTTGAAGGTGGATACTCAATTGTAAATGGTGATGATGAAAATATTAAAGCAATAATAAATAAGAATAAAAACATTATTACTTTCGGAATTTCAAAAGAAAATGATTACCATGCAACTAATATAAAATATAACGATAAAGGTTATGGTGAATACGATCTATATATAAATAATAAATTTGTAGATCACATAAAACTAAGTGTTGTAGGTGAACATAATATATATAATTCACTTTCTGCTATTGCAGCTACTTTTATATCAGGAGTAGATATGGAATCAATAAAAGATGGCTTAAAAATATATAAAGGAACCCATAGAAGATTTGAAGATAAAGGGGTAGTTAAAGGAATTCAATTAATAGATGATTATGCTCATCACCCTACTGAAATAAAAGCTACATTAAATTCTATAGGTGACAAATATAATAAAATTTATTGTGTTTTTCAACCACATACTTATACAAGAACTAAATCCCTTTTAAAAGAATTTGGCAAATGCTTTAAAGGAGCAGATAAGATAATTATTACAGATATTTACGCAGCAAGAGAAAAAAATACAGGAATAGTAAATTCTAAACAATTAGTTGATGAAATAAATCATAATGGTCAAGACAGTATTTTTATTGAAACTTTTGATGAAGTGGTTAATTTCTTACAAAAAACTGTGGATAAAGGTGATTTAATTATCACTGTAGGTGCTGGAGATGTGTATAAAGTTGGGGATATGTTTAAAACTAAAATAAATAAATAAAAGTTTTAAATATTTAGGTTTAAAAAAAATCTATTTGGTTATAAATATACTATACCTTAGTCCCCACTCCCCCATTAAAAGGGCTCCCAAGAATTGGGAGCCTTTTTTATTATTCTTCTATTTTTTCGTCCAAATCTGCATCATTTTCTACACCATATATTTCTTTCATCAATTCTCTTGTTTCCTCTTCATCATGTTCAAAAAATGATAATGTCCACCCTTGGAATGTAAGAGGTTTTGTTTCTCCAGGAAGGGTATGAGTATTTACATCATTCATATTCATTCCTATAGCTTTTGTAGCATTGGCTGTTATATCTAATATACTCATATCAGTTTCCACTTCTTTTGCAGCAGTCATTGCTACTTTTGGAAGATTAAATCCTAATGCTTTTTTAAGTGCTGATTTAATGAATTTTTGTTGAGCTTCTACTCTACCAATATCTCCATTTGCATAGCCTTTTCTAAACCTTAAAAAACCTATAGCTTCACTACCATTTAAAACTTGTTTTCCTTCCTCCAAATATCTAACTTCTTTTGTACCATCTGGATAAAAATAATCATATTTCATCCTTTGTGGCACGTCCATCTCAACTCCACCTAAAGATTCTACTATATTTTCTACTCCATCATAAGATATAGTAGCATAATTATCAATAGGTACACCTAGTATTTCTTCTACAGCTTTCATTGTTTTTTCAGCAGCTACTTCATGTCCTTTTTTTAAATTTCTAATATATACCGCATTTAATTTTCTATGGTCTGCAGTATCATATCCTGGTACATGATATTGTGTATCTCTAGGAACCGATATCATGTCTACCTTTTTAGTTTTAGGATCAAAACTTGCAAATACAAGGGTATCACTTCTACCTTCTGCTTCTATTCCAATAAGTAATACATTTATTCTATCACTATTCGCTACTGCTTTTTCAAATGCAGGCAAATTTTCTATTTCCTCTTGAGTATAGTCACGCATTGGATGGTCATTCCTTTTATCATTTGCATTTGCTGTTGAGTCAAAGAAATTAAAATAAGTATAAGCACCTGCTCCCATTACTATTGTAAAACATAATAAAGCAATGGAAAAAACCTTTAGAAAATATTTCACATTTTATCATCCTTTATATTCTAATTGTAAGTTTACATAGTAATTATATCACATGTATGTATATATAGTATTATTTTTTTATTACAAATATATCCTAATATTAAAATTCTTCTCTAATTATATTCATCATATTCTCAAATACAATAGAAATTTTTTCATCACTTAAACAATTTTTTTCTATTTGCAATTTAACTAATTCCATAAATTCTAAAAGATTTTCCTTTATTTTTCCTTGATTAGTCCTAGATTCAATCATACTTTTAAACCACTTTATTTTATTTCTAAATATTGAATATCTTTCTATCTCAATAATTATCTTCAATGCTTCTATAGTATCATTAGCTGCCATATATATAATTTCTTCAGGAGAACTTGAATATTTATTAAAATATATTTTATGTTTAGATTCATGTTGTATATTTTTTATAATTTTCTCTTTATTTTGATCTAAACATTCAATTAACTCTTCTTTATCCATATCATCATCTCCTTTAGACTATCTTATATATATCATATAATATTTTCTATTAAATTAAAACAAAAAAGAGTATATATCTAAATTCTGATATATACTCTAGTTAAGTTTTATTTTTAATTTATCTTTCAACTATAAGTGAAGTACCTTGTCCTCCACCTATACATAGAGTTGCAAGTCCTGTTTTAGAGTTTCTTTTCTCCATTTCATATAATAATGTAATTAAAATTCTAGCTCCACTAGCTCCTACTGGATGTCCAATTGCTATAGAACCTCCATTTACATTTACCTTCTCTGGATCCATTTTTAAATCTTTAACTACTGCAAGTGATTGTGCAGCAAAAGCTTCATTAGCTTCTATTAAATCTATATCTTCAATGCTTAAATTAGCTTTTTCAAGTGCTTTTTTAGTAGCTGGTACTGGACCATAACCCATTATTTTAGGATCTAAGCCTGCTGAACCATATGATTTTATAGTTGCAAGTGGTTTAAGTCCTAATTCTTCACATTTTTCTTTACTCATTAAAATAAGCATTGCTGCTCCATCATTTATTCCTGATGCATTTGCAGCTGTTACTGTACCATCTTTTTTGAATGCTGGACGTAACTTTGAAATCTTTTCTTTAGTTACTCCTTTTTTAATATATTCATCATCTTCTACTACTATAGGTTCTCCTCTTCTTTGTGGTATTTCTACAGGTACAATTTCATCTTTAAATCTTCCTTCAACTTGAGCCTTCTCTGCTCTATTTTGACTTCTTACTGCAAATTCATCTTGCATATCACGAGTTAAATTCCATTGTTCTGCTATATTTTCTGCTGTTATACCCATATGAATATCAAAGAATGCATCAGATAATGCATCATTAATCATGCTATCAACTATCTGTCCATCTCCCATTCTTTGTCCCCATCTTGCCTTAGGAAGTAAGTATGGAGCATTACTCATACTTTCTGTTCCTCCTGCAAGTATAACATCAGCATCTCCAAGCATTATAAACTGAGCTGCCATACTAACAGTTCTAAGTCCTGAACCACAAACTTTATTTATTGTCATTGCTGGAGTTGTTTCTGGTATTCCTGCATTTACAGCAACTTGTCTTGAAGGATTTTGTCCAAGTCCTGCTGACAAAACATTTCCTATTAAAACATTCTCTACTATTTCTGGTTTTATACCTGCTCTTTTCATAGCTTCTTTTGCTGCTACAACACCTAAATCTATTGCTGATAATTTTGATAAAGCACCTCCAAAAGCACCTACTGGTGTTCTTGCTGCTCCTACTATTACTACTTCTCTCATTTATAACTCCTCCTTGTATGGTTAATATATTAACGATGTCTTTACATAACTCGAACCTTGCATTATGCAAGGTTCGTAATATTTTTTATTTATCTATTATAATCATAGAATCCTTTTTTAGTTTTTCTACCTAACATTCCGCCTCTTACCATTTTTCTAAGTAATGGATGTGGTCTATATTTAGAATCACCAAATTCATCATATAAAACTTCCATAATGGCAAGGCATACATCTACACCAATTAAATCCGCAAGTGCTAATGGTCCTATTGGATGATTTGCCCCTAATTTCATAGCTTCATCTATATCTTCTTTAGATGCAACACCTTCTGCAAGTATACCTGCTGCTTCATTAATCATTGGTACAAGTATTCTATTTACTACAAATCCTGGTGCTTCTTCAACTTCTACTGGAGTTTTTCCTAATTCCTTAGACATTTCGATTATTTTCATCTTTGTTTCTTCACTAGTTGCTATACCTTTTATAACTTCTACTAGTTTCATAACTGGTACTGGGTTGAAGAAATGCATTCCAATTACCTTTTCAGGTCTATTTGTAGCTGATGCTATTTCTGTTATAGAAAGAGAAGAAGTATTTGAAGCAAGTATTGCACCTTCCTTACAAACTTCATCTAATTCTTTAAATATTTTTTTCTTTATGTCCATATTTTCTACTGCTGCTTCTATTACTATGTCAGAGTCTTTTATATCATCATTAGAAAGTGTACCTCTAACTCTATCCGTTATTTCATTTTTCTTATCTTCAGTTATTTTTTCTTTTTTTACTAATCTATCTAAATTTTTAGATATGATTTTTATACCTCTATCTATTCCCTCTTGATTTATGTCCTTTATCATTACATCATATCCTGCTCCTGCAAATGCTTGAGCTATTCCTGAACCCATTGTTCCGCCACCAATAATTGTAGCTTTCATATTCAGCCTCCTAACAGTTTATTTATTTTTAAAATTTGGTTTTCTCTTTTCTATAAATGCATTCATTCCTTCTTTTTGATCCTCTGTTGAAAAACATAGTCCAAATAAGTCTTTTTCTATTTCTATTCCTGTTTCAATATCGGTTTCAATACCTCTATTAATTGCAGCCTTTGAATATCTTATAGCAAGCTGAGCTTTAGATGATATTTTTTTAGCCATTTCTAATACAGAGTTCATTAGGTCTTCTTTTGATACAACTTGATTTACAAGTCCAATTTTCTCTGCTGTATTAGCATCTACCATATCGCCTGTAAATATTAATTCTTTAGCTTTAGCAGTTCCTACGAGCCTTGAAAGTCTTTGAGTTCCACTAAAACCTGGAGTTATTCCAAGTCCTACCTCTGGTTGACCAAATTTAGCATTTTCAGATGCTATTCTTATATCACATGCCATAGAAAGTTCGCATCCTCCACCTAATGCAAATCCATTTACAGCTGCAATAACTGGTTTTTCCATTATTTCTATCTTTCTAAAAACATCACTGCCAAGCTTACCAAATTCTCTTCCTTCACTTGCAGTTTTTTCTTTCATTTCTACAATATCAGCACCTGCTACAAATGCCTTACCTTCACCTGATAATACAATAACGTTTACATCTTGATCTTTATCAAGCTCATCAATTGCATTATCTAGTTCCAATAGAGTATCTGTATTTAACGCATTTAAAGCTTTGGGTCTATTAATTTTAAGTATTGCTACATTTTCTTTTTTCTCCAAAGTTAAATTATTAAAATTCACATTATCCCTCCTCTATTTCTATATACTTTTTAATATGCAAATACTATGCCAATTTTAAAAATAATTATTTTTGTTGCAATAACTATATTTAAATAGACATATATTCATATGATTTAAAAAATCTGTACAGAAATCCATACAGATGTATAAAATAATATACACCAATTTTTTTGGCGTATATTATTAATTAGCTTTTCTTGACATGTTGTTATATGCTTTATTAATCTTAAATACTCCTAAATAATTATTTTCATTATCTATTACTGGTAGAATATCATACCCTTCTCTAAATTGAATCTCCAATGCTTCCATTATAGTTTTATCTTGATTTATTGCTGCTATATTCTCTATATTTTCTTTCATAAATACAAAATTCTTTTCTAGAGAATACATACCTATATATTGTCCATTTTTTAATACAGGTAAAATACTTATATCTTCTCCAAATTTTAACTTTGTATTATCCTCTACATTATTTAATTCTATTGTAGGATAATTTTTATATAATGTATTTTTAACATTTGCTACATCTGCATAAGAAGTAAAACTTTTTATGCCAAAAAATTCATTTATATAATTATCTTCTTGATTAAAAAATATATCTTCTCTACTGCCAGATATAACAAGTTCTCCTTCTTTTAATAATACTATTTTATTTCCAAGCTTCATAGCTTCATGTATATCATGAGTTACAAAAATAATAGTCTTATTTACTTTTTTGTGTATATCTATTAATTCATCTTGTAATTTTTTTCTAGTAATTTCATCTATAGCTCCAAAAGGTTCATCCATTAAAATTATAGGAGGATCTGCTGCTAGTGCTCTTGCAACTCCAACTCTTTGTTGCTGTCCTCCACTTAATTCACGAGGATATTTTTTCAAATCATTTTGTGTAAGACCTACAAGTTCTATAAGTTCCCTTGCTCTTTGTTTTCTTTGAGCCTTTTCCACTCCTTTAATCTTTAATACATATGATATATTTTCAGATATATTTAAGTGTGGAAATAACCCTACTTGTTGAATTACATATCCTATTTGACGTCTTAAATCTATTTGATTCCATTTAGATATTTCTTTATTGTTAATATATATATTACCATCAGATGGCTTAATCAAACCATTTATAAGCTTTAAAGCTGTTGTTTTTCCACAGCCAGAAGGACCAATCAATGTTACAAATTCACCTTTATTAATCGATAAATTTAAATTTTTTAAAGCTTTTTTTCCATCACCATAATCCTTTGAAATATCCTCAAACTTTACTACTTCCACTACAATAATCCTTTCTCTTCCAAAAATTCATGCGCTACATCTTCTGGTTCTTCATTTTTACTCTCGACTTTATTATTTAGATTTCTTATTTCCTCTTCACTTATATTGTTAGATAACATATTTAAAACATCTTTAAGTTCTGGATATTCTTTTAATGTCTCATTTTTAACTACTGTTGAAGCATAGTATGATGGGAAGAAATTCTTATCATCTTCAAGTACTTTTAATCCATATTCATCTAATAATCCATCTGTAGAGAAAGCATTTATAACATCTACTTCACCTGACTCTATTGCTTGATATTTAAGTCCTATATCCATTTCTTTTGTGTCTTTAAAATTGAATTCATAAACATCTTTTATAGCATTAAATCCATCATCTCTTTCATAAAAATCATACTCAGCTCCAAATACAAGTTTTTCACTATTTTCTGCTAAATCTGAATATGTTTCTATACCTAATTCTTTTGCTTTTTCAGCATTTACTGCCAGTGTAAAAGTATTATTAAATCCATATTGATCAAGCCATAAAAGATCAAATTCTTCTTGATAAGCTTCTTTTGTTTTTTCGTACATTTCATCAGGATCTTCTATCAAATCATTTTCAAGAACAAACATCCACCCTGTACCTGTATACTCTGGATAAAGATCAATCTCACCAGAAATTATTGCAGGATGTAAGTTACTAGTTCCACCTGCTATACCTGATTTCATATCTACATTTATCTCTGTTTTTTCTTCCACTAAAATCTTTATCATTTCGCCTATTATATATTGCTCTGTCATAGGTTTTGTTCCTATAGTTATTGACTTTTGCTCTCCAGCACCTGATGTTTCTTCTCCATTTTCATCACTGCAAGCTACAACTGTCCCTAAAATTAAAAATAATGCTAAAATTAATATTAAAGTTTTTTTAAGCATTTAAGTTTCCTCCTTTAATCTTTTTTCCTTGCACTTTTCTAATAACTAATTTTTCTATAAACTCCAATATTCTATCAGCAATAATAGCAAGAAGTGCAACTAAAATACTACCTGAAAATAATAATTCTGTATTATATGTGCTTATTCCTCTCCATATAGCTGTTCCTATGCCACCTGCACCAATAAATGCAGCTATTGCAGTCATAGCAATAGTCATAACTATCATTGTTCTAAGTCCTGCTATTATAACTGGAAGAGCTAGAGGAAGCTCTATATTAAACAATAATTGAAACCGAGTACTTCCCATTCCTTTTCCTGCTTCTACTATTGATTTGTCTACTTCTGTAATCCCTACATAAGTATTTCTAACAACAGGAAGAAGACCATATATTATAAGTGCTAATATTGCATTAGTAGTACCTAATCCAATAACAGAAACCATAATTCCGAAAAATGCTATAACAGGTATTGTATATAAGAAGTTAGTAAGACTTATTACAAATGGTGCTAATCTTCTATACCTAGAAATTAATATTCCAAGTGGTACACCTATAAGTGTTATAAAAGTTATAGCAATTAAAGAAATTTTTATATGTTCTAAAGTTATTTCTAAAAAATAATCACTTCTTTCTATATATATCCTAAACAATCCAGATATTGAATTGAAAAAATCCATATTATACCCCCTAGTGTTTCTAGTTATTCACTAAACAATCTATACCCTTTATGTTGTATATATAATCATGATATAATTAATAGTATTCATATTGTTTATATAATATCATTCAGGGTAAATAATTGATTGAAATATTAAAATAATAGGGGAGGTTTTTTAATGGAAAATATTTTGCAGATATTAAAATATGCTATGGAAATGGAAAAGCAAGGACAAAGGTTTTATCAAAAGTATAAAGATGAAATTGAAGACAAAGATGTTAAAAAAGTTTTTGAAAGTTTAGCTGATGTGGAAAACGACCACTATAATATATTAAAAAAACATTATGATGGATTATCAGAAAATAATAATTGGAGTTCTTTCGATATAGAGCTTTCTAGTGGAAGTGAAATATTCGAAAATGTTTTTGAAGAAGAAAAAGATAAAATGACAAAACGAAATTTAGAATCTAGCTTTTCTGATATGACTATTATGAGAATGGCATATTTAATAGAAAATGATTTTGCTAATTATTATAGAGAAGCTATAACAAAAACAGATAATGAGCAAGCTAAAAACTTACTAAAGACATTAGCAGAATGGGAAAATAAGCACAGAGAATATTTTTACAATGAATTCAAAAAATATATGCAAGATAGTTGGTTTGATCAAAGCTTCTATCCATTTTAATAAGGAGTGTTATACTTGACAGAATTAGATTTTATTTATAAAAGAAAAAGCATTAGACAGTTTAAAGAAGAAAATATTAATGATGATGATATAAAAACTATTATAAAAGCAGCTATCCAAGCACCATCAGGCAAAAATGAACAAGGTTGGCATTTTGTTGTTATAAAAAACAAAGAAAAAATAAAAAAATTAGCAAGCATAGTAGAAGAAAAAAATGATGAATTAGCATCATATTTAAATGATGAAAATGATAAAAGAAACCTTACAAAATTCCTTAAATATCATACTATATTTAAAAATGCTCCTATTATAATTCTAGCATATGCTAAAAATTATATTCCAGCTGGATATAAGGCTCTAAAAGCTAAGGGAGCTTCACAAGAAGAAATTCATGACCTTCTTAGACCGTCTCCTGGAATACAAGGAATTTCAGCAGCAATGGAAAATTTACAATTAGCTGCAGCTAGCATGAATTATGGTACATGTTGGATGACAGGTCCATTATATGCAGCAAAAGAAATGTCTGAGTATATTAGTTTCAGTAAAGAGAATTACTTTCTAGCTGCTATAACACCTTTAGGTATCCCAGAAAATGAAAATGTTGTATCACCTCCTAGAAAACCTCTAGAAGAATTGTTAACTATAATAGAATAAAATAAAAATAACCCATATGGGTTATTTTTATTTTATTCTATTCATTAATTCTTTTCTTAATTCTTCATATCCAGGCTTTCCTAAGAGGGCAAACATATTTTTCTTATATTCTTCTACTCCTGGCTGATTAAATGGATTTACTCCTAATAAATACCCACTTAAACCACACGCTTTTTCAAAAAAGTATATTAATTTCCCTAAGTAATATTCATCCATCTTCGGTATATTAATTATTATATTTGGTACTCCACCATCTACATGAGCAATTAATGTTCCTTCAAATGCTTTTTTATTAACAAAATCCATAGTCTTACCTGCTAGATAATTAAGACCATCTAAATCTTTCTCATCTTTTTCTATTTCTATATCTACTTCTGGAGCATTTATATTTAATATAGTTTCAAATATATTTCTTCTTCCTTCTTGAATATATTGACCCATAGAGTGAAGATCAGTTGAAAAGTCTACAGAAGATGGAAAAATCCCTTTACCATCTTTACCTTCACTCTCTCCATATAATTGCTTCCACCATTCAGATATGAAGTGAACATGAGGCTCATAATTTACAAGTATTTCTATTTGTTTACCTCTATTGTATAATATATTTCTCACTGCTGCATATTTATAGGCTTCATTATTTTCTAAACTCTTATTGCTATATTCTTCTCTAGCTTTTTTTGCTCCAAATATTAGTTTATCTATATCAATTCCAGCTACAGCAATAGGTAATAATCCTACTGGAGTTAAAACTGAGTATCTTCCACCTACATTATCTGGAATTATAAATGTTGTATACCCTTCATCTTCAGATAATTTTTTAAGTGCCCCCTTAGAAACATCTGTAGTAGCATATATCCTTTTTTTAGATTCTTCTTTTCCATATTTATCTTCTAAAAGTTTTCTAAATATCCTAAATGCAAGAGCAGGCTCTGTTGTAGTACCTGATTTAGATATCACATTTATACTTATATCTTTATCTTTTATTTTATTTATTATTTTATTTATATATTTTCCACTTATATTATTTCCCACAAAATATACTTCTGTATCTTTTTCATTGTCCTCTAAAGCTTCTATTACTGCTCTAGCACCTAAATATGATCCACCTATTCCTATAACTAAAAGTACATCTGATTTTTCTCTTATATCATTAGCACTTCTTTTAATTTTCTCAAGTTCTTCTTGTTCTAAGTTATCAGGTAAATCAATCCATCCTAAATAATCATTCCCAAGACCTTTTCCTGATTCCAATAAATTATGTGCTTTACTTACAAAAGGTTCTATAGCTTTTAATTCTTCTTTTTTTATCATTGCATTAGAATAATCAATAAAAATATTATTCAAAAAATCTCCTCCTTCATTTCACTTATTATAATTATATCACTTAATATGAACATAAAAAAAGAAAAGTTATTAAGATATAACTTTTCTCTTGATTCCTGGAAATGTTGGTTTGTTAGGATCATTATTAGATATATACTTATATATATAATCTTCTGCTCTTATTCCTTGATGCTTTAATCCTTCATTACCAAATAAAACATTAAATTCTAATATATAAAATTTTCCTTCAACTTCTACTACATCAAATCCTGCATGATTAATGCCTAAAGTTTTTGCAACTCTATCTACTAAATCTACAGCTTGTAAAGGTATGTCTTCAAAAGAATAGCTAGCTCCCTTAGCTATATTGTTATGAAACTTACCTTCTTCTGCTATTCTCCAATATGCACTTATTACTTTATTTCCTATATATACAACTCTTAAATCTCTATCTATTGGTAAATATTCTTGAATATATAAAACTTCATTTTTACTTATATAATTCTTTAATTGATTTCTATTTTCTAGAAGAAATACTCCATTCCCCATTGAATTTTTTATTTCTTTTGCTACTACTGAATATCCAAACTCTTCTTCAATTATATCAATTGCAGAATTAGAACTTCCCATTATTCTAGTATATGGTATGTTTTCAGGAAATGTTGCCATGAAAGCTCTTGTCATTTCAACTTTATTATGTCCTAAGTGAAATGTATCTATATTTGGAAAAATATTTTTCTTCAAACCATACACCAAAGAATTTACTTGCCAGTATTCTGGAAACAATATAAAATCAGCATCTTTAATTTTATCTATTTCTCTAAACATATTTTCAGGTTTTATATATGTGATATTTTTCATGCCTATTGTTCTAAATGGATTAAATGATATTATTTTCATCTTCTAATTCCTTTCTTTTTAACATGTAAATATATTACTTTAACTTGAAGAAGATGTCAATATTTTTATAATAATATTATATTTTTTTTATTACAATCTTCTATCATCCATTTTGGCCATATAGAAGATTGTACTTCACCAATATGTGCTTTTCTCAGAAAGAACATACAAAGTCTTGATTGGCCTATTCCTCCTCCTACAGTAAGAGGTAATTTATCTTGTAGTAATAATTTATGATATTCAAGAGTCTTTCTATCCTCACAATTAGATAATTTCAACTGTTCTTTAAGTGATTCTTTATCAACTCTTATCCCCATAGAAGATATTTCAAATTCACTATTTAGTACTGGATTCCAGAATATTATATCACCATTTAGATCCCAATCATCATAATCAGGAGACCTCATCCCATGTGGTTCACCTGACTCTAAATTTCTACCTATTTCCATTATAAATACAGCCTTTTTTTCCTTTGCTATTTTTCTCTCTCTTGATTCTGGACTTAAATCAGGATACAATCCTTCTAATTCTTTTGAAGAAATAAAATATATTTCTTCAGGTAAAATAGGCTCTATATGATCATATAAATCACATATATATTCTTCTGTATCTTTACATATTCCATATATTAAATTTACTATTTCTTTTAATTTTTCTTGATTTCTTTCTTTTTTATCTATTATTTTTTCCCAATCCCATTGGTCAACATATATTGAATGAGTGTTATCAAACTCTTCATCCCTTCTTATTGCATCCATATCTGTATAAATTCCTTCCCCAATTTTAAAATTATATCTCTTAAGGGCCATTCTTTTCCATTTGGCAAGGGAATGAACTATTTCTATATTAGAATCAGAATCATTTTTCATATCAAATATAACTGGTCTTTCTACACCAGATAAATTATCATTTAACCCAGTATTTGTTCTTACAAATAAAGGTGCTGATACCCTTAATAAATTTAATTTTTTTGCAAGTTTTCTTTCAAAATAATCTTTTATAGTTTTTATAGCTATTTCTGTTTGTTTTAAGTTTAATGTTGGTTGATAGTTATTTGGTACAATCAATTTAGTATCCAAAAAAATCCACTCCTTTAATATTATTTTTAAAATAAAAAAATCTTTTATCTCTATATAGAGACAAAAGATTTATTCTGCACCACCCTAAATGATATTTATCAGTACGGAAACTTTGTTTCGATACTGTCCAATAAATAACGGTTTGGTTCCGACTAAGCCTAATTTTCTAATGAATTTCAGTTAGCTATTTAGAGGCGTTTTTCATTATAAGTTTTGTATCGAACTTTCACCATCGTCGACTCTCTAAAACAAATTCTTACAATTACTCTCCTCATCACAATATTTAAATATATTTAATTTTATATTAGCAATAATTATATTACAAAGATTTAATAAAGTCAATAAAAACCAGCCTATTTTTTAGACTGGTTTTTTAATTTATTCTAACTTTTAATAAAGCTATGTCATCTTGTGGTTCATCATAATGAAAATAATTCATTGATTCTAAAATATATTTTATAAGATTACCTTTTTTATCCTTGATACTATTTTTTAGTCTTTCTATTCCATATTGTTCTCCGAACTTATTTCGAAGTTCTATTATACCATCTGTATAAAATAATATTTTATCATTTTTTTGTACTTTTATAGTCTTTTCATTATAATTTATATCATCAAATAAATAACATATTGGAAATCCCGTATTTTTTAAAACTTCTATACCATTATTTCTCAATAATAAAGGTAAGCTATTATGTCCAGCATTTGCATAGGTAAATGTGCCTTTCTTTTTATCTAATACTCCATAAATTATTGTAAAGTATTTATCATCATCTATATTTAGGTCTAGAAAACTCTGATGTAATTCGTTCAATACGTTGGAAGGTTGTATTGTAGTATCCATTATTGCTCTCATGGTCTGTCTTACAAACATAGTAAGTATAGAAGCTGATACTCCATGACCAACTACATCAGATATATAAATACCCGTATACCTTTCATTAATATTAAATACATCAAACATGTCCCCACTTAACACTTCTGAAGGTTTATATATATAATCAATAGATACAGATCCATAATTGCCTTTTGGAGGTAAAATCCTCTTTTGCAACGCCCTCGAATATTTAATATCTTTGTTCATCTTTCTATTTCTGTCTATTACTTGTTTTTCAAGATGCTTTTCCTTTGTTATATCTCTGAACACTTCTACAACTGCGTATATATTTCCGTCATTATCCTTAACTGGAGAGCTTTTTATAGAAAACACTCTTCCATTTATAATTTGTTCTTTTTCAGATATAGCTTCTGTTTGAAATGTAGTTTGAGTTATACATCTGTTACATTCGCAAGTTCTTCCAAGTGAAAAATAGCATGATTTTCCTAAAGAATCAAATCCAAGCTCTCTTTTCATAGTTTCATTTTCATATATAACTATTCCATTTCTATCTATAACTCTTACCCAGTCAGCCATACTATCTAATATGTTACGAGTTAATTTTTGATTATTAATATGATCTTTATTTAAAAACATTTCAATACTATTATTAATACTCAAATCAAATACCTCCCCAGGTTTGAGAATAATTTTCAAACCAATATATACAATTATATCATAATAAAATTTTTATTTATATAGCAGACATAAAAATAATTAAAAAAAACCCTGAATACTGCAGTATTCAGGGTTTTTTTAATTATTAAAATCTACTTCTTCATATCCATCTTCAATATATCTAGATAAGGAATAAAGTAAATCTGAAAGTCTATTAACATATTTTAATAAATGTTCATTTACATCAACTTCTCTTGCAAGTGTAATTATTCTTCTTTCTGCTCTTCTACATATAGTTCTACTTACATGTAGAAAGCCTGCAGCTTTTCCTGCTCCAGGTATTATAAAATAATCAGGAGTTTCTACCATATCTAAATATTCATCAATTTTATTTTCTAAAAATACTACTTCATCTTCTGTCATTTCAAACTTAAGCTTTGATTTATCTTCTGTAGCAAGTTCTGCTGCTACATCAAATAATTTCCTCTGAATCTTATGTAATAAATCATAGACTTTTTTATCTTCAATAAAATTTTTAGTTAAACCCAAATATGAATTCAACTCATCAATTGTTCCATAAGACTCTACTCTTATACTATCTTTAAAAACTCTCTTACTATCATAAAGACTAGTTTTACCTTTATCACCTGTTTTAGTATATACTCTCATAAAACACACCTCCAAATTCTAAAATAATTATACCCAAAGAAAAATGAATTATTCTATTTATTAATGGATATAAAAAATATATATCCCAAAATAAAATTTCGAGGAGTTTATTATGAAAAATAAATTAAAATTAATTACAATTCTAATAATTATATTATTTATTTATATAACAAATTTACACTATCCTTTAAGAAGTTATCTTATAATGTATCCTTTAAAAATATATTATAAAAATACTGGCTTACATAATGATATAAATATAAATATTCCTACCAGAAAAATAAATAATGAACCCTTTTATCCTTTTATGCTATATTTTAATTCTAAAAATAGTTTTTCAAAATATATAAAAGAAGATGCAGAATTAAGTATTTCATATAATTTTGGTGGATTTAAATTTCTTAATAAATATTCTAACTATTATGATGAAGATTCTGAACTATTCTCCTCATTTTATGGTGCATATATTATTAATTCTAAATCAAATAAACCCTTTGGATTCAAATCAAATGGAGATATAAATATTGATTTGTTAGAAAAAGTTCCAGAATATGACCAAAAATATTTGGTACTACGTTCACTTGGTCTCAATCCTAAAAAATCAACTTTTAAAAATGATATAATAGATATTGAAGAAAATATAGAATATATCGAAAGTGATAATTGGATAAAAGTTGATTCCAAAATTCGTACAAATTCTCCAAATCATAATAAGAAAAATTTCCAAAGAGGTTATATTCAATTTGGCAATCCTAAAAACATTAGCAAAAACTATCCCATTATAAATATGTATGGAAGAATGTATGTCAAATATTTCAAGAATTATGATAAAACAATAGGATTCTATATATTAGGAAAAAATAAAAATATAGTTGATAAAATAGATAATGAAATTATGTCAAAATCATATATTAATTGAAATAAGTCCTCTATAGAGGACTTATTTCAACCATTCAGGTTGTGTTCTTATATATGGTCTTATACCATGTTTTTTATCATGGTCTTTCAATGCTTTATCTATGTCTTCATTGCTTTTTATATTTTCAATATCAATGCCCTGGCTAAAAGGACAACTAGATATACAAATGCCACAATCTGTTCCTAGTATTCTCCACATATTATAGCAATCTTCCTGATTTATTTTCCATCTTTTTATACCATTTATATCTTTTTTATCTTTTGGTATAGCCTTACCTGGACAAGTTCTCAAGCATCTATTACATCTATCACAAAAATTATTCAAGCCAAAGTCTTTATATTCATCTTCTATTAAAGGTATATTTGTAGTAATTAGTCCAAGTCTTATCATTTGACCATATTCTTCTGTGATGATTATTCCATTTCTTCCTATATCTCCAATACCTGCATCTCTTGCTACAAGCGGTAATACAGCTAAATAATTTGCATCCATATGATTTCTAGCTTCATACCCAAGTTCTCTTAAAAAATATGATATCTGCATTCCAATAATACTTGCTTTTACATAGGCATTTGAAGTATCTATGATTTCTGAGACTTGTGGGGATCTATTTAACATTTCCTTATCCATTTTAACAGCAAAAACTATACCATATTTATGATTTAAATTTACTTTATCACCATAAGTTTCACTATCCCTACCTCTATTTGAATACCAATGATAATCTCTCATTTTCGTAATACCTACTTTGACAGCACCAAAGTGTTTTGAAAGGCCTTTTATTCTTCTAGTAATAGTTTCACTATTCACATCCACCTTTTCAAGTGCAGTAATTCCTTCTGATAATTTTTTTATATCATTTAAAAATTTAAAATTTGCTTCAGCTATTTTAGAATTTATTTGGTCATATGTGGCAGTTCCTTCTCCACAAATTTTAGGTTTATTTCTAACTTCATCATCTTTTTCTTTTCGCTCAGGATGATTATTATAATAATTATTATACTCCTTAGAACCTTCTTCTAAATTCATCCGTGAAAACATAGTATCTCTTTCATCTATTTTTTTCATAATTTATTTCCTCTCTAAGCTAAGTTTTCAAGTAAATTTAAATCTTTTATAATTATTTTCTTATTTCCTATTAATTCTATTATATTATCGTCTTGAAGTGAACTTAACTTTCTACTAACTGTTTCTCTGGTTGATCCTATATAATTTGCCATATCTTCTCTACTAAGTGGTATTTCAAGTTCTACTATACTTTCTTTGGGTGTACCAAAATCTTTAATTAAACTTAAAAGTAGTCCTGCAAGTCTAGATTCAATATCTTTTGTTCCTAGCCTTTGTATTTGATTTTCTAAATTTACTACTCTATCATGAATTACACCTAATATTTTTAATGCAATTGTAGGGTTATTTAAAAGTATTTTGTCAAAATCTTTTTTAGTTAGTATTGATATTGTGCTATCTTCCATAGCAATAGCATTAAATTTAAATTCACTTTGTTTTATAAGACTCATATCTCCTATAAAGTCACCTTCTGCCAATATATATATAATTTGTTCTTTTCCATCCCTTGTATATTTAAAAGCTTTTATTTTACCTTTATTTATTAAAAATAATTTATCTGAAATATCTCCTTCAAAAAAGAGCATATCATTTTTTTTATATTTTCTTACTTCTAATTTATTTGTAATTTGTGCAAGCTCTTCTTCTGGAAGTATGGAAAATATAGATACTTTTTTAGCACAGTATTTTCCCTGACATAAATCACAAACTCCATTACAATTGCTCATAGTTTCACCCTATTCTACTATATATTTCTAATTATAATTTAATTATATTATATCATAAAAAAATAGGATGGTTAACCATCCTATTTATGCCCTTTTTCAGGTACTATACATATAAATTTAAACTTACCTTTACCTACATTTTTAAATTGATGCAGTTTATTTTCAGGTACATATGCATATGAACCCTTCTCAACTTCGTGTTCTTTTCCATCTATAAATAGTGTTCCTTTTCCTTCTAACATATAATTAATATGAGGCCATGGATGACTATGCTTTGGAGTATAGCCCTCTTCTTCTACCTCCATCACTCTCATTACGTGACCTTCCCATCCTTCTTTTGGTGATATTATAGCTTTCATTGATGCACCTTTTACTTCAGGATTATCAAATTCTACTTTCTCTACATTCTTTTCATGAGATACTATCATAATAAACACTCCTCATAAATAAATTTAGTATATATTTATTATACCCTATAATATACTATAAATGAAATTTATTTTGATGCTCGAAATAACTTTTGATATACTATAGGTAACTATAATTAAGGGGGACACTATGGACTATACTGAAAAACGAAAATTAATATTAAAAGGAGATATGGCAAAAGTCATATTAACTTTATCTGTTCCGCTTATGATAAATAATTTAATACAGACAATTTATAATTTAACAGATACTTTTTTTGTAAGTAGACTTGGAGATATAGAAGTAAATGCAGTTGGTTTTGTCTGGCCAATTATTTTTTTTATGATGTCAATTGCAGTGGGTCTTTCAATAGCAGGAACAGCACTAATTTCTCAGTATACAGGTGCTAATGATAATGATCAGGCAAAAGTTGTTGCTGGTCAAATTATTTCATTTTCTTTTATTTCTTCTACAGTTTTAGGAATATTAGGTTTTTTTGCTACCCCATTTATTGTTTCAATAATGGGAGCAGAAGGAGAATTGTTTAATTATAGTGTGGATTTTTTAAGAATAATACTTTTGGGACTTCCAACAATGTTTATATTTTTTGCTTTTAAAGCAATAAAGCAAGGTCAAGGAGATACTTATACTCCTATGGTTCTTGTAGGTTTTTCAGTAGCATTAAACATAATTTTAGACCCTATTTTTATTTTTGTATTTAATTTAGGCGTAAGTGGTGCTGCAATTGCTACAGTTTTAGCAAGAGGAATACTTGCAATATATGCCATGTATATTTTATTTACAAAAGATGATGGTATAAGATTAAATAAGTCTCATTTAAAAATTAAAAAATATTGGCTTAAAAAGATTATTTTAGTAGGACTTCCATCTTCAATTGGTCAATCTACTGCCTCTCTTGGATTTGCTGTATTAAATGTATTTGTAAAATCATTTGGAAGTGCTACACTTACAGCATTTATAATTGGTAATAGAATAAATTCACTTATTCTCATGCCTGCTATGGGAATAGGTAGTGCACTTGCTACAATAGTAGGGCAAAATTTAGGTAAGGATAATATTTTAAGAGCAAGAAAAGCTGTAAAAACTAGTGCAGCACTTGCTACAATATTTTTAATTATAGGGGGAACTATTGTATTTATAACAGCACCACAAATCATAAATTTATTTACAAATAGTGAAGATGTAATATTACAAGCTACATTTTACTTAAGAGTTATATCTGCTTCTTTACCTTTAATGGGAATATTTCAAGTGTTCAATGGTACTTTTCAAGGCTCTGGACATACAATCATGGCAATGCTTATTATGGGTTCTAGACTATGGGTATTTAGAATACCTTTGATACTTATATTTAAAAACTTTACCACTTTAGGTGAAAAATCAGTATGGTTTGCAATGATATTAAGTAATGCATCTGTATGTTTAATAGGATTTATTCTTTATTTGTCTAGAAAATGGGAAAATAAAATAATAAAACAAGAATTTAGTTAAATTTAATAAGAGGTGATTATTTTGTTCAACTTGGATACTTGAGTATCTTATATTACAGATAACTCCACTAAAATCATTACTGAAACCTTTGATAAAATTCTTAATCAAAAAGGAGTTACTAGAGTGCAATGGATTGCACTATATTATTTAGGAAAACACAATAATATTAATCAAAGAGATTTAGCAAAACTTATGAATATTAAAGAATCTACTATAGCTAGATTAATAGATAGAATGGAAAGAGAAAAATTAGTTATACGTAAAAAAAATCAATCTGATAAAAGAGTTATAAATATAATATTAACTCAAAAAGGAAAAGAAACAAGAGTACATCTTTTACCAGAGGGAGAAAAATTTAATGAATTAATATCAACAGGTATAAAAGAAGATGAATTGGAAATATTCATGAATGTACTTCATAAAATGGTTTCAAACGCAAGTAAACATAATATTAAATAATATTATGTTTACTTTTTTATTTATTATTGATTGACAATTAACAAATTACTTGCTATACTAAGTATATTAAAATATTAATTTAATTTAGGAGGAGTTAACAATGGCAGATGTAAGAAAAATGTTAAATGATTTCACTGGTGGATTAGAAGAATTAGCAGAATCTAATGAAAAGCATGTAGGGGCTTTTATGGGACTTTTAGAAGCATCATATGAACCTGGAGCATTAGATTTAAAAACTAAAGAGTTAATGAGTATAGCTATAGCTTGCTATAACAGATGTGAATATTGCATTGTCTTCCATACTTATAAAGCACTTGAAGCAGGAGCAACAAGGGAAGAAATAATTGAATCTGCAATGGTTGCTGTAGCTTTTGGTGGTGGCCCTTCAATTGCATATAGTGTAACATTATTAAAAGAGTCATTAAATGAATTTGAAAAAGACTTTAAATAATTTAGATAGGTATATAAGACAGTAGAAATACTGTCTTTCTCTAATATTTATTAGAAAAGGATGAGAAAAATGTTAATTGATATTAAACTTGAAAAATTATCTGGACATTCTAATAGTGGAAAGATAGGAAAAATATATGTAAAAGTTAATGATAATATAAAATCAGGAGATGAAATATTAGATATAGAATCTAATAAAGGTAATAAAACAATAACCTCTACTGCTTCTGGAGTTGTTAAATCAGTTAAGGTTGAAACTGGTGATACAGTCAAAAAAGATGACATACTTATAACAGTTGATGGTGAATTAAAAAACACTTCTACTAAAAAGAAAAGTACATTCAATTATATGGGTGGATTAATGAAACCTAAAAAAGAAGAAATAGATATGGATATCACTGTTATTGGTGCAGGTCCAGGTGGCTATGTAGCTGCTATTTATGCTGCAAAAATGGGAGCTAAAGTGGCTATAATCGAAAAAGAAAAAGTAGGTGGGACTTGTTTAAACTGGGGTTGTATACCTACAAAATCATTTGTAACTTCAGCTAAAATGTATGACAATCTAAAGAATATAAATGAATTTGGATTATGTGCTGAAAATATATCAGCTGATATAAAAAAAGTAGTTTCTAGAAAAAATAATATAGTCAAAGAGTTAACTAATGGTATAGAATATTTATTTGATAATAATAATGTTACTTTATATAAAGGAGATGCTAAAGTTTTAAATAAAAACACTGTATTTGTAAAATCTAATAATACAGAAACAACTATAAATACTAAAAATATAATTTTAGCTACAGGTTCTAAAGTATCTATGATACCAATTAAAGGTATTGAGTCTAAAAATGTTCTAACTAGCAAACAAATACTGGATATAAATAAACTACCTAAAAAACTCACCATCATAGGAGGAGGAGTAATAGGTATGGAGTTTGCTTTTCTTTTCAATAACTTTGGAGTAGATGTAACTGTTATTGAATATATGAATGATATACTCTCTAATATCGATAATGATATAGTTTCAGAAATTACTTCCATAGCAAAAGAAAAAGGAATAAAAATATATACTTCATCAAAAGCTGAAGAAATAATTGATTCTGAAGATAAAGAAAGTATTGTATCCTTCAGCAAAAATGATAAGTTACATTATATTACTAGTGATAAAGTGTTATTATCTGTAGGGAGAGAACCAAATTTAGGTGAAATAGATTTAGAAAAGTTAGGTATTGAAAAAAATGATAATAAAAGAGGAATAAAAGTAAATACTAAAATGCAAACTAATATTTCTAATATATATGCTATAGGTGATGTTACAGATAAAATTCAACTAGCTCATGTAGCGTCTCACCAAGCTGTAGTAGCTGTAGAAAATATTTTAGATAAAGATGTAGATATGGAATATGATGTTATACCTTCTGCCATATTTACAGATCCAGAAATAGCAATAGTTGGATTAAATGAAAAGCAAGCTAAAGAAAAAGGCTTAGACGTTTCTATTGGTCAATTTCCTTTTTCCTCAAATGGAAAAGCATTAACATTAGGAGAATCTAAAGGATTTGTTAAAATAATTAAGGACAAACAAACAGGAGTTATATTAGGTGGTTCTATAATAGGTCCTCATGCTACAGATTTAATTCATGAAATAGCTTTAGCTATAAAAAATAAGTTAAAAGATATAGATTTAATGAATACTATACATGCTCACCCTACAACAGCAGAATCTATATATGAGTCTATATTAGCAAGTACCGAAACTGGTGCTATTCATAATTAACAAAAAAAGAATTGGTTTAAACCAATTCTTTTTTTGTTAACTCATATCTTCTAAATGAGAAGTTTGAAGTAAATAATCTGCATAAAGTTTATTTGTTTTTCCTAATTTATAAGAAAGCTTCTCTACAAATATTTGAAGAAACTTCATTCCCATTTGTGGTTTTGACCTAACTATCTCTTCAATTTGTGATTGCTCTAAAGATAAAACAGTTAAAAATTCCGTTGCTTTACCATTTACATAGTATTTTTCTGTAGCTATTGCAGTTTCTCCTATAAAATTTCCTGTACAAAGTGTTGCTAAAGAAATTTCTTCATTTTTTTCATTACGCTTAAATATATTTATACATCCATCTACTATTATATAAAATTTTGAGTCTTGTTCTCCTTCTTTAAATACCATTTCATTGTCATTAAAAAACTTAATATTTGTAATTTGTGCGATTTCTTTTATTTCTTCTTCTGTAAAAATTCCAAATTCTTTTATACTTTTTATTTTATTTGTCTTATCTTCTAAACTCATATTTTTTTGTTTTTCTTTAGCATCTATATTTTGTTTAGATAAATTATCACTTTCCATTATTTTTCTAATTTGATATCTATTTTGTATAGTAAAATCAATTATTTTTTGCCATTTTTTTTGTATATGTCTATATTGAGTAAAAGGATCTTTTTCTTTTACTGCTTCATATTTACTTATATAAATATTTTTCATAGTCTCCTTTGAAGCTTCCATATCACCTTCTGCTAAATATTCTAAGGATAATAATACATTGGTCTTATATATTTTATCTTCTAAATCATTTTTTAAAAACTCACCAGGATAAGGATCAAAATCCTCTGGTTTTACTATGGTCATATTATTTACAGCATATTGTGAAGATAGCTTTGCTCTTTCATACATAAATCTATAAATATCTTCTCTAAATCTTTGCCATACTGGATGATTTTTTTTAGGAGGAAGATGTTTTACAGAAAGCTTATTATCTAAAAAGAAATTAAATCCAAACATCTTTGAATTAATTAAATAATCAATATCTTCCCCTCTTGTAATATTAGGGTCAAAGGCTATAAGTTGATAAAGATTCTTGTGAATTACCATTGCTCCACCAAAAGCAAAAGGAGTTTGTTTTAATCTTGGTTCACAACCTATAATTTTATCAAATGCTTTAGCTTTACTACCGAACCTATCCCAATATGTCATCCAAGGCTCCATATCTACATCATCATAATATTCATCATGCTTATTTAGATAGTATCCAGCAACTCCATATATAATTTCACCATATATCCTTTTACCTATATACTTCTTAGACATAGATATGAAATTTTTATTTTCAATTATTTCATCATCATCTATTAAAATCACTACATCTGAAGCTAGTATATGGGCTGAAAAAAGACACATATTTCTAACATTAGAATATCCTTTCAAACTCATCATATCTATTATTTCTCTTTTTAAATCAGAAGATTTAAAAATACTTTTTATAGTCCTTAAACTTCTTGGAGTAAAAAGAAAAGTTTCAATTCCCATATCTACACTATTTATTATATCTTTAACCTTTTCTTCAGCTTCTTTCTCTATATCTATTGTTGTAGGACATAAAAGTATAACTAGTTTAAAGTCTTTATCATTTAAATTTTTCAAACTTTCAAGGGTCCTCTTTAATGTTCCTTCCTTATCTACAGGAGTAGGATGATCATATATTGCATCTCCTTTTTTCCATCCTTCAGTTGATTTTCGGGACCAATATGTCGGTATAACTACAGTTTCTCTCATTTCTTAACCCCTCCATAAATTTTTTCTAGATTATCTAAAGTGTTTTTCCATGAGAAGTTTTCCTTAGCATATTTATAGCATCTTTTACTTCTTTCTTCTTTATCATTTCTAGTAAGTTCATTTTTTATAGCAGATGCAAGTTCCATATCATCATCTACATCTATAAGAGTTCCTACATCATCATTTATAAAATCTACAAGTCCCCCTTGGTTTGTAACTACTACAGGAGTTCCACAACCAAGTGCTTCTATTGCAACAAGTCCAAAAGGCTCTACCCTAGAAGGTACTGTACTTACATCTGCAATATTATATAAATCCACTAATTTTTTTTGACTTACATGACCTAAAAAGAAAAGATTTTTAATGCTTAATCTATCTTTTAATTCTACTAGCTCTGAGTAAAGTTCTCCATTTCCTGCAATTAATGTAGCAACAGTTTTACCCTCTATGCTATTATTATAAGTTTTAGCTGCTTTTACTAAAACATCTACTCCTTTAAAATGTGTAAGTTTTCCTGCAAAGGATACTATATAATCAGGACTTGTATTTACTCCAAAATTATTTAAAATTTTCTTTCTATCTAAATTCATTGGTTTAAATAATTCTTCATCATATCCATTCATAACTATTTCAGTATCTTCATCATTTACTCCATATAAAGACTTAACTTCACTATCAACTTGTTTTGATATAGTTATTATTTTAGATGCATTTCTTGCCCCTTCTAAAGCATATTTATGATATCTACTATCTTTTTTAAATCCTTTCAAATCTGTACCATGTGCTGTTACAACATAAGGTACTTTTGTTTTGGAAGCAGCAAAAGGTGCAATCCATAAATGTTGAGCATGAATTATATCAGGATTAAAGTCATCTACTTCTTCTTTTACTCTTTTTAAAAATATATCAATATAATTTTTCATTTGTTCATCATTTAAATCATAATAAGTATTCATACTTCTTGGGTGAGATGTAAAGCATGGAAAATCATAATCTAAATCCCAATCAGTACTATTTAAACCTTTAAAATATATTGGTCTTTGTTCAAATATTTCTTCTCTTGGTTTTTCATTTTCTGGAAATATTACTCTCACTTCATTTCCTCTTTTAGTAAGTTCTATTGCTAAATTTCTTGTATATACACCACTTCCAGAACCTTCAAGGGGAAAGTGATTAATTAATAATATCTTCATATATTCCATCTCCTTTTTTTAGTTTAATCATAGTTTTTTCCCAACTTTTAATAGTTTTCTTGTAATCTTTTATAACATGAGGCAAGTTGTTATAACTATTTTCTAAAGCTTCTGGTAATATTAGAAACCTATCGTCATTTAAATATTCTGATAATTTTAAAGCTCCAAACTTTATATTTTTTAACTGTTCTTCCTCTATATTTGATAAATCTTCGTCTATTAACCAATTTAAAAATGGATTTCTTCCTATCCAACCAAGACATGCATAGTAAAATCTATCTTTAATATTTTTATTATTTTTTATATCTGGCACATTAGGATAATTATTATAAGTATCATGAAATATCTTAACATCTATATCTATAAAATCTTCTTTTATTGTTTTAGATTTTAATCCTAAAATTGTATCTTCGCCTCTAGATAGTACATTATTTTTGCCATCTGGTGAGTAATATGAAGAATAAAATGGTGGCAATTTATCAAATGATTCTAGTTTTATAGCTAAATTTCCACCTAATATTTTGTGAGTAACAAAAGGCTCTTTAATTTCACTATCTAATTTCAGACAATTGTGAACATTGTAACTCTTAATATATTCATATATAATTTCTTTTTGAAGCCCTATGAAAAGTTCCTTCATACCTTCAAACTCCATAGGTGGTATTATATAATAGCCTGAATAATCAGATGTAGTTACTATTATATTTTCTTTCTTCATATAAGTCATATGTGCACCTATAAAGTCTATTTCTTCTTTTATAATTTGTCCCTTTTCTTTTCTCAAAACATAAGGATATACATCAGTATCTATGAAGAATAATATATCAGTGCCTGTAAGCATAGCTTTTAATATAGCATGATTTCTATTTATTCCATATGGAACTATTCCATCAGTTGATAATGTTTTTACCTTTAATAAACGATTTATATATTTAGAAGAAACTCCTTTATAAAGTAGATCTTTATATAAGTCTGATTTATCATTTATTTTTACAGCATGAACCTTTACTTTTTTACTAAAGTATTTAAGTGTAGTTTTATCAATTTTATGAGAATACACCACTATAACAGAGTAGATCTTATGACCAAATTTTTCTGCATTTTTAAGAAAATCATCTAATCCAGTATTAAAGTTAAAATTCTTTGTAATCATTGCTATTGAAATATTCATTTATCAAGATCCCCCTTATTCACTAAAATTTTATAATAAAAATGAACCCTGAGACTTATAAATAGCCTACTGGTCCATTATTTTCTGTATTTATACCCAATTTTCTGAAAATTTAACTTTAATTTTGTATTTTACAGAAATATTTTATATTTACATGGGTAGAATATATAATATTAAATATTAAGGATGATTTTAATGAAAAAATTAATTTTTACTTTATTAATACTTTATACCATATTATTCTTTGTAGGTTGTACAGAAGAAATGAAAAATGAAGCTATAGGTATAAGAGGAGAAATAGAAAAAATAGAAGCTAATAATACTTCTTCCTATACTATTTATGTGGAAGGAAAAAAAGAATCTGACACAGAATATGATAAAGCATCTGTTTATGTAGACAGTAACACAACAATTTATGATGGAACTAAAAAAGTTAATATAGAAGATTTAGAAGAAGGTCTGATGGTTGAGATAATATTTGAAGGTGGAGTAAGAGAGTCATATCCAGTTCAGGCAGATGCTAAAAAAATTTACATATTAGATGAAAAAATATAAGACTAAATTATTATAATTTAGTCTTATATTTTACTCTACAGTGATTTCTACAGTATTTGAATTAAATCCTAATCTTTCTTTTAATTGATCTGTTATTTCTATTTTTATAGTATCTCCAACTTTTAAATCTTTATATATATAATGAAATGCAGTAACTATTGTACCATCTGTCATAGTTTCTTCATTTGGTTTTGGAGTTAAGGATTTTATATGTTCATTATAATGATTTCCACTTATTTTTCCTGATTTTATAATTTCATTTAACTTTTCATTTTGAGTTGTAATATTAGGATATCTCTCACTAAGTATTATTGAAAATTCTTTTTTATCTGTTGTAATTTCACTATTTAAAATTTCTTCATCACCAATACTTAATTCATATCTAAATAATCCTTTTGCTAATTCTTTTTGATTTTTCTCATATTCTTCATTTTTGTTTTCAAGTTCATAAATTCTCTCTTCTAACTCTTCTACTTTTGCATTTTCAACATCTTCATTATCATCAGTACAAGCTGATAACATGACAGATATTACTAAGAAAAAAATTAATACTCCAATTTTCTTTTTCATTTAAGCTACCTCCCTTTAATCTAATTCCAACCCCATTTGTATTGAACTATAGTATTTTCCATTTAAATATAAATCTCTTGTTATTATACCTTCTTTTTTAAATCCTAGTTTTTTATACAATTCTATAGCTTTTGTATTATCTTCTCTAACTCGTAAATTTATTTTTTTAATTATATCCCCATCTTCTGCCCAAGTTATCAAATGCTTTACTAGTTCTTTCCCTATACCTATGCACCAATATTCTTTTAATACACTTACTCCAAATTCTCCAGTATGCTTAATCCTTGGTCTATGCCCACCTCTAAAGGTCAAATTTCCAACTATTTTATTATCTATTATTGCTATTATATTTAGACTATTATTTGAAGCCAAAATATTTTCTAACATTTTTTCTTCTTCTTCAACAGAAATATTAAATTCTCCCCTACCAAATGTAAGAAAGTCAGATTGAGCAGAAATTTCCTGTATATAATTTATTAATTTTTCTGCATCCTCTTTTATAGTCTCTCTAATTAGAAGTTTATTGTTGCTTTTAAGTAATACTTCTCTCATTTACAATCACCTCATTTTTGTCCACTAATAATTATCATGGGAGATATATTAAAATCCCAAAGTCTTTTATTTTCATCTAACATATTTATTCTTTTAACATATCTTTCACTAATTAATCCCATTAATTCATCTTTCTCTTTAACATTTAATATACTTTCTTTTGCACCTATACTCATATTTATAAACTCCAATATACTCTCATGTTCTGATTCTATTATTAGTCTTTTTCTTTTATAAGAATTTCTAGCATCATCCGTACAACTAACATAATTAAGCGTATCTAAATGTATTTCTTTAAACCCAACTTTTTCAAATAATCTTAATATATTTTGAGGGTTATCAAAATATTTTCCTACCTTTAATTCATCTTTTACTTTTTTTGTATATAGACCTATTTTCTTCATGAGAACTTTTTCCCTAGTAGTTAGTGTAATATTATCTTTACTCGTTAAGGCTAACTCTGGTCTAATATTTAATATAGATACATATCCACCTTCTTTACATACTCTATATTGTTCTTCCAAGAATTTCTTGTTTGGTACATGTTCTATTACAGTATGAGATGTACACGCATCAAAAGTATTATTATTAAAAGGTAATGATAATGCATCTCCTTCAATATACTGAATATTACTTAATTTTTCTTTTTCAGCGTTCCTTCTGCAATAATTTATAAAGTTATGATCCATGTCTAAACCAGTTATTTTTATATCTTTAGGTAAATATCTCCTAATCTTTCTAGTAAAAGTACCAGTTCCACATCCAACCTCTAATATATCCTTTGCATTTTTAATTCTAATAAATTCAATTATCTCTTCCATTTTATTTTCTGTAAACCTTAAATCTCTACTAGTATCTAAACTATATATACTTTGTATTTTCTCAGACCAATTCCTATTTTCCATAGGTACCCCCTAAAATATCCTTCTATCTTATTTCTCCTTAATCATTTTCTATACTTTCAAAATAATTTCTACATCTATAATATTTCATCTATAAATAAATTGGTTACTTTTTCTTTATCTGCTCCTTCTACTTCTATATAAATATTCAACTTAGAAACCCTCTGACTAATTATATATAGCTCTCCTGTAGCAATTATATTTTCATTATTATGGATTGCTATAAAAAAATTATTGTTTTTTACAACACTTTTATCCCTACAATATTTATTATATTCACCTATACCCCTTTGAACTTCAATATTATTAATATCTAACATGTTTGTCACCTCTTAAATAACTTCACCTTTAAGTACAGAATAATACTTACAATCTGC
Source organism: Senegalia massiliensis (assembly GCF_900626135.1). Lineage (NCBI taxonomy): Bacteria > Bacillati > Bacillota > Clostridia > Eubacteriales > Clostridiaceae > Senegalia > Senegalia massiliensis. The sequence goes on from NZ_LR130786.1 coordinate 777,695, forward strand.
AAATTGACCTCTTGAATTTTTAATTATCTTTCTAAGTGTACCTTCATATTTAAACCCACACTTTTCCATAACTTTCCCTGAAGCTGGATTTTCTATATCATGTCTTCCTGTCACACGAATAAATCCTACTTCATTTAAAGCATACTTTAATACTACTTTAGATGCTTCTGTTGTTATGCCTTTATTCCAATAATCTTTCCTTATACAATACCCTATTTCACTATTTTCATTTTTATTGTCTACTCCTAAAAGTCCAATTGTTCCTATTATATTTTTATTAGCTTTAAACTCTATAATCCAATGATAATTTTCTATACTTTTATTTTCTTCCATCCATATTTTTATTAGCTTTTTAGTTTCTTCTATTGATTCATGTGGTGCCCATGTTACATATCTTGTAACATCAGTGTCTGTTGCCCATCCACTATACATTTTTTCCGCATCTTCTTCTTTAAATGGTCTTAATATTAACCTTTCAGTTTCTAAAACTATGGTTCCTTTATGATTTAGCATTTTAATCGTCTCCCTTTAATTTATATATGTAACTTTTTATAATTGGCATAGAAATTAACCTTAATATTATGCTAATTATCACTCCACTTATTAAAACAAAATCAGGTATTCCTATAGTTATTTTAAGCAGTAAGACACCAACTATTAATAAAAAACTCATATTCCTAAATTGTACATTTCCCATTATAAATACCCCCATCAATCATTATTTTAATATTCTATATTTATGTATTAAAAACCTTTATATTTACAAAAAAAGATTAAGAAATTATTTCTTAATCTTTTTTAGGCTTTGGTCCAAAGTATTGATAATAATCTACTTTTATTCTACCATTATATAATTTTCTCTTTTTAGAAGCTTTTTTCCCATAAAGCTTTTCAAAATTTTCATCTGAAGTTATTATATATTTTGACCATGTTCTTAGGTTTTTAAATTCTTTCCCCATATCTTTATATAATTCTTCTACTTCTTTTTTATCACCTAGTCTCTCACCATATGGAGGATTAGTTATGATTACTCCAAATTTATTTTTTATATTTATTGTAGAAAATCTTCTTACTTTAAAATCAATTGAATCATCTACTCCTGCCTTAAAAGCATTATCTTTTGCTATATCTATTGCTTTTTTATCCATATCTGATGCATATATTTTTAAGTCTCTATCGTGTTTTATGGACTTAAATGCTTCTATTCTTTCTTTTTTCCAAGAATCATTAGGAATTATATCCCAGTCTTCTGATGCAAATTTTCTATTTAATCCTGGAGCAATATTTCTTCCTATCATTGCTGCTTCTATTGGGATTGTACCTGAACCACAAAATGGATCTAATAATACTCTATCATGACTCCAGAAACTCAACTGCACAAGTGCTGCTGCAAGTGTTTCTTTAAGTGGTGCTTCCATAGCTTCTTTTCTATATCCTCTTTTATGAAGTCCAACTCCAGAAGTGTCTATTGTAAGTGTTGCTATATCTTTTAGAAGAGCTACTTGAACAGTATATTTAGCACCAGTTTCACTAAACCAATCTGTCCTATACTTTTCTTTCATCTTTTCCACTATTGCCTTTTTTACAATTGATTGACAATCAGGAACACTATACAATTTTGACTTTATTGATTTACCTGTTACCGTAAATTCTCCATCCTTACTTATTAAATCTCCCCATGGAAGTTTTTTAGTGTTTTCAAATAACTCTTCAAATGATAAAGCTTTAAATTCTCCTACTAATAATAAAACTCTATCAGCAGTTCTAAGCCATAAATTAGCTTTTGGAACATCTTCTAGCTTTGCAGAAAATATAACTTTACCATTTTCTACTTCTATATCTTTAAATCCTAAACTTTCTACTTCTCTTTTAACTATAGCTTCAAGCCCAAAAGTAGCTGTTGCTATTAATTTAATATTGTTCATCAAACCTCTCCTTCATATAACTAATTATATTTTATCAGAAAAACTATTTATTATCTATTATATCTAATTTTAAATTTTCTTAGCCAAAGCTAATTTTTTTGTGTTAAATATAATTAAAAGGGTATATTAATTAAGGAATGAAGTTTTTAAAAATTAAGGGAGGATGTTTAAATGAAAAGTTTAGGTAATTTATTACAAACAGGTGACTGGAAAGGTGAAAAACACGTACCAGTAATTCACATTGAAGATACTATTAATGCAGGTGAACTTACAGAGCTGAAAGTTTCTATTGGAGATGAAATTGCTCATCCAAATACTTTGGAACACCATATTAAGTGGTTTAAGATATTCTTCAAGCCAGAAGATGGAAAATTCCCAGTTGAAATTTATACAGCTAATTTTGATGCACATGGTGAATCTGATATATTTGATGAACCTCAAGTTGCAACATACTTTAAAACAAATAAATCAGGTACAATTCATGTAGTAAGTTATTGTAATATACATGGTTTATGGGAAAACAGCAAAGAAGTAAAAGTAAAATAATAAATTTAATTCTAAATGGACTCATATGAGTCCATTTTTTAATGCACAAATTGAATATTAAATAATATTATATATTATTCTTAAATATTTTAATTTTTATATTAATTATTTTAATTTTTATATTAATTATTTTAATTTTTATATTAATTATTTTAATATTAGTGTTGATTTTTTAAAATAATAGGTTATAATATAATTAAAGATAATAATTATTAGATAATTCTAAAATTTATAGTAAAGGAGAATTATATGAAAAAAGAAACTTTAGGTACATGTCCAGTTTGCGATAAAAAATTAAATATCACTCGACTTACATGTAATAGTTGTGGTACTACTATTGAAGGAGAATTTACTCAATGTAAATTTTGTAGATTAACTCCTAAGCAAAAAAACTTTATAGAAGTATTTATTAAAAACAGAGGTAATATTAAAGAAATAGAAAAAGAAATGGGTATATCTTATCCCACTGTAAGAAACAAATTAGAAAATGTCATCAGAGATTTAGGATATAAACCTCAAATAACTGGACAAATTAGTAAAACAGAAATATTAAAAAAATTATCTGATGGTGAAATAACAGCAGAACAAGCATTAAATATGATCAATGAATAATTTATTTTAGGAGGTATTCTTGTGAATGAAGAGAAAATGATGATTCTTAGAATGTTAAAAGAAGGTAAGATTTCTGAAGAAGAAGCTGCTAAACTTTTAGATGCAATTGAAAATAAAAATGAAACTAACAATAATTCAAAATCAAATTTTAAATCTAAACACAATAAAGATTGGGAAAAAGAATTTGAAGAAAAAATAAACAAACTAGAAAGTAGCTTTAATAAATTTGGTGAAAAATTTGAAGAAAAATTTGAGAAATTTGGAAAGGATTTTTCTGAAGGTACAGGGTCCTTTGCTGATAAAATAATGTCAACTTTTAATTCATTTATGGATAAAGATAATCTATATAATATATTAGGACGATATGAAATAAAAGAAGAAAATATACAATTAGAAATTAATGATATAGAAAGTCCAGTATTAGATATTAGAAGTATAAATGGAGATATAAATATAAATCCATGGAGTAAAAATTATATTTATGTAGAAGCTACTTGTTATTTGAAAAAAAATAAAATATCAACAGAAAATAAAATTATGAGTTTAAATAAATCAGATAATAATATAATATTAAAACCTTTATTTGATTCAGATATAGCAGTAAAATTAGATATATCATTACCTCATATGAAATATGAAAATATAAAAATAAACACTACTAATGGTAAAATAGATATATTAGATTTATACTCTAAAAACATTTCTGCATTTACTAAAAATGCTTCTATAAGTTTATCTGACATAAACTGTGATTATTCCGTTGATTTATCAACTAAAAATTCTCCTATTTATTTACACGACACAAAATGTAATAAGGCAACTTTATCTACAAAAAATGCTAAAGTTATAGTAAATGATGGAGAAATTAATACATTGAATATAAATACTTCAAACTCTTATATAAGAATTGAAGATTCTAAACTTATAAATGTAATAAGCAAAACATCTAATGGTAAAATTCATTTAAATAATATAGACACAGATTCCATAAAAACAATTAGATTTATCACTTCAAATGCAGGGATATACATTAATTTAGATAAATTTGAAAATCCCTATAAAATAGATGCAAATACCACTAATTCTAATATAGACTTGAATCTATCTAATATAGTCTATGATTACAATAATAAAAACCAAAATATAAAAGCTCACAAAGAAGGTTCTATTGACAATCAAGTGATATTTGACTTAAATACTACTAATGGTAAAATAAACATAAATTAAAAAATAGATTGATTCATAACTAATTAAATTAGTTATGAATCAGTCTATTTTTTTATTTCCTCTTTACTATTTGAAGTGCAAATAAATCCTGCAATTTATCATTTATATATGTATAACTATCTTCTATAGCTGTATTGTATATATCCGGAGCTAATTCTTCTATAAAAAAATCCAATACTAACTCAGCAGCTAAATCCCCTAAATCATCTCCTCTTTCTTTTAAAAAGTAATCTTTGATTTTTCCTATCATTATTAACTTTTTATCTTTATTAATTTTTATTTTTTTATCCACTTAAAACATCTCCCTTATTAATATTATATTATAAAAATTTGAATATGTATTGACATTTTAGGCTATTATATATATTATATATTAAAATAGAGATATAAGCATTGATGGAAATAGTAGCTTTTTTAAGGGAAATAAGAGACAGATTGGTTGGTGAAAAATCTGCCCAAAAATTAAGTGAATTACGATTCTTAAGCTTCTATAGGAAACTATAGCGACTTCTACATGATACGTAGTATAATGAGGCATCTATAGATGTAAATTAAGGTGGTACCACGAGTTTTCTCGTCCTTTAGGATTTGAGAGGACTTTTTTTATTGCTTAAAATGAATTTTATAAGGAGGTTTTAAAATGAGTAATATATATGATATTTTAGTAGAACGTGGATTTATAGAACAAGCTACACATGAAGATGAAATAAGAGAATTATTAGACAAGGAATCTGTTACTTTTTACGTAGGATTTGATCCTACAGGAGATAGTCTTCATGTAGGTCACTTTGTTCAAGTTATGGTAATGATGCACATGCAAAAAGCAGGACATAAACCTATTGCACTAGTAGGTGGTGGAACTGCAAAAATAGGTGATCCATCAGGAAGATCAGATATAAGAAAGATGCTTACAGAAGAACAACTTGATAAAAACGTACGTGGTCTTACAAACCAATTGTCTAAATACTTAGATTTAGACGGACAAAAGGGATTTGCTGCAAATAATAAAGATTGGTTAGATAATTTAAAATATATTGAATTTATTAGAGATATTGGTAAACATTTTTCAGTAAATAGAATGCTTACAGCTGAATGTTTTAAATCAAGGCTTGAAAAAGGATTATCTTTTTTAGAGTTTAATTACATGCTTATGCAATCTTATGACTTTTTAGAATTAAATAAAAGATATGGTTGTAAACTTGAAATGGGCGGAAATGACCAATGGTCAAATATTATAGCTGGAGTAGATTTAGTAAGAAGAAAAGAACAAAAACAAGTTTATGGACTTACTTTTAAACTTCTCACTACTAGTGAAGGTAAAAAAATGGGTAAAACTGAATCAGGAGCAGTGTGGGTTGATCCTGATAAGACATCACCGTTTGAATTATACCAATATTTAAGAAATATAGATGATGCTGATGTAGAAAACACTTTAGCTATGCTTACATTCTTACCTATGGAAGAAGTAAGAAGACTTGGTAATCTTGAAGGTGCAGAAATAAATAAAGCAAAAGAAATACTAGCTTTTGAATTTACAAAAATAGTTCATGGAGAAGAAGAAGCTATGAAAGCTCAAAAAGCAGCTAAAGCATTATTCTCTGGTGGAAATGATATGGCAAATATTCCATCTACAGAAATGGAAAAGGCTAAGTTTAATGATGGAATAGGACTTCTTGCTCTTATGACAGATTTAGGACTTACCTCTTCAAATGGTGAAGCAAGACGTCTTGTTAAACAAGGTGGAGTTTCTGTTAATGATGAAAAAATAACTGATTTTAAAAAAGAAATTACACTTGATGATTTTGTAGATAATAAATTATTAATTAAAAAAGGTAAGAAAAAATATCATCAAGTTATAGTAAAATAAAGAAAATGTAGGCTTAAGCCTACATTTTTTTTATTTTAGTTTTATATCTACTTTTTTATCGGGAAAATCAATATATTCTTGGCTATGAATCACTAAATACTCGGGAATTATATATTTCTTTTTATATAATTCAGGGATTCCAGCTTCTTCAAAGTCATTTTTTCTTATAATGAATTTTTGTTCTTCTGCGTAGACATATTCCTTATTATTCTCAAATCCTTTTAATTTATCTTCACTTTCATCTGTATTAATATTTTCAACTTCATATTTTGTATATTCACCTCTCAAAAGATAATCACCACTATGCATATAAGGTCTATCATATTCTTCATTCTCTAAATTATTTGATTTTCTAAAAGTTATATTTGATTTTAAATATTTCCTATCCTTACTATTATCTTCTTCTATTATTATTTCTGTTTTTTCTTCTCCTATATCTATACTTTTAACTGTTAATTCACTATTATTATACTCTATTTTTTCAGGTAAATTACCCCAATCTATATCATAATACCTTTCTCCTCTAGTAGAATATCTTTTTGTATCTATATTTAAAGTAACTTCTTTTGGATCTTTTAAATATAAAGGATATAGATGATATTTTCTATTAGTATATCCTTCATCATCTGCTGTGTAATCTGAATATTTATCGTAACTTATAGGTGAATTAGCAAATCTTTCTCCCTTATATTCCATGGAAAAATCAATTGAATCTAAGTTATATCTTACTTTTTCATTTTCTACCTTAAATCTATAATCTATTTGAGTGGTTGTTGGTGCTATAACTACTTTATCAATTATCACTTCATTTCCATCTAAATTTATTTCCTTCCCTACTTCATAAATCTTTGAAGGAATTTTTTCTCCTTCTATTTCTAATGTCCAGTTTCCTTCTACATATTTAATATCTTCTTCACTTTCATTTATCATAGTTTCTAGTGTATCTATATTTAGTGTGAATTTTCCTTTGTCTTTGGTCATAGTATTAGTATTTACTAATATGTTTAGCTTATTTTTATCTTCAGTATAAATATTTGTGATATTCACGAATGGAGATGTATCTTCATAAAAATTTTCTATATCCCCTTCTACTATTACAGGCCAAGGAACGTGAGTAGGATTTTTAAATATAGCATTATATGATGGTGTTAACCTTCTATCTTCATTTAAATTTTCTATTTCTAATAGTACCAAAGTATTTATTTCATCTGCTATTATTCCTTTTGCTGTTATCTTTACACCATTGTCTTCTGTGCTTATATCTAATTTTTGTCCGACACCATTTTCTATTAATTCTTCCCATGCATTAGTTTGTATTTTACTACTATCTTTCCACCAATCTAAGAAACCTAATTTCTCAGCTGCAAATACTGTAGCTACTAAAAATATTGAAAGAAATATTGCTATAAGTCCAGTTCTCCTAACACTTCTTATTTTATTCTTTTTTATATTTTTATTTAAATTTAATTCTTTATTAGTATTTATTTTTTGGCTATTAGTTTTTAAATAACCTATTGTTTCTTTTAAATTTTCATATTCTAACTTACATTCTTCACAAATTTCTAAATGTTTTTTTACTTCCTCATTGTCTTGAGTTTCTCCATGTATATAGTCAACAATATTTTGTTTGCATTTTTCACAATCCATAATTACACCTCCTGCATTAATTTTCTAAGTTCTTTTAACCCTCTATATATTCTAGATTTTACAGTACCTATAGGAACATCTAATATTTCACTTATTTCTTCTTGAGTGTATTCTGAAATATATTTAAGAACTATAACTTCTTTAAATTTATCTTGTAATTTATTAATTTCTTCATAAAGATTATAATTATCTTCATGATATTTCTCATAACTTATTTTTTCCTTTAAGATTTCTTTTTTTCTCTTTCTAAGTTTCATTTTACATTCATTTATAAGGATTCTTATAAACCAAGTTTCAAAGTATTTTTTCTTATGTAACTTTTTTATATTTTCGTATACTTTTATTATTGTATCTTGAAATACATCTTCTACATCTTCATGATTATATAAATAAGACCAAGCAATTTTATATAATTTCTCTTTTCTATTTTCTATCCATTCATTTAAAACTACCAATTTACCTTTTTTTATGTTTTTTATTAACACTTTAATTTCTAACTCATTGATATCAATCACCTCTTTCTGTATCTCTTTTCTTTATAATTAGATGTACTTATAGTCAAAAAAGTTCCGTTAAAATAAATTAACGGAACTTTTTTATTCTTTATCTTTTATAAATATTTCTAATCCTCCAAATTTTGAAGAGAAAGCGTTATATAAAACTCCACCTATAGCCATTGTAACACCATATATTATTACAACTGCTATAGGCATAGCAAGATATAGCATTCCAAAAACAATAGCTGCTCTTTCTCCTGAAATTAAACCTACAATAAAAGCCAATACCCCTACTATAATCATTAAAGCTATTGGTATAATTGAAAAATATAATGTAACTTTAACCAAACTCGAAATCCCTAATTCTCTTATTTCTACCTTTTTCACAGTTTTATCTCCTTATTTAATTTATTTTATATCTTCCCAACTTACATATTTATTTAATATATCTACAAATTCTTCTAAATAATTACCATCTTGTTTATCAAATCTATTAGTTATAGGACTATCTATATCCAATACTCCTATTAACTCTCCTTCATTTATTATAGGTAATACTATTTCTGAACGTGAAGCTGAATCACATGCAATATGCCCCTCAAACTTGTTTACATCTTCTACTATTTGTACTTGTCTTGTTGCTGCTGCTGTACCACAGACCCCTTTACCTATGTCTATATGTGTACATGCAGGCTTTCCCCAAAAAGGTCCTAATACTAATTCACCTTTTTTATATAAATAAAATCCTGCCCAATTTATATCATCCAATAGCAAACCTAAAAGTGCTGAACTATTAGATAAATTAGCAAGCCAATCTGATTCTTCACAAATAAGACCTGTTAATTTTAAGTTTAAATATCCATAAAATTTCTTTTTATCTTTTGTATCTATCTTTTTTATTTTTTGCATATTACCACCCCTTAAATATATTAATATTATTATATAATTTTTTTAACATATTTTTCAATCAATACTTGACTTTTAAAAGAAATGTAGTTAGAATACTAATAGTAAGAAATCTAACTATTAGTATTACTAATTAAATTGAGGTGAAATTTTGAAAGATAAAGAATTAAGTTCTATAAATGAAAATTTATTAGAGTTCACAGCATTATTTCATAGTAAAGTTGGTAAAATATTTAGAACTACTGATTATAAAAACTATCATTGTAATAAAAATCAAAATAGAACTATTATGATTTTAGGTAGACATAAATATCTATCTCCTTCTACATTAGGTAAATACTTAGGTATGAGAAAAGGAAGTTTAACTACTCTTATTGATTCCTTAATAGAAAAAGATTTAGTATCAAGAGAGATAGATTCTAATGATAGAAGAAGATACTTATTATCCTTGACTCAAAAAGGGGAAAATTACATGCAATATCAAAAATCTCTATTTGATGATGCGATGAAAGTATTATTTCAAAATTTAAACGAAGAAGAAACTAAAGAGTTTTCTAAAAGTATAAAGAATATAGTTGAATTAATGACAAAGATGTGAGGTGTAGTATGTGGATAGACAAAAATTATTAGGTAGTGCCCCAATAGGAAAGTTATTACTTAAATTTTCTATACCAGCTATAGTTGGTATGATGGTAAATGCACTATATAATACAATTGATAGAATTTATGTGGGACGTAAAGTTGGTGAATTAGGTATAGCAGGTATAACTATAGGATTCCCTATAATGCTTATAATAATGGCATTTAGTATGCTTATAGGAATTGGTGCTACTTCCCTAATCTCTATAAAGCTTGGTGAAAATAAAAAAGAAGAAGCTGAAAAAATATTAGGTAATGGAATGTTTTTGCTTGTAATAGTAGCTGTTATTATTTCAGCTTTAGGACTTATATTTTTAAATCCACTATTAAAATTGTTTGGTGCAAGTAGCTCAGTACTTCCTTATTCTCGTGATTATCTTCAAATAATATTAGCTGGAGCAATTTTTCAAACTGTAGGATTTGGAATGAATAACTTTATAAGAGCTGAAGGTAATCCTAAAACTGCTATGCTCACTATGTTAATAGGGGCAGCATTAAATATTATTATTGACCCTATATTTATATTCGTATTAGATATGGGAATACGTGGTGCAGCTCTTGCAACAATAATATCTCAAGCTGCTTCTGCTATATGGGTATTATCTTATTTCTTTGGAGGAAAAAGTTCATTAAATATCCATAGAGATAATTTCAAATTACAATTACCTGTAGTAAAAAATATTGTTGCAATAGGTTCTGCACCATTTCTAATGCAAATAGCTTCATCTGCTATAAATGCTATACTAAATAACAACCTTCAAACTTATGGTGGAGATACAGCTATTGCTTCATTTGGTATTATAAATAGTATTACCATGTTTATACTTATGCCTATATTTGGTATAAATCAAGGTGCTCAACCTATTATCGGATATAATTATGGAGCAAAGCAATTTGATAGAGTAAAAAAGACTTTAAAACTTGCAGTAATAGGTGCAACTTTCATTACTGTCACAGGATATGTTATAACTAGAGCATTCCCTAAGGAATTAATTTCTTTCTTTGGTGGAAATAATCAAAACTTAATTGAGATGGCTACAAACGGAATAGAAATATTCCTATTTATGCTACCAATAATAGGTTTCCAAATAGTATGTTCAAACTACTTCCAAGCAGTAGGAAAGCCTAAACATGCAATGTTTCTAAGTTTATCAAGACAGGTGGTTTTCTTAATTCCTGCTATAATATTATTACCAAAAGTATTTGGTTTACAAGGAATTTGGATGGCAGCACCAATATCTGATATACTAGCATCATTAGTTACAGGAATATGGATCACATTAGAAATGAAAAAGCTAAATGAAAATACAAACATATCAAGTTTTAAACCTGTTATAGAAGAAAAATAATATAATTTAAAGCCCATATCTTTTGAATTATCAAGTATGGGCTTATTTTATTTAACTTTTAACTTGATGTCTTCTGAAACTAATATATATAAATATAGTAGATAGTATTCCTAAGATAATCATAATGACTATAGCAGCATAGGGATAGAGTATTGGTCGTTCAAATATGTTTAGGGTATAAAACCCATTAAATAAATCATATGCTTTCGATACACCCACATAACTCAAGTTCTCTAATGTTTCTATCCAATGTTTTGAGCCATAACTAGAATAACCCTTTGGATAAGGAAGATATATCTTTATAAGTACAGGCAATATATACACCATTCCTCCTATAAAAAATGGTATAAGTAAAGATTTACTTATGGATGACAATGCTAAAACTAATAAGCTAAAGGATAATATACCAACAAAATTAAATAATATCTGAATTAATAAGAATTCAATTGTTGTAAAATCATATGGAGAATATGCTATAGGAGAAAAACTCTGTATTGGAATATCCCATACATTATTACCATATAAAATTAAAATAGTTATAAAATTAACTATAAAAACTATTATACAAATACATACTATAAAGATAAATGCAGATATTATTTTTGATGTTATAACCTTGCTTTTTCCATTTTTACTGCTAAGAATTAATCTATCCATCCTTGTACTATATTCTTCAGTAAATACACTAGATAAACCTAATAAAGAAATAGCACCCAAAGCCAAGAACCCTACACCATCAAAATACCCTAAAATTCCACCCCAAAATGACTCATCATATATCTCAGGCTTTGATATATCTTTGAGCATATTATATTCTAATTTAGATTGTTTATGCTTATAGTCATTTAAAACATTGTTTTCTATACTATTATATAATTCATTTATTCGTTCTTCTTTTCTTTTCTGTATCCCTGCAACCATTGAAACATGTTCATACACTCCATCTAACGCGCGATCCCTTGTACTTAACACCTCTAAAAAGGATTTTCCATTTCGAGAACCCTCCATAGCTTTCTTCTCAATTTTTTTATGACCTTCTTGAGCTAATTTTAATTTTTCCTCAGTAAGTTTCCCTTCAAATCTGTTAAATTCTTTTTCTGCAATATTTTTATACTCTTTTTGAGTTTCATAATCATAGAAAGTACCAAATCCATAAATCAAAATAAAAAATAATAATCCAATAAGTAAACTTCTCTTACTAATTATCTTATATAACTCAAATTTAACTAAATTTATCACTCTTCCACCTCCTTATCAAAATAATATAGATACATATCTTCCAATCGTGGTTCTGCTTCTATAGCCTTTAGAAAAGGCTTTTTATCAGATATTATTCTAAGTTGTACACCATTTTTTCTAACTACATTACTTATTTTATAATCATTCTTTATATTTCTAAACCTTTCTTCTGTCGTAGTCCCTTTCCATACTTTTCCTTTCATGTTTTCTAATATATTATCTGGAGAATCTATCCCCAACAATTTTCCTTCTTTTATTAAAATTACTTCTTTAGCTATATATTCTATATCTGAAACTATATGAGTAGACAATAAAACTATCCTATCTTTGGATATTTCTGATATTAAATTTCTGAATCGTATTCTTTCCTTTGGATCAAGACCTGCTGTAGGTTCATCTAATATCAATATTTTAGGATCATTGATCAAGGCTTGAGCTATTCCTATTCTCTGCTTCATTCCACCAGAGAATTTTCCAATTTTTCTTTTAGAATGTTCTTTAAGATTAACTAATTCTAACAATTCATCAACTTTCTTTAATGCTTTATATTGATCTATGCCCTTTAAAGCTGCTATATACATCATAAATTTATGAGCAGTAAAGCTTTTATAAAATCCAAAGCTTTGAGGTAGATATCCTAATATATCTCTATAGTCATCCCCCATTGTAGATATATCTCTATCGTTTAATAAAATTCTACCTTTAGTTGGCCTTAATAGATCTGCCAATACTCTCATTAATGTAGTTTTGCCTGATCCATTAGGTCCTAAAAAGCCATATACTCCTTTATCTAGTTTAACAGTAAACTTTTCTACTGCAATTTTATCTTTATACTTCATTGTTATATTATCAATAATTAATTTCAAATAATCCTCTCTCCTTATTTATTATATTTTTATCTATAAATATTTTTATCTGAATTAAACTTATACTAATTCCAAGTATTGATATACCTACATATGCACTTATATTTACTAAAAGAAGCCTCTCTAAAAGTAATGGAGTATTAATAATCATAATTACTAAACTTATCCATAATGATACTATTATAGTCATAGTATAGCTGCTCTTAATTTTCATAGCTAGCCATAGGGATATTCCAGAGATAAATGTAAAGGGAGTGAACCACATTATAGTTAATCTCAAGAAATTAAAATTACTTATAGAATATAATAACAATGTAAAAATTGTGTTTAGAATAATATTATAAAATCCAATTATAGTTAATTTGGATAGAAGTATTTCTCCATAGGATATTTTACAGCTCATTTCTATTTCCATCATACCTCTATCTCTACCTTTAAATATTTCTACTATTCCAAATGTAAAAGGTAAGGGAGATAATGTTATAGTTATAAGATATGGATTCATATTTCGATTAAAATACATCCAAATAACTCCTATGACAAACAATAAACTACTTATTACCCAAAAGAATTTATTAATAAATGATATTTCTAACATTCCTTTTCTTATTAAATAATAAAATCTATCTATAAAATGATATTCTTTCTTTTTATCCGGTACATATTTTCGTAATTTATTTATAGATTTATCTATCTCTTTCTCACTAGGTAATTCAACAGTATAGCTATTCATCATAGACCACAAATTATCTAATTCTTCTTCTGTTATATCTTTATATGTTTCAAAATCTTCTTTTTCTCTTTTCAATATCTTCACCTCCTAATAGATTTTTCTTTAATTTACATGTACCTTGCCTTAACCTTGATTTAACTGTTGATTCTTTGCTCTCTGTTATATCTGCTATTTCTTTTAACTTCATGTCATGATAATACCTTAATATTAGAACATCTTTTTGATAATCAGGTAGTCTTAAAATTTCTTTTTTAACTAAGTTTCTTTCTATCTTTTTCTTTAATAAATCCCATACTTTATCGTTGTTTTCTGACATCCTATCTTCTAGTTGAGTTTCCCTTGTTCTATTCTTAAATGTTTTACTTTTGTAATAATCATTACAATGATTAACAGCTATCTTTAATATCCAATTATTAAACTTTCCCCTTCCTTCATATTTATTTATTGATTTCATCATCTTTATAAAGACTTCTTGTGTTAAATCATAGGAAATATGATAGTCCCCAATTTTACGATAAATATAAGAAAATATACTTTTATAATATTTCTTTACTAGCACCTCCATTGCAGCTTGAGACCCCTTATTTATTTCCTCAATAAGTTCTTCATCAGTAGGCATGATATCACCCCTTTTCTCTTTAAAAACATTTCCATATATAATAACGATATAACTATAAAAAAAGTTTTAAAATTTAATAATTTTTTATAAAAAAATTCCCAAACTCCTTTAAAAGAAGTCAGGGACTAATATTAAAATTTTATTCTTTTATAATATCTACAAAATTCTTTGTCATTCTTGCTGTCATACCCCAAATAACATAATCTCTATATCTATAAAAAAATACTGGATAAATTCCTGTTCTCCAATCATAGGCTTTTCCATTATTTATTAAATGATAAGGAAAATCATCTCCTATCTGGGGTGAGATACCCATATTATATCTTTCAGGTTCGTTTTCTAGAAAAAACTTCAATGGAACAGTAAAAATACTTTCTACTTCAGATTTACTATAATTTATATCTTCAAAATTTATATCCTCTATAATTCCAACATAGGGATATAATGATATATTAAAAGGCATTACTATATAGTCAATAGAGTTTATAATATTTATATTCTTTCTTTTAATATTTAATTCTTCCATTGTTTCTCTTATTGCTGCATCCTTAAAAGTTTCTCCTTTTTCTACTCTACCACCTGGAAATGATATTTCTCCTGGTTGAGTATTAAGTTTTTTAGACCTAACTTCATATAATATGTGTAATTCATCTTTTACATATATTAGCGGTACTAATATAGCAAAATCTCTATCTATTCCTAAAGGTTTGGGGATTCTATTTGCAACTTTATTTATTATTTGATCTAATTTCATAAATTTATCACCTATTATCTAAACATTGGAAATACATATCTTACTAAAAAGTATAAAAACCCAAAAAATATAATTATATATGCTGCATATTTTATAAAAGTAGATTGAACTTTACTAGAGTCATGCTTTTTTTCAACTTCTTTTTTCTTGACTTCTTCATCAGCCATAGTAATTCCTCCTTATATAAATGCTATGTTTAATATATACCACTTCTGTTTTATATTAAGCACTTAAGATTCAAAATATTGCTAAATTTTTATGTTATTTATTTTATTATAGAAAATATTGGGTATAAAGTATCTAGTCAAATAAATCATGGAGGTGTAAATATTGTCTTTTAGCTTAAAAAACAATTTCATGCAACAAAAAATGATGCGTAAAGTTATTTATTCCTTAATACCAATAATTTTAGCGTCAATCTATTTTTTTGGATGGAGGTCATTATTATTAATGACTTGGATTACAATCTGGGGTTGTGCTACAGAATACATATTTGAAAAGAAATATGGCAAAGGAAAAGTATCTGAAGCTGTAATTGTAACATCTATTCTTTTCACATTAACTCTCCCACCTAGTACTCCTTATTGGGTAGGAACCTTAGGAATTATATTTGGTGTAATTTTTGGTAAAGCTGTATTTGGTGGTTTTGGTAAAAATGTTTTTAATCCTGCATTAGTTGCAAGAGCCTTTGTATATGTATCATTCCCACAACCACTTACTATTGAATGGTCAAATGTATCAAACTCATTTTTAGGTGGCTTTACTCGTTATATGACTAGCTCAGTAGATGCTATAGCTACTGCTACACCTATGCTAAATTTTAGAGAAACTGGAGAACTATCTAACTACATAGATTTATTCCTAGGGAATGTATCTGGCTCTTTAGGAGAAACAAGTGCACTTTTAATAATACTTGCTGGAATTTATCTAATCTATACAAAAACAGCCTCATGGCAAACTATGGCAGCCGTAATTTCAGGTTTTGTAGGTTTAAGTTTGATACTAAGACTTATAGGATTTACATCTGTACCAAATCCACTATTTGGAGTTATGAGCGGTGGGTTATTATTTGGTGCAGTATTTATGGCAACTGATCCTATCTCTTCTGCTAAAACTAAAGAAGGAAAATGGATTTATGGAATTTTAATTGGTGCTATCACAGTAATTATAAGAGGATATGCTTTATTTGCAGGAGGTATAATGTTTGCAATACTTATAGGAAATACTTTTGCCCCTATAATTGATGAAGGAGTAAAATATTATAAAAAGAGTAAAAAAGCTAAGAGAAAGAAGGTTACAGCATGAAAAATATAAAAAAATCATTTAGTTATCCTATTATTTTTATGATATTAGTAACTGCTTTTTTCACACTTGTATTATCATTATTAAACTATACAACTAAAGATGTTATAGCACAAAATGCACAAATAGACGAATGGAAAACGCTTTTATATGTGTTTGATATAGATTATCCAAATGATAATGATAAAAAAATAGAGAAATTATATAGGGAACATTTAAAACCTATTAAGGTTAATGATCTAACTATTTATGAGGCAGAAAAAGATGGTAAGAAATTAGGATATGCCTTTCCTGTAGAAGGTAACGGTCTTTGGGGTACTATTAAGGGATATGCTGCTGTAGATGAGAATATAAATACTCTTTTAGGAGTTGATTTTGTATCACACAGCGAAACTCCTGGTCTTGGCGGCAGAATTGATGAAATGTGGTTTAAAAATCAATTTAGGAATATAGATTTAGATAGAGATAATAAAAATTATCTTGAATATAGACCTGCAGCAGATGGAAATGTAGATGCCATTACAGGAGCAACTCTCACTTCTAAATCAGTAAAAAACTTATTAAATCAGGACATAGAAGAATTTAAAGACCTAATGAAAGGAGAAGATCTAAATGGCAAATAAAAAAGTAAAAAAAATATTTACTTTAGGATTATGGCAAGATAATCCTATATATAGACAAATATTAGGGATTTGTTCTGCACTTGCTGTTACAAACTTAATGCTTAATTCTCTTGTTATGGGAATAGGTTTAATATTTGTTACTTCTTTTTCAGAGCTTACTGTATCAATACTTAGAAATTATACTCCTAAACATATAAGAATGATGGTCCAAGTACTTATTATATCTTCTTTTGTAATAATAGTTGATATTGTTTTGAAAGCCTATTATCCTTCTATGAGTAAAGCTTTAGGTCCTTATGTAGGTCTTATTATAACAAATTGTATTATAATGGGACGTTGTGAATCATATGCTCAAAATAACAAACCACTTTATTCATTTTTAGATGGTATTGCATCTGGTTCAGGTTATGCAATTATACTTTTAATTATAGCTTTTTTCAGAGAGTTATTAGGATTTGGTTCTATATTTGGAATACAAGTATTAGGAGAATGGTTTACTAAATGGACTATTATGGTTATGGCTCCTGGTGCATTCTTTATGCTTGGCATAGTTATATGGATAGCAAGATCACTGCTACCTAGTGAAGAAGAAGATTCATTAAAAGGGGAGGCTGTTAGCTAATGGAAGGTTTAAATCCGTTTGTAGTATTTTTTGCATCAATATTTACTAATAACATGATACTTACCAACTTCTTAGGTATGTGTTCATTTATTGCAGTATCTGGAGAAATTAAAACATCTTTAGGACTTGGTCAAGCAGTTACTTTTGTACTTACTTTTACTACAGTTCTAAATTATATGATTTATCAT
The DNA here is from genome assembly GCF_900626135.1 of Senegalia massiliensis. NCBI lineage: Bacteria > Bacillati > Bacillota > Clostridia > Eubacteriales > Clostridiaceae > Senegalia > Senegalia massiliensis. Next base: position 795,856 of record NZ_LR130786.1, read on the forward strand.
TATGTACTAGTTCCATTAGGACTAGAATACTTAAGGTTCATAATATTCATTATAAGTATTGCTGCATTTGTACAATTAGTTGAAATGATTGTTGAAAGATACCTTCCAAATTTATATTATGCCCTTGGAATATTCTTACCTTTGATTACAGTTAACTGTGCAATACTTGGTGTTTCACTATTTATGGTTATTAGAGATTATAATTTAATAGTTTCTCTGTTGTTTGGTTTAGGTTCAGGACTAGGTTGGATGCTTGCAATAGTAGCACTGGCTGGAATTAGAAAAAGACTTAAATATGCAAAAGTACCTAAGGGACTAGAAGGACCTGGAATAACTATAATAATAACAGGTTTGATGGCCCTTGCTTTTGTTGGTTTTTCAGGAATAGTACAGATTCAATAAAGGAGTGATTAGATGGGAACGATTGTTATTACAGTTGGTGCTATATCTGGAATTACAGGTGTTTTGGCATTTCTTTTAACGCTTGCTAAAAATACTATAGGTAATTATGGAGAAGTTATTATTAATATAAATGATGATGAAGATTATGTAGTAGATGGTGGAGATACCCTTCTATCATCTCTTATAAGTCAAAAAATATTTATACCTTCTGCCTGTGGTGGTAAAGGTAGTTGCGGTTATTGTAAGGTAAAGATAACAGAAGGAGGAGGACCTGTATTACCTACTGAACTAGGTTATCTAACTCCTGAAGACATGAAAGAAAATGTACGATTATCTTGCCAAGTAAAAGTAAAAGAAAATATAAAAATTGAAATACCTGAAGAATTATTTAATGTAAGAGAATATGAAGGTAAAGTATCACAAATAATAGATTTAACTCCTACAATAAAGCATTTAACCTTCGATATAAAAGAAGGTAGTATTGATTTTAAACCAGGACAATATGTACAGCTAAGAGCTCCACAATATAAAGGAAGTGATGAAGAAGTATATAGAGCTTATTCAATAGCATCATCTCCAATGCTTAAAAATAAATTGGAACTTATAATAGGCTATGTCCCAGAAGGAATTGCTACAACTTATGTCCATCATCATTTAAATGAAAATAATGAAGTATTATTTAATGGTCCATATGGAGATTTTTATTATCAAGATACTGATAGAGAAATGGTAATGGTAGCAATAGGTACAGGTATGGCTCCAATATTATCAATTTTATATCATATGGTTGAAAATAACATAGATAGAAAAGCTACATTCTATTTTGGAGCAAGATATATGGAAGATTTATTTTTTGTTGAAGAGTTAAAAGAAATAGAACAAAAATTGCCTAATTTTAAATTTGTTCCAACACTTTCAAGAGCTAAAAAGAAAGATGGATGGACCGGTGATATAGGTAGAGTAACTGATGCTATAGATAAATATATGGAAAATGGAGAAAATAAAGAAGCTTACCTTTGTGGTAGCCCTAGAATGATAGATTCTACTGTTGAAAAGTTAAAAGAAAAAGGAATTCCTGAAAACTTAATATTCTATGATAAATTTGAATAAATTTTAACCCCCTTAATTATAAAGGGGGTTTCCTTCTTATATATTAAAGTAAGTCTTCTCCTTCTTCCCAATCTATTGGGCATAATCCACCAGTTTTTAGAGCTCTAAGTACACGAAGAGTTTCTTCTACACTACGTCCTACATTTAAATCATGTACAACTGAATATCTTACTATTCCTTCAGGATCTATTATAAATAATCCTCTTAATGCTACACCATCTTCTTCTACTAAAATTCCATAATCTCTTGATACATTCATTGTTTTATCTGCAGCAAGTGGGAAATTTAATTTTCCTAAGTCACCATTTATCCAAGCTTTATGTGAATGTTCACTATCTGTACTTACTCCTAATACTCTAGCGCCTTCTGCTTCAAATTTTGCACATTGTTTACTATATCCTGTTATTTCAGTTGGGCAAACAAATGTAAAATCTAATGGATAAAAGAACATTACTAACCAATCGCCTTTATAATCATCTAATTTTACTTCACCAAATTCTTCTCCATTTCCTTTAACTATTGGCATTTTAAAATCCGGTGCTGGTTTTCCTACTAATCTTTCCATAAATCATTTTCCTCCTTAGAATTATAAATTAAGTCTCACAATACTATATATTCCCCATACCAAATTTTTTAAACATTTAAATGATAATTTTTTTCAATTAGTTTTAATTTCACTTTAATAATTTTCCAATTTCATCATAATCTACTTCAATTAACTCTTCCATTGTACATTCAAGACCAGCACATAATTTTAATATTGTTTCTAAACTAAGTGATTCTAGTTTTCTATCATTATTTAATTTTGTGATAGTAGGATTTGAAATTTGGCATAATTCTGCCACTTCAGTGACATTTTTTATTCTTTTTTTAGCCATTATTATTCTTAAATTAGATCTAATCATAAAACATCCTCCTATCCTATATTATAATTATACACAATTCGACATTAAAAGTACAGTTTAATTATTTATAATTATATTTTTATAAATTAAAACTATAGTTAAAAAAATTTAAATTATAACTTGAAAAATATAAACTATAGTTATATAATAATATTAAGGGATTAGAGATTTCAGTATAAAACAAAGGGGGATATTCATGGATAAAAATTATTTATCAAAATTGAATAATACAAGACAAGATTTAAATAATCTAATAGCAAAAAATTTAAATGAGCTCACTAATTTAGAAATAGTTACATTAAGTCAAGAACTGGACAAGCTTATTGTTGTTTATCAAAAAGAATTAAATAAAAAAAATATGATATTACATTAATCAAAATAAAAAACATCGTCTAAGACGATGTTTTTTATTTATTCAAATGTTCCTTTCACAATTATCTCTTTTTCTTTTATCATTATTTTTCCCATTGCTATAACTGTATCTATTTCTAAAGAATCTTTATCTAATAAAACAATATCAGCATCATTCTTTTCTTTAATATACCCTTTAGATTGTAATTTTAATATATCTGCTGGATTAGATGTAATTGGTCTTAAACTTTCTTCTATAGGTACATCAAAAACCTGTATTGATTCTTTAACTTTTTCATATAGAGATTTAACTTTTCCTACTTGTAACCCTATATATTCTCCTTTTTCATTAAAATCTGGTAAACTTCCTTGTCCATCTGATGTAAATGTTATATTTTTATTTGATACTCCAGCTTCTATCATTGTTTTTAAAGCCTTTCCGCAAGGCACTTCACCTTCTTCTAAAAACTTTTCAGTTGTACTTGTAGTAAAATCAACATATCCACCCTTTTTAGCATATTCTATCGCATCTTCAAATAAATATGGATTTCTATTCATATGAGTAGGTAAAAATTGGGTTATTGGTATATCATAATTTTCTACTACATCCAATAATAATTTTGTAGTATCTTTACTATCTCCCATATGAATATTTACAATACCTGCCTTCCCAGAAAGTATGCCACCAACACGTGTTTCTGCTGTAAGTCGTGCAAGTTCAGCTGAAGTTGGTTGAGAGGATCTATGATCTGCCAAGGAAATTTCTCCTGAACCTATTATTTTATCTATTAATATTATATCATCTTGAATATTACCTGTTATTGTTCTAACTGGAATTTGATATGACCCTGTTTGAATAAAAGAAGTTATTCCTTCTTCTTCAAGCCCACGAGCTTTAGCAAGTAAATTAGTCATAGTTCTAGTAGTACCATCCGTACCAAGTACTCCTATAACAGTAGTTACTCCTCCTGTAGTTATGTCAGTTAAATTTATTTCTGGAGTTCTAGATTTAAAGCTACCCTCTCCTCCTCCTCCACATATGTGAACATGAGAATCAATAAAACCTGGTACTACTAACTTTCCCTTTGCATCTATTATTTGAATATCTAAAACACTATCTGGTAATTCAATATTTTCCTCTATATATCCTATTTTATCTCCAATTATCAATATATCTCTTTTACCTAAGTATTCTGGATTGTACACTTCACCATTTTTTATTAATTTAATCATGAAACCTCTCCTTTCAAATAATAATATACCCAAAATTAATAAAAAATAAAGCTAGATCAATCTAGTTGATCTAGCTTATAAATTAATTTTTTTCTACTTTTATACCTGTGTCATGACCATTTAAATTATGAACTTCTAGATCTTTATCATCCACACTATTTACTTCTACTGCAAGTGTTTCAGACTTTATATAATCACTATATTTATTAATAGCATCATTTATTTCAATATCACCATTAAAATAAATCTTTATATTATCCATCATTTCATAATCATTATTTTTTCTCATTTGTTGTACTTTAGATATAAATTCTCTTGCATATCCTTCATTTAATAACTCATCTGTAAGGGTAGTATCTAATATTACAAATAAATTATTCTCCATAGATACAGTAAATCCTTCTTTTGATTCTATTCTTATATCTACAAGCTCTTTTGAGAAAGTGAAATCTTCCCCATCTAAATCAACAGTTAATTCTTCATTGTTCTCTAGTTTGTTTACTGCTTCTGTAGAATCTAAACTATTAAGTGCTTTAGCAAAAAACTTAATCTTTTTACCAAGTTTAGGTCCTGCAACAGGGAAATTAGGTTTTAAGTTAAATCTCATATATTCTTTTAAATCTTTTGCAAATACTACATTCTTTACATTTAATTCTTCTTTGATTAAAGGAACTAAGTCTGAAATTAAATCTTCATATTTTCCATCAACTATAACCTCTGATATTGGTTGACGTACTTTGATTCTTACTTGTTCTCTTGAAGCTCTTCCTAACTTAACTAAATCTCTTACTAAATCCATTTTTTCTTCCACTGTAGGGTCTATTAAATCAGTATTAGTTTCTGGGTAATAATCTACATGAACAGATAAATTATTCGTTAAATTTCTATAGATTTCTTCAGAAATATATGGTGCAAATGGTGCAACCATCTTTGAAATACCAAGTAATATTTCATATGTTGTATTATATACTGCTTTTTTATCATCAGTTAATTCTGTAGCCCAGAACCTTCTTCTTGAACGTCTTATATACCAGTTACTTAAGTCTTCATTTACAAATTCTTGTATTTCTCTTACTACTTTTGTTAAATCAAATTTATCCATATTTTCTTTTGTAACTTTTATAAGGTTATTATATTTTGAAAGAATCCATCTATCTATTTCTGGTCTATTTTTATAATCAATATTAAATTCTTTTGGATCAATTCCATCAGTATTTGCATATAGTGTAAAGAAATTATATACATTTTTAATAGTTGAGAAGAATTTACTTTGTACTTCTTTTAGACCTTCTTCATCAAACTTAGTAGGTGACCAAGCTGGTGATACATATAATAGATACCATCTAAGTGCATCTGCACCATATTTATCAAACATTTCAAAAGGATCTACTGTATTTCCTTTTGATTTAGACATTTTTTTACCTTCTCTGTCTAATATAAGATCATTAACAAGAACTTTTTTATATGGAGCTTCTCCTTTAACAAAAGTTGATATAGCAAGTAATGAATAGAACCAACCTCTAGTTTGATCTATACCTTCACATATAAAATCTGCTGGAAATAATTCATCAAAATTATCTTTGTTTTCGAATGGATAATGATGTTGCGCAAAAGGCATAGAACCACTATCAAACCAACAGTCAATAACATCTTTTACCCTTGTCATAGTTGAACCACAATGCTCACATTTTATATGAACATCATCTACAAATGGTCTATGAAGTTCAATATTTTCATTTATATCCTCTATAGATTTTTCAACAAGTTCTTTTCTAGATCCTATACTCTCTGTATGATCACAACTATCGCATCTCCAAATATTAAGTGGTGTACCCCAATATCTACTTCGAGAAATAGCCCAATCATTTAAATTTTCTAACCAGTTTCCAAAACGCTTTTCTCCTACATAATCTGGATACCACTCTACATTATTATTGTTTTCTATCAATTGATCCTTAAGTTTAGTCATTTCTATATACCAACTAGGCTTTGCATAGTATAATAATGGAGTCTTACATCTCCAACAATGAGGATAATTATGAGCCATTTTTTGTTTTTTAAATAATTTATCCTTCTCAGCAAGCCATTTTATAATTTCTATATCTGCATCCATTACAAACATGCCTTCCCATGGAGTTGTAGTGTATTTTCCATCTTCATTTACAGGTTGTAATACAGGTAAATCATATCTTCTTCCAGTATTATAGTCATCTTCACCAAATGCAGGTGCTGAATGTACTATACCAGTACCATCAGTTGTAGTTACATAATCTGCAACAGTTACAAAAAATGCTTTTTTATCAGCTTCTACAAAAGGCATTAATTGTTCATATTCCATATACTCTAAATCTTTACCTGTAAGATTTTCTAAAACTTCATATTCCTTATCTCCTAATACATTATCTAATAAATCTTCTGCTAAATAATACACTTCACCTTCAGATTTAACTTTTGTGTATTGTACATCAGGATGTACTGTTAAAGCAACATTTGCAGCAAGTGTCCAGGGAGTAGTAGTCCATACAAGGAAATATTCATCTATATTTTTTCTTTTAAATTTAACTATAACTGTATTTGTTTTAATTTCTTCATAACCTTGTGCAACTTCATGAGATGCAAGTCCAGTACCACATCTAGTACAATATGGCAATATCTTATGTCCTTCATAAATCATATTTTCTTTATTAAATTTATCTAATATCCACCATACTGACTCTATATAGTCATTATCAAGTGTTATATAAGGATTATCTAAATCAATAGCATATCCCATTCTTTTAGTCATTTCTCTCCATAAATTTTCATATTTAAATACTGAATCTCTACATTTTTCATTGAATTTATCAAGGCCATATTCTTCTATTTCTTGCTTGTTATTTAAATTCAATTGTTTTTCAACTTCAATTTCTACAGGTAATCCATGTGTATCCCATCCTGCTTTTCTTTTAACTTGATAACCTTCCATAGTTTTATATCTACATACAGAATCTTTTAATGTTCTTGAAAGCACGTGATGGATTCCTGGCCTTCCATTAGCAGTTGGAGGACCTTCATAAAATACAAAAGGTTTTTTCCCTTCTCTTGTTTCTATGCTTTTTTCTAATATATCTATATCATCCCAAAAATCAGATATATCTTTTTCTTTTACCTTTACATCTTCATTTGATAACTGTTCAAACTTATCCATATTTTCACCCTTTTCTTTAAATAATTTATATAAAAAATAAATCCCTAAGCATATGCTTAGGGACGAATTTATCGCGGTACCACCCAAATTATAGTAAAAATACTATCACTCAAATAAATATAACGCATTTCTGCGAAATGTCTTACTAGTTTCAGACATATTGCTCCAAGGTGATTTTCATATAAATATTAATAATAATCTTTCAGCCTATGGATTATCTCTCTATAAATAATAATTTATACTACTCTCCTCATCATAACAGTTAATTATATAGTTTGATTAATAATATATCAAAATATAAATATTTGTCAAGAATTTTATAAAAAATTATAATAAAGTTTCAACATTTGAATCTACTTTATATATTATGTCCTTTCTTTCAATAATTATTGTAGTATTCTTTGATAAGTCATAATCATTTTTTATAAAATCATATAATTCTCTATTTGGATTCATAGCTATAGGATTTCCAACCATTTTAAACATTGAAATATCTCCAGATGTATCTCCATATGCATAGCTATTCTTTAAATCAATATTAAATTTATCCACAAATTCATCTAAAGCTCTTTGCTTATTAAAAGAATCCCACATTTTAACTATTTCACCAGTGAAATTATCATTCTCATCTAATACATATTTACTACCTCTAAATTGAGTAACATCATATCTTTCTGCCATCTTTTCCACTAAAAACTCTGGACTACCAGATATAAAGAAAACTTTATGTCCTTGATCATGATGCCACTTTATACGATCTCTAGTATATTTATATACTTTTTCTCCATTTAATCTTATTACTTGATGAGCTATAAATGATATATGTGATTTATTTATTCCCTTGAGTTCATTTACATAAATATCAGCTAATTCTTCAAGATAATCTTCAAAATCACCATACCTTCTTTCCCATTTTTCATATGTATGTTTTACATGGCTATGCCATATTGCCTCATCTATAACTTCATATTTGATTAGTTTTTTAAAATGTTCTATCATTAGTGAGTTCCTATAAAGTGTACCGTCAATATCAAAAAATGCTCCTATCATAATTTTCACCCCTCTTTATTATTATACTAATTAAAAACTATAAATTAATTAAAATAAGCGCTACAATAGTCATAAAAATCGCAATGATTTCTTTTCTTTCTAATTTTTCTCCTAGAAACAATGTTCCAACAAGTGTTATAATTATAATGCTACCTGCACTATATATTGGAAATACTACAGAAGTTTTCATATGATTTAATGCGAGTATCAAAAAAAAGGAAGAAAATAAATTTGGTATACCTACTAATATTCCTGTAATCAAATCAACCTTACTAACTTTCTTTTTCCTTCTCAAAGTCATTATTAAGCTAATTATAAAAGCTATAAAAAAAACAAAAAATAAAAATATTGATTTATACTCTGATATTGCATATTTTTGAAATATTTTATTAGAAAACTCTGCAAATCCACCAAATAGGAATAAAAGTATTAAATTTATATGTATGTCTTTTATTTGATTTTTCTTAAATGATATATTAACTATTATTATTGAAATAAGAGATAGAATTATACCTATCCATTGAATATATGTAGGAAACTCTCTCCATAATATTATAGAAAAACTCATAGGTACAAGTATTCCAAGCTTTGCAAAAGTTCCTGCAAGGCCTACATTGTTCTTTTTTACACTTATCTGATAGTATACAAAAGATAAAAAGAAAAATACTCCAGCAAATATGCCAACTATAATGGCCCAAATAAAACTACTACTTGGAGAAAAAAGTCCATTCCCTTTTAAAACTACATCTTTAAACTCATAAAAAAAATTATCATATCCTTGTAAAATTATATTTCCTTCTACTATACTTAAAATAAGACTTACTATAAAGGCTGTAAAATAATTCATTGTAGTTACAGCATAACGATTTAAATTATTTGTTTCACTAAACTTAAATATTATAGCTATAGATGAACTACATATTATTGCAAGTAATAAATAACCCATATTATTCCCCCATATTCTATAGATCAATTATAACATATTTATTCAACTAATTTCCCCTTTATAATTAATCTATGACTAGCTACTTTTATTGGAGTACATGTAACAAGTGTAATTTCTTTATCTTTATTATTGCCTTCTAGAACCCATAGCTCTTCTGGTTCAACAACTAAAGTCTCTTCTACTTTATATTTATAATTTTTATCTTTAGATTCAACAGTTACTATGTCCCCTTTTTCCAATTCGTCTAATCTATTAAAATGTCGTCCATAAGTATAACTTCTATGCCCTGCTACGGCAAAATTTCCTACTTTTCCAGGTTCTGCTGTATGATTCATTTTAGATAAAGAAATATCTAAATTCTCATCTGTTGCTCCATCTAATACAGGCATATATAATTCTATTTTATCTATTTTTAATATATACTTGTTAAGGTTATCTTGTGGACTATCATTTTTTTCAGAACTTTCTATAGTTGAAATATCATTCATGCTTTGTTGCCACTGTTCAAGCACTTTTCCCCTTTTATAATCTTTGTACTCTCTATTTAATGTAGGATATAATAATATTATTATCCCAGCTATTATAAATACAATCGATAATCGCTTCATCTTTTTGCAACCCCTTAATTTTTATATTTATAATATTATATACCCAAAAAAGCTGCCATAAATATTTATGACAGCTTTTAATCATCATATATTATCCATTTACTACTTCTCCACCATTTACATGTATCATTTGGCCTGACATGTATGAAGAATCTTCAGATGCTAAAAATACAAATGCCGGAGCTAATTCTACTGGCTGACCTGGTCTTTTCATAGGTTGGTCATCACCAAAACCTGCTACATGATTAGCTCTAAAAGATGAAGGAATAAGAGGAGTCCAAATAGGACCTGGTGCCACTGCATTTACTCTTATATTTTTATCTATAAGTGAACCTGAAAGCGAACGCGTAAATGTTGTTATTGCTCCTTTAGTAGCTGAATAATCAATGAGTCCAGGACTTCCTGCATAGGCTGTTATACTTGATGTATTTATAATGGAACTACCTTCTTTCAAATATGGAAGTACTGCTTTTGTCATATGAAACATTGAAAATATATTAGTTTTAAATGTCCTTTCTAATTGTTCTGTTGATATATCTAATATACTCTTTTTAGGATGTTGTTCAGCTGCATTGTTTACTAAAACATCAACCTTACCAAACTCATCTATGACCTTCTTTACTGCATCTTTACAAAACTCTTCATCACCTACATCACCTGATATAAGTAAGCATTTTCTACCTATTTCTTCTACTCTTTTTTTAACCCAATTTGCATCCTCATGTTCATCCAGATACATTACTGCTATATCTGCACCTTCTTTAGCATAGTGGATTGCTACAGCTCCACCTATACCACTATCTCCACCAGTAATTATTGCTACTTTATCTTTTAATTTATCTGCTGCTTTATATTTATCATCTTCATAAATAGGCTTTGGATCCATTTTTGAATTTATTCCAGGTTGCTTTTCTTGAACTTGCCCTTTCATATTATTAGGAAAATCCCATCTGTTCATTAATAAATTCTCCTTTCGCTTTTTAAAGTTCTTTGTTACATCTATTTTCTATTTATATTGTTTAAAACATTTTACTGATTACTTTTATTATTATTTCTATGGTATAAAAATAATATACAATTTTTAAATAGCTGAATTTATGTTTGGAGTATTAAGATTCTATTTCCTTTTTTATTAAATCTATCATTTTTTTATTCCCTGCTATTATTGATACATTTTTTCCTCCAGAAATTTCAACTACTTCTCCACCAGCTTCTTTTATAATTAATATTCCTGCTGCTACATCCCACGATTTTAAATTAAATTCCCAATATCCATCTAGTCTACCACATGCTACACAAGCTAAATCATAAGCTGCTGCTCCCATTCTTCTAATACCTCTTACCTTTGGTAAAACCTTAGAAAAATTAGATATATTATTGTTTTCATTTGTATTTCTATCGTAAGCAAAGCCTGTTGCTATTACTGACTTTATTAATTGATCCTTTCCACCTATCTTTATTTGTTTGCCATTCAAATATGCACCCTTTCCCTTTACTGCTGAGAACATTTCATCTAGTATAGGGTTATATACTACCCCTAAAACTATTTCACCTCTAAACTCCAATGCAATAGATACTGCAAATATAGGAAGTCCTTGTGCATAATTAGTTGTACCATCTAAAGGATCTATTATCCACAAATAATCTGAATCAGTCTTTTCAAACTCTGATTCTTCAGATAAAATATCATGATCGGGATACTCTTTTTTTATCCCTTTTATTATTATTTTTTCTGATAAGTCATCAATTTCTGTAACTAAATCTATATCTGATGATTTAGTAGAAATTTGTAAATCTTCTTTCTCATAATTATCCTTTTGAGCCTTTCCAGCTTCATATGCCCACTCTTTAACTAATTCAATAGATTTATTTAAATCTATCATAGATATCCACTTCCTTTAGTTTATATTTTTAAAAATTAATTTTCTTACTATATCAATAGGTATTATAGTAACAGACATAGCTATTAGTATAAGCCACTCATTTATATTTAAACCAGCAGTTCTAAGTATTTGTCCTCCAATATATGTCATTACTATTTGAACTACAAATATTAGAGTAACAATTTTTAAAAATTTATCATTTTTTGTTATGTTCTTAAATAAATTAATTTCTTTAGTTCTAGCATTGAACATATTAAATAAATTAATAAATATAAAAAACACAAAGAAACCTGTTAAATAATATATGTTTTCACTTCCACTAGGTCCTGTTCTAAATAATGATTTTATAAAATCATTTGTCAGATAAAAAATACTAAATCCACTTATTATCAAAGCATCAGTAATAATAGATGTCCACATATATTTATTTATTATTGATTCATCTCTTATTTTAGGTTCTTCTTCCATATATTTATCTAGTGGAGGCTCCCCTCCAAATGCAAGTGCTGCAAATGTATCCATTACAAGATTAACCCAAAGCATTTGCGTCATAGTAAGTGGAAATTCAATACCTATAAAAGGACCTACAAATGCTACTATCATTGCTGATACATTTACTGTTAATTGATATATTATAAATTTTCTAATAGATTTAAATATTGTTCTACCATATAATATAGTCTTTGCTATAGAGTTAAAATTATCATCTAATATTACAATATCCCCTGCTTCCTTTGCAACTTCTGTTCCTGAACCCATTGCAAAACCTATGTCAGCTTTTTTAAGAGCAGGAGCATCATTAACTCCATCTCCAGTCATACCTACAACTTTATTCTTACTTTGAGATATCTCTATAAGTCTACTTTTATCCGTAGGAAGTGCTCTAGCTATAACTTTTATACTTTCTAATTTTTCTTTTAATTCTTTATCACTCATATCCTTTAATTCATCTGAAGTTATTACAATATCATCATCATTTTTTATAATGTTTGATTCTTTTGCTATTGCAAGTGCGGTTTCTTTTTTATCACCTGTTATCATCACTACTTGTATTCCAGCATCTTGTGCTTGTTTAATAGATTTTATAGATTCTTTTCTAACATCGTCCCTTATGCCAAATAAACCAAGAAAGGTTAAATTTTCTAATACATCACTATTCACATCATTTTCTGATGTTGCAATTGCTATAACTCTTATAGCATTATCAGCCATTTGATTCAACTTTTTTTCTATGTTTTTTCGTTTTTCTTCTGTAAATTCTTTTTTATGAGCCTTTTCATCATAATATTTACTTACTTTCTGTAATAATATTTCTGGTGCACCTTTTACAAGTGTAGTGTTATAGTCTCCTTTTATTTGTGCTGCTGAAAACTTATCTTCACTATTAAAAGGTTTTTTATCAACTATTTCTATGTTATAATTTTTTTTAGCTTCTCCCATATATTTTAAAAGTGCTTGTTCTGTAAAATCTCCACCTAAAACTTCTAATTTTTCCTTCTCATCTTCTTCATATACTGCTTCAGTATTTTCTTTTATTGAGATTTCCAATAGTTCTTTTAGGTCTACATCTACATCTGTAAAACTTTTATATTCATTTAAATTTCCATCTATAAAATTTATTACTTCTAATTCACCTTTTGTAATTGTTCCAGTTTTATCACTAAATAATATATTAAGAGATCCTGATGTTTCTATACCTACTAATTTTCTAACTAATATATTATCTTTTAATAATTTTTTCATATTAATAGAAAGAACAAATGCAATCATCATAGGCAACCCTTCTGGAACTACTACAACTATTATAATAATCCCAAGTATAACTGCTGATACTAAATCATTCGTAACTGTAGCTATATTTGAAAAATATTCCCCTAAACTAACTCCTTGAAAATAATTATCAAGGATAACTTTTTTAAACATAAAAGAAAGAGCTATAAGTATAGCGCCTGCATATCCAAATTTACTTATTTTGTCAGCAAGTTTATTTAATTTAACAGTTAAAGGTGAATCTCTATCTTCTGACTCTAATTCTTTTGCAAGTTGTCCAAAAAATGTGTTTCCACCTACTGTTTTCGATTCTATTACAGCTTCTCCTTCCACTACAACTGTACCCCTAAAAACTCTATATTCATCTAAAAAATCATTGTCATTTGAATCAAATTCATAGTCATCTTTAACCTTATTTTTTTCTGCAGCTTCACTTTCGCCATTTAGTACAGACTGATCTACATCTAAATGTCCTTCTAATATGATTCCATCTACAGGTATTTTATCACCTGATTGAACTAATATTTTATCCCCTTTAACTACATCTTCTATAGATATTTTCTCTAATTTTCCATCTCTAAACACTTTACACTCTATTTTTGAAGCTTGTTCTTGAAGCTTTTTAAATGATTTCTCATTACTATATTCTGAATAAGTACTTACAAGTATTGCTATAACTACAGCAATTCCTATTCCAAGAGGTTCATACCATTCTACTTTTCCCCAAAAGAAAAAGCCAACTTCTATTATAAGTGCTACTATTAATATTTTAATTATTGGATCTTTTAAATTATCTATCAATTTATCTAAAAAAGATTCACTTTCACCTTTTTTAATCTTATTATCCCCATTTTCATTTCTAGATTTTTTAACTTCTTCCTGTGCTAATCCTTTAAACTTTGATTTATCCATATATTTAACTCCTTTCTACTGCTTACTTAAATATACCCAAAAAAAAGGGGTATAAAACCCCTAAAATCTCTTAACTACAACATCTTCTCTTATCATATTCCACATTGATTCATCTTCCATTCCTAATCTCCAAAGTGCAATTCCTTTTATACCAAGTTTATTAGCAAGATTTATTTTGGCTTTTATACTCTCAGCATTTTCAAACCAAACTTCATGATTATTTCCTTCTTCATCTACATACTTAAAATACGGAGTTTTAGTTTCTTCATCAAATATTATCTCTTTATTATATTTATCTGCTAAATTCATAGCACTCTCAAAAGTTACATAAGAGTTTTTCCCAGTATCTAAATTAAAGTCAAAACCAAAAACAGATACTGCAGCCATTATTTTTCTTCTTGGCATTTTTGTCATTGTATAATTTAATACTCTTTCCATCCAACCTATTGAAACTACAGGACCTGGTCCACTTCCCGGCCATCCATGTTCGTTATATAACATTACTACAAATTCATCTACTGATTCTCCTATTGCTGTGTAATTAAAAGGGTCAGAGAATGGATTAAATGGTTCGTCACTTACTCTTGATGGTATTGAGGCTGATAAATAATAACCCCTTTTAGATAAAGCTTCTCCTAATTCTTCGAAAAACATAGTTAATTTATCACTATCTTTAATATCTACATCTTCGATATCAATATTAACTCCATCGAAACCATAACCTTCTATAAGTTCAATAGTATTTTCTATAAAAGTAGATCTAGTCTGTTCATTAGCTAACATCTGCGATGTTATTTCTTTTGCTTTTTCTACTCCTCCTGTATAAAGTAAATTATGAATTAAAGCAAGCATCTTGACATTAGATTTATGCCCAATTTCTATGACCTCTTCAACATATTGATTAGTGAAATCTCCAAATTTTTCTATAGTAGTAGGATCATTTTCAGATATTCTAAACAAAAATAGGGGAACTTCAGTTAATTCATTTTTGTTTGCTACGAAAGAATCATAGGAGCTTGGAAGAGCCGCTCCTTCTTCTAATGTATAATATCCTAATATAGCTACTATAGGTTTTTCTCCACCATATACTTTTAAATTTCCAAGTGTATTTTTAATAAATCCTTGTCTTCCATCATAAAGTTCAACTTTTGTCCACCCATCATTTATTTCTATTACAGGCAATTTTGCACCTTTAATCATTTGTGAAATTACATCAAATTCAGTAGAAGGTCCAAGTCTAATATTAGCCATATCTACATTTACTATCATTTCAGTATAATAAGGAATTTTTAATATTTGACCTATGGATAAATTAGTATCTTCTAAATTATTTATTATCATCAAACTTTCTATAGGTACATTCAATCTATTTGCTATAGAATATAAACTATCTCCAGATTTCACTGTATAACTTTCTAGTGGAATTTCTAATATTTGTCCTACATAAATAGTAGAATTTGTCAAATTGTTTATTCTACTTATTTCACTTATATCTACATTAAATTGTCTAGATATTAGATATAAGCTATCACCTGGTCTAACTATATATTTAATTGTATGCATAAAAAAACCATCCTTTCAAACAAAGTAGTATAATTGAACTTACTTTATACTATTCCTTTATCTAAAGAATGGTTTATATTTTTTAACTGAGTATTATTTTATTTCATTTTCAAAAAGATTCTTTAAACCTTCATAAGCTTCTGCTTCATCTGAACCATCTATTTTAATATTCAACTTATCACCTTTTGTAGCTCCCATACTTAATATACCCATGATACTCTTTCCATTATATTCTGTACCATCTTTCACTACTACAATATCAGATGTATATTTTGATGCTTCTCTGATGAAAAGACTTGCCGGTCTAGCATGTAAACCAGTTTCATTAGTTAATTCTATTTCTAAATTTTTCATACATATCCTCCTAAAAATTTTATTTAATCTATTATATAATAAACCGACAATATTATCTTGTCAAATTATAAACTGCAGCTGCATATATCTTTGCTACTTCAATAAGTGTATCTACTTCAATATATTCATTTGCTTGATGTTCTACTTTTTCTTGACCTGGGAATACTGCTCCAAATGCTACACAATTATCCATTGCTCTAGCATAAGTAGCTCCTCCTATAACTAAAGGTGTAGAGTCTTTCCCTGTTTCTTCTTCGTATACCTTTCTAAGTGTTTTAATGAGTTTATGGTCTTTAGGTACATATAGTGAGTTAAGAAAATCAAATTCTTCATATTCAATATTATATTCTTTTACCTTTTGTTTTATATCATCAACTATTTTTTCTTTATCTTTAGTAACAGGTATTCTTATATCAATTGCTATTTCTTCGTTATTTTCATCTATATTAAGTTTACCTATATTAAATGTTATCTTACCTGATGGTTCATCTTCACATTCTCCAAATATATTCTTGGCATTGTAATCTTCACCTATTACTTCAGCTATAAATTTAATTGCATTACTTTCGACGCCAATATTATTAAGTGCAATTGCTATGAGAGCTATAGCATTAATTCCATTATGAGGTTGAGAAGCATGAGCACCTTTTCCTATTACATAAATAGTTTCTTCCTGTACTTCATATTTAAAGCCTAAGTTATCTAATTCTTGTTTTAATCTTTCATTATATTCTCCACTGTAACCAATTCTATCTGGAACTGCATTAAATGCATTACCTCCTGATAATACTAACTTCCCACTTGATTTAGATTTTAATTTTGATTGTAATAAACCTTTTTCTGCATGGATCATAGGAAACTCTGCATCTGGAGTAAATCCTAGTGTAGGAACTTCTTCTTTCTCCATATATTTATTGATTCCACCCCAAAGATTTTCTTCATCTGTTCCAAATATAAATCTTATTCTTTTATCAAACTCTACTCCTGAATTCACAAGTGCCTTAACAGCATATATTGCAGCAATTGTTGGCCCTTTATCATCCTGAGTTCCTCTACCATATAATCTGCCATCTTTAATTTGGGCTTTAAATGGATCAGTATTCCAATTAGATAGCTCTCCTGCAGGTACAACATCTAGATGCCCTAAGATACCTAACATTTCTTTGCCTTCACCTATTTCTGCATATCCATAATATCCTTCTTCATCATAGTATGTTTTAAATCCTAAATTATCACAAATTTCTAAAGCTTTTTTAAGTGCCTTATCTATGTCTTCTCCATATGGTGTGTCTTTACTATTTTCATCTTTTACACTTGGTATATTTACCAATTCTTTTATAGAACTTATCATTTCATCTTTTAGTTGTTCTACTTTATTTTTATAATCCACTTAAAACTACCTCCTAATTTATTTTACTGTTATCCAATTAAGCTTTTCCTTATATTTTTACCCAAGTCTATACTAATAATAACATAAATAAAATTTTATTTACAATTGTTTAAATTGAATAATTCAGGCTATATATTCATTAATATTATAAAATATAAAAAGGAGGAATTTAAAATGTTAAAATGGGCATTAATATTCTTAGTTATAGCAGTTATTGCTGGTTTCTTCGGTTTTAGAGGTGTTGCAAGTGCTTCAGCAAGTATTGCAAAAATATTATTCGTAATATTCTTAATATTGTTTATAATCGCACTTGTATTTGGTGCGGGTATATTCTAATTGAGAACGATATAAAATTATAGTATAATATAACGAGGAGCTAGCTCCTCGTTATATTATTTTAAGGGGGATTTATTTTGCGTTTTATGCCAATATCATTTGTTAAAGAAGGAACTCTTTTAGGTAAAAGTATATGTAATGAAAAAGGGAAAACTTTACTTGCAAAAGGTACAAGATTATCCTCTAATTATATTAAAAGAATTAAATCTTTTGGAATATATTCTATATATATAATGGATAAATACTCAGATGTAGAACTAAATGATATAATCTCTCCACAAATTAGAAGTAAAGCTATTATAAAGTTAAAAGAAACTTATGATAGTTTTGAACATGACTATTCAAACGATAATTTATATAATAAAAAATCCATAGATAAAGCAGATGAAAATATATCTAATATTTCAAATATATCTGAAGAATTATTAAATGATATACTCTCTCAAAAAGATATAATGGTTAATCTAGTAGATATTAAAAGTGCAGATAACTATACATATGAGCATTGTTTAAGTGTATCAATCTTCTCAATAATATTAGGAATTGAACTAGGTCTAAAAAAAGAGCATTTAAAATACTTAGCAATTGGATCTTTACTCCATGATATTGGAAAAACTTTAACTCCTTCAAAAATTTTAAATAAAAATGGAAAGTTAACAACTCAAGAATTTAAAATAATGAAAAAACATACTTTAGATGGTTATGAATATCTAAAAGCTAGTAATAAAATTCCTTCTCCAGCTAGAATCATAGCATTACAACACCATGAAAAAATTGATGGATCAGGTTATCCAAAAGGATTAAAAAAAGAACAAATATATTTTTTAGCTAAAATTGTTAGTATTTGTGATGTATATGATGCATTGACATCAGATAGACCATATAGATCTGCAATGACTCCAAATGATGCATTAGAATTTTTATATGCAAATTGTTCAAATCATTTTGATATAAATTTAGTTAGAAAATTTTCAAATAAAATAATACCTTATCCAATAGGTACTATGGTAAAATTAAGTAATAAAAATATAGGTATTGTAAAATCAATAAATACAGGATTTCCATTAAGACCTAAAATAAAAATTTTATCTACCAATAATACTATTGATTTAATGACACAGAAAAATATAGTCATAGAAAATGTTGTATATAATGAAAATGAGGCCCTAGCTTAGGCCTCATTTTTTATTTTATCAAATATTAACTTTCCATTTTTTATAACTTTTTCTACAGTGCTTACACCTATATGATATGGTATATAATCATATGTTGGAAACTCATGTATTACAATATCTGCTTTCTTACCTTCATCAATACTACCTACGGTATCAGCTCTATCTATAGCTGCTGCACCATTTATTGTAAGGGCATTGATTGTCTCCTCTATACTCATATTCATATAAAGAGTAGCTAATGCTATTATAAGTGGTATAGATTCAGTAAAACAACTTCCTGGATTCATATCTGTTGCAAGTGCTACTGCACACCCTGAATCTATTATATCTCTTGCTCTAGCATATTCTTCTTTTAGACTAAAAGCTGTTCCTGGAAGAAGTGTAGCTACTACATCATTTTCTGCCATCATCTTTATTCCTTGATCTGATGCTCTAAGTAAGTGATCTGCTGAAATAGCACCAATTTCACTTGCAAGTTCTGCACCACCTATACGTACTATCTCATCAGCATGTAATTTTGATTTTAATCCTAACTTTTGAGCATTTTTTAAAAGTTTTCTAGATTGCTCCACTGAAAAAACATCTTTTTCGCAAAACACATCACAAAACTCTGCTAAGTCATCTTCCACTACTTTAGGAAGTACAGTTTCTATTATAAAGTCTATAAATTCATCTTCTTTACCTTTATATCTAGGTGGAACTGCATGTGCACCTAAAAATGTTTTTGATATATCAATAGGATGAATATCATCTAACTTTTTCATTGCTTCTAATTGCTTTATTTCTGTATCTAAGTCTAATCCATATCCACTTTTTGATTCTACTGATGTAACTCCAAATGAAACCATAGAATCAAGTCTTTTAACACCTAACTGTACCAATTCTTCTAATGTAGCTTTTTTAGTAGCCTCAGTAGTACTTTGAATTCCTCCACCACGTTTCATTATTTCCATATAATCTATGCCTTTTAATCGCATATTATATTCTTCTGCTCTATATCCACCAAACACAACATGAGTATGAGAATCTATGAACCCTGGTAAAACACATTTATTTTTAGCATCTATAATGTCATATTCCTTTTCATCAATATCTTTTAATATTTCTTCAGATGTTCCTACCTTTTCTATCTTATCATCTTTTATAATAATGCAACCATTATCTATAACATGAAGCTCATTCATTTCTGATCCCTTTTTTTGCTGATTTCCACTACATGTTACTACTTGATTAGCATTTTTAATTAAAATTTTATTATTCATTTCATCTCTCCAATCTTTAAAATAATCCGCTAATTTCTCCCTCATCAGAAAGATACATATTATTTGCTGCAGGTGTTTTAGGAAGCCCTGGCATTGTCATTACATTACCTGTAAGTGCAACTAAGAAACCTGCTCCATTAGATACCCTTATTTGTCTAACTGTAATTTTAAATCCTTCTGGTCTACCTTTTAATGTTGGATCATCAGATAATGATAATGGAGTTTTAGCCATACAAATTGGTAGTTTATCATATCCTAATGCTTCTATTTCTTTTATTTGTTTTTCACAACCCTTAGTATACTCTACTCCTTCTGCTCCATATATTTCTGTTGCTATTCTCTTTATTTTATCTTTAATAGATTCATTTTCATTATATAATGGACTAAAATTAGCTTCTCCTTTTTCTACTACTTCTACTACTTTTTTAGCTAAATCTATTCCACCTTCTCCACCTTTAGCCCATACATCTGATAATACAACTTCTATTCCATCTAATTTACATTTTTCAAATAATAATTCTATTTCTTTTTCTGTGTCTGTAGGGAATTTATTTATAGCTACTACTGCTGGTACATTGAATTTCTTTACATTTTCAACATGTTTTTTTAGGTTTTCATAGCCATCTTCTAATGCTTTTAAGTTTTCTTCATTTAAATCAGTCTTTTTAACTCCACCATGATTTTTAAGTGCTCTTACTGTTGCTACTACTACTGCACAATCAGGTTGTAAATTAGCATATCTAGATTTAATATTAAAGAACTTCTCTGCTCCTAAGTCTGCTCCAAATCCTGCTTCTGTAACTGTATAATCTCCTAATTTAAGTGCTAATTTAGTTGCCATTACACTATTACAACCATGTGCTATATTTGCAAATGGTCCACCATGTATTAATGCAGGTGTGTTTTCTAAAGTTTGAACTAAATTAGGTTTAATTGCATCTTTTAACAATATTGATAATGCTCCTGTTGCTTTAAGATCATCACATGTAACCGCTTTTTTATCATAAGTATATGCTACTATCATTTTACCTAATCTTTCTTTTAAATCTTCTAAACCTGCTGCAAGACATAATATAGCCATTATTTCAGATGCTACTGTAATATCAAAGCCATCTTCTCTTGGAACCTCTTGAGTCTTTCCTCCAAGTCCTACAACTATATTTCTAAGAGCTCTATCATTCATATCTAATACTCTTTTCCAAGTTATGTTTCTAGTATCTATATTTAATTCATTACCTTGATGTATGTGGTTATCTAATAATGCTGATAATAAATTGTGTGCTGATGTAATTGCATGAATATCACCTGTAAAGTGAAGGTTTATATCTTCCATTGGGATTACTTGAGAATATCCTCCACCAGCTGCTCCACCTTTTATACCAAAAGAAGGACCTAATGAAGGTTCTCTTAATGCGGTTATAGCTTTTTTACCAATTTTATTAAGCCCCATAGAAAGTCCTATATTTGTAGTAGTTTTACCTTCTCCTGCCGGAGTTGGATTTATAGCAGTAACTAATACTAATTTTCCATCTGCTTTATCTTCATATCTTTCTAAAACATCTAGGGAAACCTTTGCCTTGTACTTACCATAAAGTTCTAAATCGTCTTCATCTAAGCCAACTTTATTAGCTATTTCAAATATTGGCTTTATGTTTGCATCTTTTGCAATATCGATATCACTTGGTACTTTACTCATTAAATATCCCAACCTTTCTATTTTGCTATTCAAATCTTATTATATAAAATAATTGTTGAAATGTACAGAATCTTTAATAAATAATTAATTATATGTTTAATTACAAAAACTTAGGGAATAAATAAAGCTCTATAAAAAAATTATTTATATTAATCTTTGATTTTTCTGTGAATTTGAAATAAAATAGATATATAATATATAAATATAAAACAAATATTAAAGGAGAGATTTTAATGGATGATCCCAATCAATTAAAACCACAAAAGTATTCATTATCAAGTTATTTACAATTTATAATTCCATCAATTATCGGTATATTAGTTTTGATGGTGCCTTTTAATTATCAAGGTGAAACTACAATTGTTGTAGCATTACTTGCAAGTAAACTAACAAGTGCTGCACAAAATATTTTACCAGGTATAGTATTAATATTCATTACTATTACTGGAATAGCTACAGTTAGCTATAAATTATTTAAACCCTCAATTATAGAGAACAATGAGTTTTTAAAAGGAATATTTAATGTTTCTATATTTTGGGTTATAACACGTGTAGTCGGAATGATATTAGGTTTTCTAGTTTATTTTCAAATTGGACCTGAATGGATTTATTCTGATGCTACAGGCGGATTAATACTATATGACTTAATTCTTACCTTATTTACTATGTTCTTATTTGCAGGATTTTTATTACCTTTTCTTACTGACTTTGGACTATTAGAATTTGTAGGATCTCTTTTAACCCCAGTTATGAGACCTGTATTCACACTACCTGGTCGTTCATCAATAGACTGTATTGCCTCATGGGTTGGTGACGGAACTATTGGAGTTACACTTACTAACAGGCAATATGAACAGGGCTATTATACAGCTAGAGAAGCTTCTGTAATAGCTACTACATTCTCAGCAGTATCTATAACTTTTTCACTTGTAGTATTAGGTCAAGTTGATTTAATGCATATGTTTGGTATATATTATTTAACTATCATACTATGTGGATTTGTTGCTGCTTTAATCCTTCCAAAAATTCCACCTTTATCTAGAAAAAAAGACATATATTATACTGAAAATAGCATGGATACAGGAGAAGATATTCCTGAAGGATTTACTACTCGAGAATGGGGAACTAAACTTGCTATTGAAAAAGCTAAAAAAACAGGTAATCCTAAAGATTTTGTTATAAATGGTACAAAAATAGTTTTTGATATGTGGCTAGGTGTTTTACCAGCAATAATGGCCTTTGGTACAATAGCACTTATAATAGCGGAAACTACACCAGTATTTGAATGGTTAGGAATGCCATTTATACCACTATTAGAATTACTTAATGTTCCTTATGCTACAGAAGCTGCCCAAACAATGGTTGTAGGTTTTGCTGATATGTTTTTACCATCTGTAATAGGTGCTAGTATACCAAGTGAAATGACTAGATTTATTGTTGCTACTCTTTCTGTAACTCAATTAGTTTATCTATCTGAGGCAGGAGCTGTAATATTAGGTGCTAGAATTCCAGTGAATTTAAAAGACTTGTTCTTTATATTTATAGAAAGAACTCTTGTAACCTTACCAATAATTGTGTTAGTAGCTCATATAATATTTTAAATATAAAAGGTACCTATCAAAAGATAGGTACCTTTTCTTATACTAATATCTATATATAGCTGCTATTTTTTCTCCTCCTGGCACTTGACCAGAATTTACAGCATATACTTTTCCACCATTTAATATGGTTTGCATTGCTGCATAATTTAATAATTCTATACTTTCTTCATCAACCTCTTGTCCAACTAAGTTTACTTGATTAAATTTAGGATGAAATTGTCCCCAGATTTTATCTGTTTGAGAAACAAATAATGTATCAACTTTACTAAAGTAAGAGGATGATACTATTTCTCTTATATCTTTAGACGCCTTTTCTGTACCTTCTAATTCTTTAAACTTTTCTTGATCTTTTCTTTGTTCTTCTTTAAATATAGGTTCTAAAGTTTTCCAAGCTTCTTTATGCAATTCCTTATCTGATTTAATATCAGGATTTCCTGATATATGTTTATCTATTAAATTATTATATTTATTTGCCTCTTTATAAATTGGGAACAGATAATCAACTCCTGCAAATACTAAAGGCAGATTTTCTTCTTCTATTTGTTCTCTAATACCTTTATCTAATAATTGAAAAAACCTAAGTATTTGGTTTTTTTCATCTTCATCTCCATCACCTGTACCATGATAAATTGGAGAATTTGAACTATTATTTGGATTACTCATTGTATTATGTTGTAATTCTTTTTCAAAATCATCATATTTCATTGCTTCCTCTAAGCTTTCAGGAGTATCTATTAATATTATTTTACTTATACTATCTCTAGTAGCTTGAAATAATCTAACATTATTTTTACTTGTTGCAAGTATATAAAATGTTCCATCACCAGTGAATAGTGGTAATAATGGTTTTATATCAAATTCATTACTTACAACTACTGATTGTTCAAACTCTATAGGTAATCTATAAAATGTAAATGTATTTTCAGTTATAAATAGAGCTAAACCATCACTGTGTTCTAACCAAAACTTATTATCATTTATATATTTATTAGCAGGTTCCAATATTTCTTCTGCCTTTTTTTCATCAATACCTTCTTGTTCTAATTTATTTTTTGCTTCTTTCAATGCATTTTTCAGCTTTATTTGACCTTGTTTTGCTTCTATTCTTGCATCTACTGTAGGTATATAAATTGAAACCATATAATCCTCTTTTTTCTCAATAAGATTTTTCAATTGTTCTTTTTTTAAAATATCCACAATTTAACCTCCTATCAATATATCTTCTTACTTAAAATATCATACCCGAGTTAATTTAGTATAAACTTGATTAGGTCTATGTTAAATATAAAAAGATTGCAATTGCAATCTTTTTATAAATGAGTTTTATTTCTTCTAGGATCTATTTTCTTATTATGGGTATTTGTATCAGGGTCAGACATATGCCCTCCTGCATACCTCCAATAAGGTTGCATAGCATAATAAGTATGAATATCTGTATGCCATTCCCTCTTATCAACATCTGGCCATTTTCCTTTGTCAAATGAAGGAGCATTTTCTAATTTCTCTTTATCTGCATCTAATATTAAATAATTTTTATCTTTACTTAACTTAAATGCCTTCCAAGGTATTGCATATAAATCATCACCTATTCCTAAAAAACCTCCTACAGATAGTATTCCATATGCTATGGTACAATTGTCATAATCAAACAATATATCATCTAATTTACCTAATTTTTCATTATTAAAATTTCTAACTTCATAATCCATTAAATCACTTGTTTTAATCATTCTTCCTCTTTGTTCATCACTCATACTAAATCTCCTTTCTAATAAAAGTTAGACTTTTCTTCTTCCAATTATTAGTGATATTACAAATAATATTAAGAATATGAAAAACAATATTTTAGCTATACTTGCTGCTACTTCCACTATTCCAAAGAAACCAAATATTCCTGCAACTAATGCAATTATTAAAAATATTACAGCCCATCTAAGCATATATCTCACCTCTTCTATTGTATTAATATTCCAACTATTCTCTTAATTCATATATATCCTACTAATATATTTCTAAACATTTTTGATATTTTTGTTAGTTATGTATCATTTTTGGTTATATATATTAATATAAATGAAAGTAAAAGAGGTGAAATTTGTGAAAGTTAAAAAGCTAAATATAAAGAACATAATAGGTAGTATGAAATATAGAATACAAAAAGATGAAGTTCCAGCACTTGGTGCTCAACTTACATATTACCTTATACTATCATTTTTCCCCTTTCTAATATTTTTACTTACACTTTTAAGTCATACTTCAATTTCTGCCTCAGATGTTGTCAATAATTTATCAGGAGTATTGCCTGAACAGTCATTTTCATTAATAACTGACACAATTGAAGAGGTTTTACAAAATGGCTCTACATCACTTCTTTCTTTTTCTATTATAGGTACATTATGGTCAGCTTCTAGTGGAGTTGCTGCCCTTATAAAAGGACTTAATAAAGCTTATGATCAAGAGGAAAATAGACCTTTTTTATTGTTAAGAGGTTTTGCAATTCTTATTACTATAGCACTTGTAATTGGTATTGTATTAGCTTTTACTCTATTAGTATTTGGAGAAATAATTGGAAACTACATATTTAGTCTTTTTAATCTAACTGAAGTCTTCAAACAGTTTTGGGATACCATAAGATTTGTTTTTCCTATAATTATGCTTATAATTGTATTTACTCTTTTTTATAAATATGCTCCTAATAAGAAAAGATTAAAATTAAAAGAGGTACTACCTGGAGCATTATTTACTACAGCAGCATGGATAGGAATATCTCTATTATTTTCTTTTTATGTAAATAACTTTGGAAATTATACTAAAACATATGGTAGTATTGGAGGTATCATAATACTTTTAATTTGGTTATATATAAGTAGTATAATAATACTTATAGGCGGAGAATTAAATGCAACTCTTGCTTTTGATAGAATATCTATAATAAAACAAATTAAAGATAAAAAATAAAGACTCAATTGAGTCTTTATTTTATGAAAAGATCATTTTATAATATCTATTAATGCTAGAATCTAATTCATCAACAGTTATAAACTTACTCATTTTTATAGCTTCTTTTCCTTCTATAAATAATATTACTGTAGGCGCTACAAATATTGAATATTGACCTTTTGCTTTTATATTATTATTTATATCTACTTCAATAGATTTTATTTTAGGATATTTTTCTAATAATTTTTTTAGCTTTGGACCAAAGCCAACACAATTAGATCACATGTCATCAGAAAAAAATACTAAAGTCACATTATTTTCATCAATTATTTTTTGTATTTCATCAAATGTATCTATTTTTTTCATAATATCACCTCTTTTATCCTTCTTCTATTACATTTCTAACCCATTTTTTTGATATTACTCTAGGTATTCCTACCATAGCTTTAACAAACTCCTCTAAAGATACTAATACTACAACATAATATACTGGTAAATTAAGAATATGACCTCCTACTATTGCCATTGGAACTCCTATAAGCCATACACTTCCAGCTTCAATAAACAATGAAACTGTAGTATCTCCTCCACCTCTTAATATACCAACTATAAGCGTTGTATTAAATACCTTAAATGCCATGAATATGGCAAATACAATGAGTATTTTTTCTACATTCTCTCTCACTATAACTGAAACTTCAAAAAATGATATTATTAGAGGAGAAAAGACTATAATTAAAATTCCTATTATAATACCAATTAAAGGTGTTATAATAGAAAACCTTTTAGCATAACCTATAGCTTTAGTTTCATCCTTTGCTCCAATACTATTTCCTATCATAACTGCAGCAGCATTTCCTATACCCATAGATACAACCATAAACACCTGTTGAACTGTATTTGAGATTTGAACAGATGCAAAAGCTTCTGTGCTTATCCTTCCATATACAGCAGAATAAGTTATAACACCTAATGACCAGAAAGCTTCATTTAAAATAACTGGAGTTGTAGTTTTGACTATTCTCATTATAAAGGCTTTTGATAAATCTTTCATTTCTCTTATCTTAGCATCAAGAACCAAACCTTTTCTATATATAGTTGTAAGTAATAATGTTAACTCAATTATCCTTGCAATTAGTGTAGCAATTGCAGCTCCTTTTATACCTAATGCAGGAAAACCGAAGTTTCCAAATATTAGTAGGTAATTTAATGTTGTATTTACGCCTAATGAAATTGCACTAACAATCATAGGCAATTTGGCATTTCCTATACTTCTAGATGCAAAGGAATATGAAAATGTAATAGATGTAATGGTATAACTAAAACAAACTATCAATAAATAACTTACACCTAATTGGATTACTTCTTTATCATTAGTAAATATTCCAAGTATTTTTTCAGGAATTAAAAGTGCTGACATTGTAAAAATAAGAGAAATTAAAGTTCCACTTATAATAGAAAACCCTAATACTCTTCTAATATTAGTAATATCTCTTTTACCCCAATATTGAGATATAAAAATAGCAGAGCCACTATTTAACCCAAACATCAAAAGAGTAAAAAAGAAAAAAAGTTGATTTGCAATACCTACTGATGCTATTGAAGTCTCACCTAATTTACCTATCATTACTGTATCTACCATATTTAAAGAAGAGGAAATTAAGTTTTGTATAGATATAGGAAGTGCTATTGCAATTAATCTTTTAAAAAATTCTTTATCATTAAATAAATCTTTCATAAAATCACCTACTTACTCTAAATTATCATATGATTATATTATAAACTATTTCGTGTATCTAATCTATCAAATGTTTTATTTATTTTGATAAAATTCGTGAAAATTATACATAAAAAGACACCCATATGGGTGTCTTTTTATGCAATAACTTTATTATCATTTTCTTGTTTATTTTCATCTTTTTTATCAATTGTTATTCCAGTATATCCATAAATTACAGATATTATTGGATTCAATATATTAACAAAAGCAAACGGTGCATACATTAATGGATTTATGCCTAAAGTATTATGCATAAAAGCACCACAAGTATTCCATGGAACTAATGGAGATGTAAGAGTAGCAGAGTCTTCTAATGCTCTAGATAAATTCCTTGCAGCTAAATCTCTTTCATCATAGACATCTTTATACATTTTTCCTGTAATAACAAGTGCTAAATATTGGTCTCCTGTAACTAAATTAACTCCTATACCTGTTAATATTGTAGATAAAATAAGTGAACCTGTAGTATTTGCAACTGTTAATATTTTTTCAGCAATAGCGTAAAGCATACCTGTTTTCTCCATAACACCACCAAAACTAAGTGCTACAACTATTAATGATACAGTCCACATCATAGAATCAAGGCCTCCACGTGTGAGCAAATCATCTACCGCTTGTACTCCTGTAGTAGATTCAAATCCATAATGTGCTGCATTTATAATATCACCTAAATTTGCTCCTTGAAATGCGACAGCAAGTATACCTCCTGCAAAAACTCCCCCAAGAAGTCCCGGTATTGCTGGAACTTTAAGTACAACCAATAGTATTACTATTATTGGTGCTATAAATAATATTGGAGATATAGTAAACTGATTTGATAATCCTTGTAAAATAGTATTAATTGTATCTACATTTGATACTGAGCCACTATATTTCATACCTATAATTCCATATAGTATTAAAGAAATTAAATAACTAGGTCCAGTTGTATACATCATATGTTTAACATGTTCAAAAAGATTTGATCCTGCCATAGCTGGTGCTAAATTAGTAGTATCTGATAATGGTGACATCTTATCTCCTGCATAAGCACCTGATATTATTGCTCCTGCTACTATAGGCAAAGGTATTCCTAAACCTTCTCCTATACCAACTAATGCAATACCAACAGTACCTGCTGTTGTCCATGAGCTACCTGTAGATAAAGCAACTATTGATGCAAGAATGGTACTTGCTACTAAAAATATACTTGGTGATAAAATTTTAAGTCCATAATAAATCATTGTAGGTACAACACCTGCTAATATCCAAGTACCTATAAGCATACCAATTATAAGTAGTATAAGTATTGCTTGCATTGAAGATTGTATAGAATCAATTATTCCTTTTTCTATTGCATCCCATTTATATCCTACCTTGACACTTATACCTGCTGCTACTATAGTAGCCATAATTAAAGGTATATGTGGATCTGCTTCATACACTTGAAGTGCAATTATTAATGCTCCTATTAAAAATAGAACTGGTACCATAGCTAATTTAAAACTCATTTTACTAGAATTATCATAGTCATCTGACATACAAAAATCCCCCTCCTTTTATTTGTACATATTATAACAAGAGGGTTACAAAAAAAATCAGAAACATTTATTAAAATTCAAAAATAAATAAGTAATTTTCTGAAAATAATATTTATCCAATAATATATTTAAAAATTCCATTACTAAATATTTAACTTCTAAATTCTTTTTCCGTCATTAAACTATCTATAAACTTTCTTATACTAATTCTTCCTCCTGTATCTCTTTTTCCTCTTATATAATCCATTTCTGATTTTACATCTTCAAAATTAAATAATGAATTATTATAATTAGTAAATGTTCCATTCATATAATCTTCTATTCCCAAATGTGCTAAATTAGATAATGCTTTATTTATTGCTCTTCTTATTCTCTGCTCAGAAGCATTCGGATTTCCACTTACTTTTTCACAAATTTCTTTTATTTTAAAATCAAATATACTCTTATCTTTTTCAATCAAAAATGAACAAATATTTATAATATCTTCTGCTCCCTTTTCTCCCATAATACCTAACTTATTTAATATATTCCTAATTTCACTTAATTCATCATAATTTTGTTCTTTAAATTCATCTGAATTATCATTATCCATAAAAACATTTTTAATATTTTTTAATGTTCTTTTCATATTTATAGATTCAATTAGGTTATTCATTACCTTTTTAATTTCTACAATATTTAATGGTTTAATTATAAAAAAATCAACACCCTTATTATATGCTTCAGATATCATATCTTTTGAATTTACTTGTGAAACCATTATAAATTTCATTTCTAAGTTTAACTTTTTAATCCTATCTACTAATTGTATTCCATCTATATTGGGCATAAGTAAATCAACCATTACAATATCAGGTCTATATTTTTTTATTTCTTCTATTGCGATATCACTACTCGTAGAAAAACCTATTACATTTGCTAAATTATTATCTTCAATTATATTTTCTAATGACTTTATTATTCCTATATCATCATCAACAATATATAATTTTAGCATCTTTTCACTCCATCTCTTCTATTGGTATTGTTATAATAAATTTTGTAGATTTAGAATTTGAACTTACTTCTATATTTCCTCTAAATTCTTTTTTAACAATATCATTTACAACAGTTAATCCTATTCCTCTTTTAATGTTACCTGAACCTTTATTAAATTTAGTAGAAAATCCTGATTCAAATATATAATTTATGTTACTTTCTTTTATACCCGGACCATTATCTTCTATTATAAATACATGTTTATTATTTTCTTTAGTATATCTAAAATTAATAATTCCATTATTTTTTCCTATAGATTCTATTGCATTCATTATTAAATTTCTAAATACTGACATAATATAGTAATGTTTATAGATATTAATATCTTCTTTTATGTAAACATTTAAATCTATATTCAAATTATTTTTTTCTATATACATATCAATATTTTTTTTCAAAATATCCATTATTGAATATAGAGTCATAAATTTATATCTTATTTTATCTTCCATAATAGATTCTATTCCATCAATTACTCTACTATAATTCTTCTTTATTTCATGTACATCTTTAGATATCATAAGAGCCATTTTTTTATCATCATCATTCTCTAACTTTTCATATAAATTATAAGCATTATTCATCACATTTTCGATATAATTGTTATTCATATTCATATAATAAACTTCACTTTCTAACTCTGATGAAAGTATGACTAATCTTCTATATCTTTCTGCATGCTCCTTTTTTACTGTAAAAAGATTATAGTAATGTATAGATAATAATATTATAAAAGCAAGTCCTCCTCTAATTAAAGCTATTAATATTAGTGATTTTATATTTATTTCAAATCCTATATCAGAATATATAAATATTCTAAATATAACCTCTGATAAATTAGCAAATAAATCACATAATACAACAGTTATAAACCAAAAGAAATGAGAAGTTTCTTTTCTCCTATAATATAAAAAATAATATGTTAATCCATATACAAGATGAAATATAACTTCAGGATAACTTTGTTTAAAAGCATATATGAAGGATTTTCCATCTAATGTCATAAACAAACTTCTGAAAATCACACCTGTCATTCCTGTAAATACTGATGTTATTATTGGATTAAGCCCTTTATATAAATTCAAAAGAACTGGAAAAATAACCAAAGAAAGCGTTATTCTAAAACCAACTATTATATAGCTTAGAGAAAAGAAAGAAAATATTACATCCATTAATGAAATATTTATTCTTTTTTTAAAGTTATTCCACTTAATCATTTATAACACATCCATTATCTGTTATAAATAATAATATTATGCATGCTTAAGCATGCATAATATTATTATTTAAATATACTTCTATCTCTCTTCTATCGAAGCTAAATATCCCTTCTTCTTCATATAGATTTAAATTATTAATATCTATAGAATGGATCAAATTTTTATCTTCAATAAATAAATCATATATATTAGTTAAATCCATTTTTTTAGGTCTATTTTCAAATGATAGTTCTAAAAATAATTTAGATAGACTCTGTACAATATATACATCATATTTGCTAAATATAGTATCCCCACAACCTTCACATATTAATGCTCTAACTCCATAAAATCTTACTCTATATCTTCCCCAACCTGCTCTTACATCAGAAATACCTTCTTTTAATTCTTCACCGCATAAAAAACATCTTAATTTATTGTCCATTTTCTTCTTTCCTCCTCATAATTCCATCTACCATTTCCCATACATCTTCTTTGAAATGACAAACTGATATTACTAAAGGTGGTATTGCTAAAGCAACTACAGAATAATATTTAGGATCTTGTGATTTTGGTTGCTGAAATAAAAACTTTATATCTTTACCATGATATTGTTTTTCTATAGGATCTCCAAGTGAAGCACTTCCCTCTACATCTTCAACTTCTATTCCCCTTTGACACATTCTTTCTATGGCATGCTTACTATAATATAAAGAATCTCTTTTTGTAGATTCAATTATATAATCTTGTTCATTGCTAAATTCTTTTTTTACTAAATCTAATTCCACTTTAAGATTCTCCTTTCCTTAGCATAAGTTAATTTTATACTATTATTAAAACTAATACAATATTACAGATTAATATAAATTGGCTACTCTTATCAATCACCAACTTTAAAAATATACATATAATATATTAGAAACAAACTTACTTACATTATTTCTAAAGGAGGATTTAAAAATGTCAGAAGTAAAAGGTGTTGGAAAAATATTTAAAGAAATTGACACTGAGTTGTTATTCTTCTTTCTACTTTTAGTTATTTTATTTAGTTACAACAGCACATATTAAAGGGGGTGAGGTAATGTCTTGTTACGGAAAGGGCGTAGATTCTGAATTGTTATTCTTCTTCCTACTTTTAGTAGTACTATTCTGCTACTGCTAATTCAAATAAATAGAGGAATTAAAAATATGGGCATATGCCCATATTTTTAATTTTTAATTTTTTGTAACTTCACCCATTTACATAACCTATTTTCTATTATATCAATTAATTTAAAGATTCCAAAACCCATTATACTCAAAGCTAATATACCACTAAACATCTCTAAATAATCTACAGTTATCCATTTATTCATTATAAAATAACCTATCCCATATTCAGTAGCAAAGTTCTCTGCATAAAATAATACAGCAATACTTGTACCAATACTTATTCTTAGAGCTGTTATTATATTAGGCATTACTCCAGGTATTATCATATGTCTATATATTTGATACTTAGAAAGTCCTAATGACCTTACTGAATAAAATAATTCATTAGATAATTCTTTTACTCCATCTCTAGTAGTTACGATAATTGGAAATATAATTATTACTATTATTAAAACTACTTTTGACAAATCGCCAATTCCCAACAGTATCATAAATACTGGTAAAAATGCTATTTTAGGTACAGGATATAAAGTATAAATTATTGGTGTAATTAATTTATCTATTTTATTATTCATTCCTGTAATTAATCCAATGGTTACTCCAACAATTAAAGCTATTGAGGTAGATATAAATATTCTAAAAAGACTTATTAATATATGTTTAGATAATGTCATAGGAAATAATTTTATAAAGGTTATAATAGCATCATGAGGTCTAGGAACTACAGGTAAATCTACTATAAAATAAAGTATATACCAAAATAATAAAATTATTGTTATAGCATAAATATTTTTACTACTCTTCATAATATCTATCCTCTTCTAAAAGTTTCCTTACTCTTAAACACATTTTATAAAATTCTATCTGATTTCTTGATTGTTCTTCCCCGAAATAAGGATTATTTATTATGCTTTTAACATTTCCATGATTCATAATAACAATTTTTTGTCCTAAAAATACTGCTTCTTCTATATTGTGAGTTACAAAAACTATAGTTAAAGGTTTATTTTTATATATTTTAAGTACAAGATTTTGTAATTTTTCCTTTGTCATTTGATCTAGTGCAGAAGTTGGTTCATCCATTAATAACAAGTCAGGATTTATAGCTAAAGCCCTACATATACCTACTCGTTGACTTTGCCCACCACTTAATTCTATAGGATATTTATCCTTATAATCATATATTGATAACTCCTTTAATATACTTTCAACCTTCTCATTTATTTTTTCCTTAACTATTCCTCTAGCTTTTAGTCCTAAAGCTACATTCTCCCATACAGTTTTCCATGGTAATAACCCATGATTTTGAAGTATAACAGCAGTATTTTTTCTAATACCATTATTTTTAATTCCATCTATATATATACTTCCTTCGTCAGGAAAAACTAGACCAGCAACAGAATATAGTAATGTTGTTTTACCACAACCAGAAGCACCTATTATAGCACAAGTAGCATTTTTCTCTACAGATAAATTCATCTTATTTATAGCTACTTCATCACCATATTTTACTACTAAATCTTTAACCTCTATCATTAATCCAAAAACTTCCCTTCTACCATATCATCATATTCAATATTTATCTTTTCACCATTCACTTTTTCAACCCATTGAATAACTTTATTCATATACTCAGAAGAAGGCAATCTAGCCATATTATATTCAGGCATGTCAATATTATCTATTATTTCAGGATTTAATTCTAATTTATCTATCAATATTCTCCTAGATTCTTTCTCATTTTCTTTAATATATTTTACTCCTTTATTATACGCTCTATGAAATTTTGATATAGCTTCTTCCTTCTCAGAAATTGCATCATAAGTAAATACCATTGCCTCAGGTGTGAATTCTTCTTTATTTTCATATACTCTCTTCTCTAATCCTCCTAATTCACCCATAGATGCCATAGGCTCAGGAATTATTGCCATATCCATCTTTCCTGACTTAATCATTTCTAAACGTGTTGGAATCTCAGGTATAAATATCTTATTCATTTCATATTTAGAAGATAAATATTGTTCAGATAAGAAATTAGATACACTTACTTCCATCATACCTATATCAATAGTTTCTTTTTCTTCAAATCCTTTCTTTACAAGAAACGGAAATTTCCCATCTGTACTAGTAGTTATTTTTATCTTAAAATCATTATTAATATTATTAACAAAAGCAATAAGATCTGTCATAGCTCCATCTAATTGTCCACTCTGTAATGCACTTTCTCTATTAACTGCATTTGTATATACTTTTATATCCATATCTAAATTTTCTTGTTCAAAATATCCTATTTCTTCAGCTACAAATATTGGAGCTGAATCAACTGCTGGCATTACTCCTATTTTTAATGATGAAATCTCTTCTTCATTATTATTACAACCTACAATAGTAAATATAATACTAGTAATTAATAAAACCATTAATATTTTTTTATTCATATATTTCTCTCCTCTATGATAATTTTAAAACACATAATCTATTTTATAACTTATAAATATATTTGGCAATAATGTATCAATTACTTTATAATATATTTAGCACTAAAAAAGGAGGTGTAACATGATTCATTCTAAAACTATTACAACAAATATTAACAGAAAAAATATTAAAGATATTTGGATTGCTTCAAGACCTTTATCTTTAACACTAGCTTTATATTCTACTACATTAGGTATTGTAATTGCATATAATGAAAGGTTCTTATTTAAATCTGAATTTATAGCTATGGATATATGGAAAATATTCTTAGTAACTATTGCTGGATTACTTATCCAAACTGCAACTAATTTTATAAATGATTTTTTTGAATGTGAATATAAATATAGAGAACAAAGTGATATCAAATATAAATTTTTAGGTAAACAAAGGACAAAATTTGATATATTAATCTTTTTATTAGGAATTGGATGTTTTCTTATAACTATGGGAATTGGTCTTTATATAATGTTAATTTCTACACCTAAGCTTATGATAATAGGATTAATAGGAGTTATAGGAGGATATTCATATACTGGAGAACCTATAGTTTATAAAAAAAGAGGACTTGGAACTCCTTTATCATTTATTTTAATGGGACCATTAATGGTATTTGGAAGTTATTTAGTTTTTTCTGAACATTTTTCATTAAGTCCAATAATTATAGGACTTCCAGTTAGTTTAATGATACCTTTATTAATGATGAGTAATGAAATAAGAGATTATAAAAGAGATAAATCTCTAGGTATAAATACTTTAACAGTAAGAATGGGTTATAGATTTGGAAAAATATTATTTTTAACTTTATTAATCCTACCTTATTTTTTAACGACTTTATATGTATTATTAAATATTTTACCAATATGGACGTTATTTATATATTTAACCATACCCTTAGCTATAAAATCCTATAAAAATGTATCTGTATCAAAAAAAGAAGGTGTCCCTATCACAAATAAACTCCATCTTATATTCGGATTAATAACTATAATTTCATTAATTATATAAAAATAAAGGAATCGCACATGCGCGATTCCTTTATCATATATATTAAATA
Organism: Senegalia massiliensis; assembly: GCF_900626135.1. NCBI lineage: Bacteria > Bacillati > Bacillota > Clostridia > Eubacteriales > Clostridiaceae > Senegalia > Senegalia massiliensis. Next base: position 832,751 of record NZ_LR130786.1, read on the forward strand.
TATAATCCCAATATTAAAGCTAATATTGTCATTATAAATATTAACACTAAGAATTTCCATACATATTTTAGCCATTTACCATAAGGTACTCTCCCTATTGCTAAACCACCCATTACAACGGCAGATGTTGGAGTTACTAAGTTAACTATACCTGATGCTGATTGGTAAGCTGTTATTACTAATGATCTTGCAACATTAGCAAAATCTCCAAGTGGTGCCATAATAGGCATTGATACTGTAGCTAAACCTGATGTTGATGGTATTAAGAATGATAATGGTATATAGAATAAATATGTTAAAATTATAAACGGTATACGTCCTGCTTCTGAAAGTGTAGTTTCTCCAGCATGTAGTACTGTAGATGTTATATTACCTGCATTCATTACTACAGTTATACCTCTAGATACACCAACTATTAGAGCAACACCTAAAAGATCTTTAGCTCCTGTTACAAAAGAATCAATAAATTCTTCTTCGCCAAAATCATCTTCACCAAATGCATGTATAAATCCTATTATAATTGCTGCTACCAAGAATAATGCTGTTAATTCTGGGAACCACCACCATAATGTAGGAATTGCTTCTATTCCAAAATCTTCTAATGGTAATACACCATAAATCATTATAGCAAATGTAAGTGCAAATAAAACTAATATAAATAATCTTTTACCTGTTAGTTCTGGAAATTCACCTTCATCTTTTTTACCTAAGAAATATTCTTTATTGCTTTCTCCCATATCTGCAACAAGAGATTTAGAAGGATCATCTTTAACTTTTTTAGCATATCTAGTAGTATAAAGAATAGCTAAAATTAATCCTGCTACTAACATAATAAGTCTTATAAGTATTCCTTTACCTAATGCAACATCTGCAAAGCCTGAAGCTATTCCTGTTGCAAATGGATTTACTGTAGAACCAAGTACTCCGACACCAGCACCTAGTAATATAACTGATACTGCAGTAACAGCATCATAACCTGCTGCTATAAATACTGGTAGTATTAAAGGATAGAAAGCTATAGTTTCTTCTGCCATTCCGTAAGTACTTCCACCTATAGAGAAAAGAGCCATCAGTATAATTATCATCCAATTTTCTCTTCCTTTGAAGGTTTCAACTACTTTTGCAATACCCGCATCAATAGCCCCCGTCTTCATAACTACTCCTAAGAATCCACCAATTACAAGTACGAATAACGCTACATCTATAGCATCATAAAAACCTCTAATAGGTGCCATCATTACATCAAATGGTCCTTGTGGTGTAGTCTCTTCTTCTGGTAATTCTTGATAAGTTCCTGGAATTGGAGCATCATCTTCTCCTAATTCATATTCACCTGCAGGAACAATCCAGGTTAAAATAGCTACTACTATTATGATTGCTACAAGAATTGTGTATGCCGTAGGCATTTTAAACTTCATTTAATCACTCCTTTGTGTTTTTTCTACATTTATAATTATACCCAAGTAATTTAATTATAATCCCAGTAAATATTTATTAACTTTAAAGATTGATAATGAAATAACAATAGGTATATAAAATGTATAAATTCATTTTGGATAAATAAATTTAAAATACATATCACATTAATAAATGTAACATACTAAGCTTTATTAGGCAACCGTTATTTTCTTACTTTTTCTAAATATTTATTTTGATAATGTATCTTTATACACTTTTTGTTCAAGATTAATCTTTGGATAAATAAACTTTTTAAGAATAATTATAAACCAAGTCATAAGAAGTAAGCCTTTAAATACACTGCTAATACTTATACTCCACCATACACCATTAAGACCTAATAAATCATCAGAAGATAAAATCATAGCAAAAGGAACTCTAAGACCTGTAAGTATTATTCCCACTAAAGATGGTGGTAATGTTCTACCAAGACCATTAAATGCTCCTGCAGTTGCTATTTCTATAGTCATAAATATTTGAGATACTCCTAATATTCTTAAATATATTGCTCCTTCTGCTATAACATCTTTTTCAATAAAAAATTGTTTCATTATAAGTTTTCCACCAAAAATCAATATTAATGTAGCAAGAACTCCTATAATTCCAACCATTAAAAGACCAGTAAAGTATCCTTCTTTTATCCTTTTAAACTTTTTAGAGCCGTAATTTTGACCTACAAATGCAGATAATGCAGATGAAAATCCACCTGCTGTCATCCATGAAATAGCTTCAATTTGTGACCCCACCTTTTGTACTGCAATAGGAGCAGCACCAAATCCTGCAAGTATTCTAGCTATAAGCATAGAGAAAAAGGTAAATAATCCACTTTGAATAGCAGGAGGCATACCCATTTTAGTAATTTTTTTAATATATGTAATTTCTATATTCTTGAAAAATTTAATATCATTAAATATTTCAATTCTACCTTTTATACTATATATAAATAATATTGTAACTAAAATTTGAGATATAACAGTAGCTATTGCAGCTCCCTTTACTCCAAAACTAATTAAAGGTCCTATTCCAAATATAAATAATGGATCTAATATAATATTAGAAATTAAGCCTATTATATTTATCTTAAATGGAGTATTGCTATCACCACTTCCATTAAAAATTGCAGTAAACACAGGATTTATAAAGTAAAATGGTATACCAAATGAAATTATCATTAAATAATCTGTTGACATATTGACTACATCTGCCTTTGGTAAATCAAAAAATCCTATAAGACTATTTCTAAGAAAGAATATCATAAAGCCATATATAATACTAAATATAATATTTAATTGTATTGAACTTCTTATATATCCTTTAGTATCTTTTATATCATTTTTACCTATTGATTGTGCTACTCCTACTTCTGCACCAATTTTTGATATTGTTATAAATGCAACAGCAAACCAAGTGAAAAACCCAGCTGTTCCTACTGCTGCTACAGAATCACTACCTAACTTACCTATCCAAAACATATCAGTGATATTATAAGCCATTTGACCAAAAGAAGTAGCCATAATAGGTAATGCTAGCTTTGTTAAAGCCTTTAAAATATTTCCATCTGTTAATTTTCCCTTTTCTATCAATTTTTATTCACCTCGTAGTATTAATATAAATATATATAATTATATTTGTTTTACTATATTTATACAATATAAATAAAATCTGAGATAATTTAAATTATCTCAGATTTTATTACAATTTGCTTTTATTAAAATATTTTTTTGTTTCAAGGACAACTATACTACTCAATCCAATAAGTCCAATTAGGTTTGGTGCTGCCATAAGTGCATTCATTATATCTGCTAAAAACCATACTAACTTAAGTTTAGCAGTAGCACCTATTACTATTGCTATAACAAAAATTACTCTATAATATTTAATAGATTTACTTCCAAATAAGTATTCTAAACATTTCTCTCCATAATAACTCCATCCTAATATTGTAGAAAATGCAAAGAAGATTATACCAAATGATACTATAAAACCTCCAGGTCCTGGAAGTCCCTTATTAAATGCTTCACTTGTTAATTCCGCTCCATTTAATCCAGATGACCAAGCTCCTGTGCTTATTATTACAAGTCCTGTAAATGTACATACTATAATCGTGTCTATAAATGTATCTAACATAGCAATAAGACCTTGACTTGCAGGAGATTCAGTTTGAGCAGCTGCTTGTGCTATAGGAGCACTACCAAGTCCAGCTTCATTAGAAAAAACTCCTCTTGCAACACCACTTTTTATAGCATACATAACTGTAGAACCTGCGAAACCACCTGCTGCTGCACTTCCCGTAAATGCATCTGAAAAAATTAGCTTAAATGCATCAGGTAAGGTATCTATATTAACTAATAATATAACAAAACATCCTAATATATATGCTCCCGCCATAAAGGGTACTAGAACACCTGTTACCTTTCCTATATTTTTTATTCCACCTATTATTACAAGTCCTGTTAAAAGAGCTATTACCAATCCTGTAATTAATGGAGATATATTAAAACTATTATTTAATGCATCTGCTATAGAATTGGATTGTACAGTATTACCTATTCCAAATGAAGCTATTACAGCAAAAAATGCAAATGTTTTTCCAAGCCATTTCTTTCCTAATCCTTTTTCAATATAATACATAGGTCCACCAGCTATTTCTCCATCTTCCTTCTTTACTCTATACTTTATAGCAAGAACTGCTTCTGCATATTTAGTAGCCATACCAAAAAATGCTGTAACCCACATCCAAAATAATGCTCCAGGTCCTCCTGCTGCTATTGCTGTAGCAACTCCAACTATATTACCTGTACCAATTGATGCTGCTAAAGCTGTTGTAAGAGCCTGAAAAGGAGATATGTCTCCTTCATTATCACTTTTCGAGAATAAACTTTTAAATGATGCACGAAACTTAAATAATTGTATGAACTTTAATTTAATACTTAAAAATATACCGGTTCCTAGTAATAATATGAGTAATGGAGTACCCCATAAGAAATCACTAATATTCTTTAAACTCTCTGAAAATAAATCCATAATTTATGCCTCCTTAAAATATGATAAGTTTATTATAACACCTTGTTAATTTATTGTCAGTATATAATGTATTTAGTTTTGTTAATAGTTTTTACATAATTAGTATAGTTATTTTACTCTATATTGTATAATTTTATTTATTCTAATTTTTCATTTAGCAATACCATGTGAATATGATCTTCCCATACTCCATTTATATTTAAGTACTTTTTCGATATCCCTTCATCTATAAATCCTAATTTTTCTACTACTCTAATTGATGGTTTATTTCTAGGCATTATATTAGCCTCAATTCTATGAAGACCAATGATGTCAAAAGCATATCTTATAACTTCATTAATTGCTTCTGTCATGTAACCTCTATTTAATTTATCTTTATCTGTTTTATATCCTAAAAAACAGGATAAAAATCCTCCCATTACAATATTAGATAAAGCAACACTTCCTATTATAACTTCATCATTCCCCTTTTCAAATATATAAAATTTTTGTAAAGTACCATTTTCTATTTTTTTAATTTCATCTTTTATCATTTGTTTATGATAATCTATAGTATAATAATCACTATGTTTTTTCGGTTCAAATTCAGATAAAAAATTTTTATTTCTAATATTAAAATCTAAAATAATATCTACAAAACTTTCATCTAATCTTTTCAAATTTAACCTTTTTGTTTCTAAAATTAATTTTTTTATACTCATCCAATCTCTCCCTAAATATTTTTTTCCATAATATAATTAACAAATACCATATTATTATGTTTTTTATTCTGTTTTTCGACTATATTAAATCCTCTTTTTTTAAAAAAGTCTTTTGCTGTAATACTTGCTTCTGTAGTTAATTTAGAGATATTTAGATTTTGAGCTTCTTGTTCAATCCTCCTTAAAAGTGTAGTTGCAATTTCTTGATCTTGATGATTTTTTGAAACATACATAGTATTAAGATATCCATCTTCTCTTAAATCGCTAAATCCTACAATTTTTTGATTAATAACTGCTACAAATGTTTTATTTCCATATAAAAATTTTTCCCATTTTTTCTTTTCTGGTATCTTCGGTGCCCAAGTATTTACTTGTTCTAATGTATAATCTTTTATATTTATATTGTGAACTGTATTATAAAATAACTGAAGTATCTCTTCTAAATCTTTCTTATCATATTTTCTTATTATCATATAATTACCTCAGTTTCATATTAAATTTAATTGCAATATATTATACCAAACAATTCTATATAAATACCAATTATACATTTATAGTATATTTTAAAATAAATCAAAAAAATATATTTGATAATGATTATCATTAATAGTATTGGGTATATCTTAAATAGAGAAAAATAAAAGGAGGAATTATTAATGAGTTTCAAATTACCAGAATTAGATTATTCTTATGATGCACTAGAACCAAATATAGATGCAAGAACTATGGAGATACATCACACAAAACATCATCAAGGATATACAAATAAATTAAATAATGCACTAGAAGGCCATAAAGACCTTCAAGATAAATCAATTGAAGATCTTCTAAAATCAATAGATACATTGCCAGAAGATATAAAAACGGCAGTTAGAAATAACGGAGGAGGTTTTTATAACCACTCTATATTCTGGAAAGCTATGAGTCCAAATGGTGGAGGAAAACCAGAAGGCGAATTACTTGAAAAAATAGAAAAAGCTTTTGATAGTTTTGATAAATTTAAAGAAGAGTTTACTAACGCTGCAAAAACTAGATTTGGTAGTGGATGGGCTTGGTTAATTCTTAAAGATAATGGCGAGTTAGAAGTTGTATCAACACCAAATCAAGATTCCCCTGTTATGGAAGATAAAAAAGTATTACTTGGTTTAGATGTATGGGAACATGCATATTATCTAAAATATCAAAACAAAAGACCAGATTATATAGAAGCATGGTGGAATGTTGTAAACTGGGACTATGTAAATGAAAGATATGAAAATTTAAAATAAACTAATATAATTAAGCCTCGAATATTCGAGGCTTAATTATATTTTTCTAACTCTTTAGTATTTTTTCTTTCCCTATGAAGAATTTCTCCAACTATATCTCTTGATTTATCATCTAAATTACCTCTTAAAATTTTTTCAGCCATGTTTATTCCTTTTTTTTGACCTTCTAGAGCTTTATTTATTATATAATCATCATCCTTTTTATGAGTTTCAATCTTTAATTTTAATTCAGCCATATTCCCTTTAAGACCTAAGTTTTCATCTGGCATCCCACCAATATTTTGAATATATTCAGATAATATAGCTATATTTTCTCTATGTCCTTTTTGTATTTCTTGAAAAACACCTTTATTTTCTTGGCTTTCTAATTTGGATATAAATACATTAAAAGAATCTAAAGCCATGTATTCTCCTTGTAATAAACTAATTAAAGCTTCTTCTATTTTTTTATTCATAATTTCACTTCCTTAATTTTTATGATTTTATTATTCTCATAATCTGTTCTAAATATGTTGGGAATATTAGCAGGATATTCTTACTATATTGTAGAATTTTTAATATACTTAATAATATAGTAACTTAAAACTAAAGGAGGTTTTTTAATGAATGAAACATTGAATGTATTAAATAATAGGATGTCTTTAAGAAGGTATAAAGATAAACCTATATCAGAAGAACATTTAGAACAAATTCTTTATTCTACAATGAGGGCACCAACAGCTGGTAATATGATGCTTTACTCTGTATTAGTTATTAAAGATAAAGAAAAAATCAAAAAATTAAGTAGCACCTGTGACAACCAAGCTTTTATAGCTAAAGCTCCATTAGTATTAATATTTCTAGCCGATATGCAAAGATGGACTGATTATTTTCATCATTGTGATACTCCATATAATAGTCCAAATAATGCAGATCTTTTCTTATCTATATCAGATACAATGATTGCAGCTCAAAATGCTGTTATTGCAGGAGAATCCATGGGAATAGGTTCCTGCTATATTGGAGATATTATGGAAAACTATGAAACACATAAAGAAATGTTTAATTTACCTGATAAAGTATTCCCTATAGGTATGATAACTCTTGGTTATTATCCTCAAAATATGAAAAAAACTCTAAGACCTAGATTTAATAAAGAGTATATAGTGTTTAATGAAAAATACAAAAGATTATCTTCAGAAGAATTTGATGATATGTTCAAACATTTGAACGATAATTTCAATCCTAATAATTCATTTGGTGCAAAAAATATTGGTCAGTTGATGTATTTTAAAAAGTTTGGTGCACCTTTCTTCAAAGAAATGGAAAGATCTGTGAACGTTATTATGGAACATTGGAATAAGTAATTACAAATTACCTCTATTAATGTTATAATAATTAAGCAAAAGAAAAAGAGGTGAAAAGTATGGATAAACTAGCAGGTAAAGGCTGTAAACAATTAATACCTGATGAAGATAAAATACCTTTAAAAGATATAGAAAGAAATATAATTAAGAGATATAGAAAATATCTTTGGTCTCCTTTTGTTAAAGCTATTTCTAATTATAACCTTGTAGAAGAGGGTGACAAAGTAGCTATTGCTATATCGGGAGGAAAAGATAGCCTGCTTTTGGCTAAATTATTTCAAGAACTTAAAAAACATGGTAATATAAATTTTGAAATAGAATTTTTAGCTATGGACCCTGGATATCATGAAGACATAAAAAAATTACTCATAGAAAATTGCAACTACCTTGATATCCCCGTTAAAATATTTGAATCTAAAATATTTGAAATAGCAGATGAAAAAGCAAGTGAATATCCTTGTTATTTATGTGCCCGCATGAGAAGAGGTGCATTATACAGGAAATCTAAAGAGCTTGGATGTAACAAACTTGCACTTGGGCATCACTTTAACGATGTAATTGAGACAACTATGTTAAATGTATTATATTCAGGTAATTTTAAAACAATGTTACCAAAACTAAAATCTCAAAATTATGAAGGTATAGAATTAATCCGTCCAATGTATTATATAAGAGAAGATGATATAGAGAGATTTACAGAGACAAGTGGTATATGGCCATTAAATTGTGCTTGCATGGTTGCTGCTAAAAAAATAGGAAATAAAAGATATGAAATAAAGGAACTTATTTCACAAATGAAAGAAAATTTTGTTGATGTGGATAAGTCAATTTTTAAAGCTGCAGAAAATGTTAATATAGATAGAATTCTTGGATATAAAAAAGATAATAAAAAATATTCATTTTTAGATTTTTATAATGAATAACGATAAAATGACTCCTAATATTAGGAGTCATTTTATTATGCAATTTTTCTAGCCATTATTACACCCATCACTGAAGCCATCATAAGTCCTCTAGTCCATCCACTAGAATCTCCCAATGCATATAAACCTTTAACATTAGTCATAAAATTATCATCTAATTTTATTTTATTACTATAAAACTTAATTTCTGGTCCATATAACAATGTCTCTCTACTTGCAAATCCAGGAACTACTATATTCAACGATTCTATAAATTGAAGAATATTAAGCATTGGTCTATATGGTATTGCAGATGTAATATCTCCTGCTACAGCATCAGGTAATGTTGGATCGACATTGGATCTAGAAAGTTCTTCTTGCCATGTTCTTTTTCCATCTAATATATCACCATATCTTTGTACTAATATCTTTCCATCACCTAACATATTAACTAATTGGGATACTTTTTTACCATATTCAATAGGCTGATTAAAAGGCTCTATAAAATTATGGGAACTCAATATTGCTAAATTTGTATTGTTTGATTTTTTATCTTTATATGAATGTCCATTTACTATAGCTAAATTATCATCATAATTCTCCTGACTTACAAAACCACCAGGATTTTGACAAAATGTTCTTACTTTATCTCTAAATGGTGATGGATATCCTATTAATTTTGATTCATATAATACATTATTGACTTTTTCCATAACTTCATTTCTTACTTCTACTCTAACTCCTATGTCTACAGTTCCTGATTTATGGCTAATATTATGTTTTATACACATATTTTTTAGCCAGTCTGATCCTTTTCTACCGGTAGCTATTATTACTTTATCTGATAATATTTTTTCTATAGATTTTTTTCTCTTTGAGTCTATTGTGATTATTCCTTTAATATTATCATCCTCTATTATTAAATCTTCTACTAAAGTATCAAACATTATTTCTACTCCATTTTGAATTAAATACTGCTGTATTTTATAGTATATCTCTTGAGCTTTTTCTGTTCCAAGATGTCTTATAGGGCAATCAACTAATTTAAGCCCAGCCTCTATTGATTTTCTTCTTATATCTTTAATTTCTTCAGTATTTTCAAGTCCTTCTATATTTTCATCTGCCCCAAACTCCAAATATATATTATCAGTATAATTTATCATTTCTTGAGCAGATTTTTCTCCAATTAAATTAGGTAATTCTCCACCTACTTCATGGCTCAAAGACAATTTGCCATCAGAAAATGCTCCTGCACCTGAAAATCCTGTAGTTATATGACAATATGGTTTACATGAAACACATTTAAATAATTCTTCTTTAGGACAATGACGTTTTTCAATACTAGTTCCTTTTTCAATTAATAATATTTTTTTATCACATTTCTTTTTAATTAATTCTAAAGCAGTAAATATACCAGATGGTCCTGCACCTACAATTACTAAATCATAATTCATATAAACTCCCCCATTATAAATAGTCGAATATTATACTAATATTATATAATATAGTTCAGGTTTAGTCCAATATAATTCTAAAGTCCTCTTAGCCCTTCTGGTTTATAAATATCTTCTTTTAATGCTTCATCAATTTCATTTAACAATCTATCTTTATCATCATTTAATGTTCCTTTAAGAGAAATATAATTTGACGCATGATTTGAACGGAATACACAATTTTTAACATTAAGACTTTCTATAAAGAATTTTGTCTCTATCATAACTTCTTCCGGAGATAATAATTCAAAATTTCCCTCTATATAATCATTATATAATTCTGTATCCTCTTCCATCATTAATGTTAATAACCCTACATAATCAGGATTAATCTCATTTATTACTTTAGCTGAATCCATAGCATGTTCTTTGATATAATCTTTACCACCTAAGCCAGATATCAATGTTACTGATAATTTTATGCCAGACTCCTTGACTTTTTTTCCAGCTTTAATCATAGTTTTTCTATCTACACCCTTATTAATTTTATTCAATATATGTTCATTTCCTGATTCTACTCCCATATACATAATACCTAAGCCATTATCTTTCAACACTTTAAGATCATTTAAGCTTTTATTTAGTATATCTTTAGGTGTAGCATAAATGCCTAGTCTTTCACATTCTGGAAATATACTTTTTATATGTTGTAAAATAATTAATAAATCATCTGTTTTTAATATTAAAGCATCACCATCAGCTAAAAATATTCTTTTTATACTTTTATAATATTCTCTTGCAGAATTTAAATCTTCTAATATCTCATCTAATTTTCTTATTCTAAATTTTTTCTCCTTATACATGCTACAAAATGTACATTTATTATGATTACAACCAATTGTTGCCTGTACTATTAAACTCCTAGCTTCACTAGGAGGCCTAAAAACTCTTCCTTCATATCTCATCTTTTTCCCTCCACTCTTATTTCAAATAAAAATAATCTAGTATAAATCTTTACTTGCATTTTGAAAATATCCCACTTTTAAATAATTCTATATAATATTATAGTACAAAAAAAGAAGGAATTACAAATCTCTACACCAAGCTGTTCACAATCATCACGTTTAGTGCTTACCTTTTTGAAATAATAAACCCTCCATTAATACACCAGACTTTGAATCTATAGTATAATTGATAAAATAGGAGATGATGGCAATTGAAAACATACAAAACTTCGGAGGTTGCTAAAATGATTGGCATACACCCCAATACCGTTCGTTTTTATGAGGAATGGGGATTAATACCAAAACCAGATCGTAAGTCCAATGGATATAGAGTTTTTACGGATTTTCATATTGACCAGCTAAAGCTTGCCAGAATTGCTTTTAAGATAGAGATACTTCAAAATGGCTTAAGAAAAAAAATTGTAGAAACAATAAAAGTTTCGGCAAATGGGGACTTTGATAAAGCAATCTCTTTAACAAAAGAGTATCTACATCTTATACACAAAGAACAGAAAAATGCCAAGGAAGCAATCAATATAGCAAAACAGATCTTAGACGGAAAAACCTCATCTGATAGGTTGTGTTTGAAACGCAAAGAGGTTTCTGAGTATTTGAATATTTCTATAGATAAACTCCGAAATTGGGAATTAAACGGTCTATTGTCCATTAAACGAAAACAAAATGGCTACCGTTTTTATACAAGCGTGGATATTGAAAGGCTAAAAATAATACGATCACTCCGATGTGCCAATTATTCATTAGAAGCTATATTGAGAATGCTCAATGCTATGTCTGTAAATCCACAGATAAATATGGAGAAAGTATTGAATACTCCTAAAAGTGACACTGACATTATTTCTGTGTGTGATAAGTTGATTCTATCTTTACAGGAAGCAGCCCAAAATGCAGAATTGATAATAGAAATTCTAAAGGATATGAAAATTAAGTTTAATAACCCTCCATATTAACACCAACCTTTTTTCTGCTGTTATAATTAGTTAGTCAATAACAGTAGAAGGAGGTTTTTAAAAATGGAAGAAATCATTAAAGTGAAGCAGCTATCCAAATCCTATAACGGTTTAATAGCAATCCAGAACTTAGATTTATCAGTACAATACGGTACGGTATTTGGGCTGCTTGGCGCAAATGGTGCAGGAAAAAGTACTACAATCGAATGTATATTAGGTACAAAAAAACCTGATACAGGAGAAATATCAATTTTAGAAATGAATCCCTGTCTTCAAAGAAAACAACTTTTTGAAAATGTGGGTGTTCAGTTTCAAGAAGCAAATTATCAAGATAAGATTACTGTAGCTGAGCTATGTGAGGTCACACAGTCACTCTACAAAAATACTGTAGATTATCGAGAATTACTAAAGCAGTTTGGAATATCTCACAAAACCAAAAGTATGGTCAAAGAACTTTCTGGCGGTCAGCGTCGAAAATTATTTATTGTTTTAGCACTAATACCAAATCCTAAAGTGGTATTTTTAGATGAATTGACCACAGGACTTGATGCCAGAGCAAGACGAGAGGTATGGAAAATTCTATCTGATTTAAAATCAAAAGGTTTGACCATTTTCTTAACCTCTCATTTTATGGACGAAATTGAGCTATTGTGTGATAAAATCTGCATATTGAAAAAAGGACAGGTGATATTTCATGGAACAGTAAAGGAAGCAGTTTCCGCAAGTCCTTTTGAAAAATTTGAAGATGCTTATTTATGGTATTCAGACGAGGAGGTAATGGACAATGAGAACATTTAGTACAGTGCTGAAAAATGAGTTAAAACTATCCCTACGTGGTATGGATATGTTTATTTTTGCTATTTGTATGCCACTTGTTGTTTTAATAATCTTGGGAGTGATATATGGAAATAAGCCTGCATTTGATGGTGCACAATATAGTTTTTTAGAGCAATCTTTTGGAGCTTTAACCACTATCGCTATTTGTGCAGGAGGTGTTATGGGACTTCCATTGGTAGTCTCGGATTACAGAAGCAGAAAGATATTAAAGAGATTTAAGGTTACACCTGTAAGTCCCGCAATGATATTGGTAGTACAGGCTGCCATTTATACACTTTACTCTATTGTTTCATTGTTGTTACTTTATGCCGTTGCAGCAATTTTCTTTGATTTTCAGTTGCTTGGTTCTCCTTTTGTTTTCTTGGGTGGTTATTTGTTGGTAATGCTTTCAATGTTCAGTATTGGTATGATGGTAGGAGGTATTTCGCCGAATACCAAAATTGCAAGTGCTGTTGCAAGCATTTTATATTTTCCGATGCTCATTTTTTCAGGTGCAACTTTACCTTATGAGATAATGCCAAATACTTTGCAGAAAATAGCTGATGTACTCCCACTGACACAGGGGATAAAACTACTGAAAGCAGCTTCTTTAGGTTTATCCATTGATAATGTCATAATCTCTATAATTATTATGATATCCCTTGCAGTAATTTGCATTTCAGTTTCCCTGAAGTTTTTCAAATGGGAATAGTAATACATTTCGAATAGATTTCACCTCCTGTATATAGGAGTAAATTACACAATGATAAATAAAAAAGACTATGCGACATTAAGAAGATGATTTCTGTATTTAGCAGAAATCATCTTTTTTAATCCTAATTTTTATATATTCTTTATAGTAAATGATATATTATCCTCATCCATATGATTTGATTAGGTTTTGAAATACTGTGATTGTATAATGAACACTTTAACCAGAATATATAAAAGTATTAGAATACAAGATAAATTATAGCGTAATGTAAATACTTCTCTCATATTTACTTTTTATTGTAAGATATAGGCTTTGCATATTTAAATTCTCTAATTTCAAAATATCTAGGAATTTTAATATTGTCATATTCAGTTATTTCTATTTCAAAACCATAACTTTCCATTTTATCTATAGTTCCATTAGACAACGTTAATACTGATTTAATATCACCTAAAGACCCTATAGCCTTTATTTTAATTGGTGCACTTATTGGTTTACTGTTGAAGCTTAGATCTTCTCCTACCTTTATCATTTTTGAAAATGATGTATGTCTAAGATCATTTATAGCTATAGCTTCTATACCTGTCCCATTAAGATCGTTAATTATCTTTAGAATAAGATCATAATCTTCTTCTATAGAAATAGGATATTCATAAGAATCTTGAGAATTTGGATTATTTATAACTATCTCTACACCTTTACCTTCTACTTCTTTGTACCCTGTAAACATCTTATATTTATCAAGTTCTTTAGAAAGTTCTTTCACATAGTCACTTTCTTCATATATTTTAGATTCATACTTTCTAATTTCATTCTCCAAATTTTCAAGTTCATTCATTAATGACTCTTTTTCTTTTTCTACATTTGAGAGTTCATTTACCAATTCTTTATTTTTTTGACTCGGTATGAAATTAGGTCCTACTAAGGTATTTACCGTTTTATACTGAATAGCAATTATTATACCAAGTATTACGCAGACTGTAATTATTAAGGACTTAGAGAACAGATTTTTCATTTACTACCTCCTAATTTATCTTAAACCATAGGGTTCTTATATATTAAATTATAAATCTTTAGATTAAATGTTTTTCATTTAAATATTTTACTATTTTTTCTATAACTTCTAATTTATATTTTATACCATTTAACCTTTTAATTGCAAGAAAACTTTAGATTGTAGAGTTCTATAAGGTTTTAATATTGCTATTTACTACTATTGAAAAAGATATTACTATAAAATTTCATACATCGTATCCTTAGACTAATTAGTTTAAGGATTTTTATAGTTATGAATCTTCATATATGGTAAAATATAGATGTTAGGTTAAAGAGTTCAGTTTTTTAAGTGAGGAGTTGTATTTTCGGAGGTTATAGTATTGAATATATTTGGATATAGTCGCATTATTATTATTGGCAATAATGGAAGTGGAAAAAGTTTTTTGGCTAAAGAATTGTCTATTATCACAGAATTACCAGTTGTTCATCTTGATCTTGAATTTTGGCTTCCTAACTGGGGACAACCATCGAAAGAAGAATGGGTAAATAAGCAAGCAAATATTGTATCAAAGGAAAAATGGATTATAGAAGGCAATCATACTGGTACTATGGAGCTAAGGTTTAAAGCTGCGGATTTAGTTATACTTTTAGATATAAATCGTTTAGTATGTTTGGCTAGTGTATTTATGAGAAATGGCAAAATACGTTCAGATATTCCGCAATATCTTAAAGAAAAGTTTGATATAGGATTTTTTAAAATGTGTACAGGATTATGGAGTTTTTCTAAAACACGCAAACCCATTATAATGGATTTACATAAAAAATATCCTGATAAGCAGTTTTTCAGTATTAATAGTAGAAAAAAACTAAGAAAGTTGTTAAATCAATGGAGAGATGAAAAAACTAACTATATAAATTCTGTATTATGAACATTAATCAAACGTTCAAATATTATTTTCTTAGAATAATTTTATTATAGATTATGTTAGGTTGAAATATTTAAAGCTTACTATAATTAATTATTTGTATTTGTGTATGGAGGTGTAAATGATTAAGAAAAGTAAAAAAATTACGAGTTTAATTATTGTATTATTACTATTATTAAATATTTACTTTATTTATATTATAAATAAAGTAAATAAGGAAACGAAATCTTTAAAGCATAATATGTTAGCACGTTCTGATATAGAAATGGATAACGCACTTAAAAACATTAGTACATTAAATGATAAGTGGGAAGAAATAAGTGATGCTGAAAAAGTGAAGTACTTAGAGAGAGCAAATACTAACCTTATATTAGCAATGGAATTAATGAGCAGAGCCGACAAGTTTTTTCTACCTGTAAAAACATATAGAGATGGAGTATACATTTTAGAAGAAAAAATAATAAATAACATCGATGAAAATACACAAAAGGAATATATTAAAGGATTAGAAAGTGATTTTAGAGTGCTTTCAATATTCATAACTAATAACTTTATAGTTTCAGATATTAAAAAAGAGGAAGCAAATAAGAAATGGAAAGATGAAGTGAAATATTTGAAAACTAAGGAAGTAAAGTACTGATTAAAACTCAATTAAAATAAATTAAATTTTGAGGAGGTTTTAAAATGAAAAAAAGATTATTATTAATTCTTACTATCACAACAATGACAGTTATATTAT
The DNA here is from genome assembly GCF_900626135.1 of Senegalia massiliensis. NCBI lineage: Bacteria > Bacillati > Bacillota > Clostridia > Eubacteriales > Clostridiaceae > Senegalia > Senegalia massiliensis. Next base: position 849,047 of record NZ_LR130786.1, read on the forward strand.
TAGCAGGCTGTACTCAAATAGAAGATGAAATTTCAAAAGAAGAAGCACAAGAATTGGTTATTGAAAAGCATAGTGGAAATATTGGAAACGTAGAGATAAAATCTATAGAAATCAAAAATAATAAATATATTGTAGAATGGGAAAATGAAGAGAACTTAGAAAGAGGTATAGATGAAGTTGATAAAAAAGGAAATATGAAGATGATAGAAACAGAAATAGAATAATATATATTTTGATTTAGCTGAGTTTTACTTAATATTAATTGAGTAAAATTTAAAAATTTATTAATATTTACTCTTTCAAAAAAAGCAAATATTAAGGAGGGACGATGTAATATGTCCAAAAATAACAAAAATTATTATTTTAGTTATGGAATTGGTTTTGGATTACTTGGTGGTGCTTTGCTTGCAGTAATCTTGGGATTATTTATTGATACTCCATTAGTTTGGGCTTTCGCACCTGGTTTTGGAATGTTAGCTGGAATGATTATCGGCATTGCAATGGATACAAATAAAAATAAGAAATAAATATTAAGTTAATAATCGTTTATATTAGGGGGGATTGTATGATGTTTTTTAGAATTGTAATTGAAATTATCTTGAGCATTTTTGTATTTTTTATGACTTTTCAGATTACAACAATCATTCATGAGTTTGGTCATGCTATACCAGCATTAATCTTAACTAGAGATAGAGTAAAAATAGCATTAGGTATATTAGGTAGATTAAATAAAAACAATAAAAATTTTAAACAAATAAGCCTAAAAAGATTAGACATTGAAATTAAAAGTTTGAATCCTTTCATAGGAATGACATATTACAAATCATCTCAGCTTACAAAATATCAAAGGATAGTTATTCTTGCTGGTGGACCAATTTTTTCTCTACTTCTTGCTATTATAATGGTATTTATAAATATAGGTTCAGAAGGTAAATTCTTAATGGGAATATTTAATTTAAAAGAAATAACTATACTAGCGAGAAATATAGCATTAGTATCATTTTTATTTACATCTATTCCTATAATATATCCAAAATCCAATCACCCTAGTGACGGATATCAGATATTAAAATTAATTAAAGATAATAAAATTAATTAAGACATGCTTTTTTAAACTGTGTAGTATGATAAGGTGAAATTGAGTTTTACATAATTGACATTATGACGAATTCATTTTACTCACTAGTTATGAAATCTCGTATGTGGTCAAATATAGATACTAAATTGAATAAAGCTCAATTCAAGGTAGGATTTTATAGCTCTATTAATTAAATTTATTTTGTTGATATAAATTTAATTAATATATTACTAGTACTAATTAATGCATGTGCTACCTTATTTATAATGTTTGAATTTCTAATGGAATGGGAGGGATTTGAGCTCTATTAATACTAGTAATCAAAATGATTTTACGTTTTATACCATTTTCTTGGATTTACAGATTAATGTCTTCTTTATTTTTATAATTAAAAGTTTTTATTATGATTATATTAAAAAAATATATAGATTAGCATATTAATATAAAAAGATATTGACAATATAAAAAGAATAGTATAATATAAGGATGAACAATGTTCAGGAGGGACATAAAGAGTGGAAAACTATAATGTAAATTATAAAGAGATTATCTTATCTAAAGCTAAAGAAATTGCCATGAATGAAGGTATAATCAAAATAAATATCCGTACTGTAGCAAAAAACAGTGGTATTGCTATTGGAACAGTATATAACTATTTTCCCTCAAAGGGTGATTTGCTAGTAGCTGTTATTGAAGACTTCTGGGAAGGAGTTTTTAAGGATATTGATTGGAGAGGTTTAGCAGATAATAATTTTTATGACAATCTAGAAAAAGTTTATAGTGTTTTACATGATTATCTTCACAACTTTAAAGAGAATTGGCTAGAACAGTTGGCTCTGCTAAAAACACAGGAGAAATTAATTGGAAGACAAAAAGAAGATGAATATTTCCAAAAGATGTATAGTAAAATAATATTATTAATAGATATGGATAGTAATTTAAAACAATATCAATGGTCGCAAACTATTTCAAAAGAAAATATGGCAGAGTTTATATTCGAAAATATGCTAATTATGCTTAAAAAAGAAAAAGGGGATATGAAACTTTTTATTGAACTCTTAAAAAAAATAATGTCAAATTGAAATCATACTAGGTATGATTTTTTATTTGAACAATCATGAACAATGTTCACTAATATATTAAGGGGTGATTAGATGCAAGCTATCATGGAAACTTTATTTGATGCATTATATTTGACTAGTGTAATTACTATAGGGATTATAATGATATTAAAGGGTGGAAATAATAAACAATTTAAATTATTTGGAATTATGGCAGTTGTACTAGGAGTAGGAGACTCTTTTCATTTAATACCTAGAGCATATGCTCTTCTTACTACAGGTCTAGAAAATAATGTTGCTGCACTCGGAATCGGGAAGTTTATTACATCTATTACGATGACAATTTTTTATGTGATTCTATATTATATATGGAGACAACGTTATAATATTAAAGGACGTAAAGAGATTACATTTACTATTTATGCTTTGGCTATTGTAAGAATAATATTATGTTTTTTACCTCAAAATGAATGGTTAAACCACAATTCACCTGTTTCATGGGGAATATATAGAAATATCCCATTTGCCATTATAGGAATTATAATTATATATATATTCAATTCAGAAGTTAAAAAACATGGTGATAAAAATTTTAAATTTATGGCTTTAGCTATTATACTATCTTTTGCATTATATGTACCAGTTGTATTATGGAGCAATGTATTTCCATTAGTCGGTGTACTAATGATACCTAAAACTCTTGCTTATGTTTGGATAGTACTTATGGGATATAATGAACTTAGATTGGAATCTAAAAATAAAGTAATATAAAAAATATATTAAATATGGAGGTATAAATAAATGAATCGTTATATAAAAACTGCAATTTATTATGCTATACTTGGACTTGCAACAGGTGTCTTTTATAGAGAATTCAC
>NZ_LR130786.1:852187-855194 GCF_900626135.1 Senegalia massiliensis
CTAAAAATAAAGTAATATAAAAAATATATTAAATATGGAGGTATAAATAAATGAATCGTTATATAAAAACTGCAATTTATTATGCTATACTTGGACTTGCAACAGGTGTCTTTTATAGAGAATTCACTAAATTTAATGGAGTAGATGGAGAAACATCTTTAGCTTTTATACATGTTCATACATTGATTTTAGGTATGATATTTTTTCTAATTCTTTCGTTATTTGAAGATAAATTTCATATAAGTACTTTTAAAAGTTTTAAGGTTTTTAATATTTTTTATAATGCTGGACTTATGACAACTATAGGAATATTTTTAGTAAGGGGTATTACAGAAGTGTTAGAATCAAACATTAGTAGAGGTCTAGATAAAGCTTTAAGTGGAATAGCTGGGCTTGGACATATTTCTCTATCAATTGGACTTATAACAATGCTTTTAATTTTAAATAAAGCATCTAAAAAATTGAATAATCAAACACAAAAAATATAATTGCATTTTAGCTCATAGGGTAGAGAAAAACTATACAACCATTAATATTACTAGGATAGAGCAAAGTTTTTGATCTATCCTTTTCTATTTTTCTTATTTAATTTTTATAACTTATTATATAATCATAATATGTAAAAGTTAAAAAATTACTAATTAAATAAATTTATCATTTTCTTTTCTCTTTGACTCATTACTATTATCTCATTAACTATAAGTTTATATGCTAAATCTATCCTTTTATTTATTTCTATAATTACTTCATGAAAAAACTCTAGACTTGTTCATATATCATTTAATGCTCCTGATACTGCCATATAAGGAGTATTATCTTTTTTAACACTATTTCTATCACTTATCAAAGTTGAATAATTCAACAAGTACAAGCATATATTTTTAAAAGGAAAAGTAGCTATACAAATAACTTAACATAAAAATTAATATTAACTATTTAATTAAGTGTGTTAATACACCAAAAAGAAAGGGGTCTTAATGTGAAAAAAATTATTAATAATCCAGAAAATGTTGTAAATGAAATGCTAGAAGGAATATTAAAGGCTCACCCTAAGTATGTAAGAAGAATTGAAGGTACAGATGTTTTAGTTAGAAAAACATCACCAATAAAAGGTAAAGTAGCTTTAGTTAGTGGAGGAGGTAGTGGGCATGAACCTTCACATGCTGGATTCGTAGGAAAAGGAATGTTAAATGCAGCAGTATCAGGAGAAGTATTTACTTCACCAACCCCAGACCAGGTTTTTGAAGCTATTAAAGCAGTAGATGGAGGAAAAGGTGTTCTATTAATAGTCAAAAATTATACAGGAGATATAATGAACTTTGAAATGGCTGAAGAAATGGCTGAACTTGAAGATATTAAAGTAAAACATGTGGTAGTTAATGATGATGTTGCTGTTGAAGACAGCACATATACATCAGGTAGACGTGGAATAGCTGGAACCATTTTAGTTCATAAAATAGCAGGAGCTGCTGCTGAAAAAGGTATGAGCTTAGAAGATGTTCAAAGAATTGCTCAAAAAGTCATTAAAAATATTAGATCTATGGGTATGTCATTATCTTCTTGTATTGTCCCTGCTGCAGGAAAGCCAAGTTTTATATTAGAAGAAGATGAAATGGAAGTAGGGTTAGGTATTCATGGGGAGCCTGGAACTCATAGAGAAAAGATTAAAGAAGCTGATGAAATTACTAAAGAATTATTAGATAAAATACTAGAAGATATTAAAATAGAAGAAGATGATGAAGTAACAATATTAGTAAATGGCTTAGGTGCAACTCCTCTTATGGAACTTTATATAATGAATAGACACCTTCATAAATTATTAAATGATAAAAATATTAATATATATAACACAATAGTTGGTAATTTTATGACTTCATTAGAAATGGCAGGAGCTTCTATCACTATATTAAAACTTGACGATGAATTAAAACAATTACTTGATTCAAATGCTGATACACCTGCCTTTAAAAATATTTGATTATACAGAGGAGAATAATTATGATATCAAATACTTTACTTATAAAAATATTAAATAATATAGCTATTACTATAAAAGAAAATAAAGAATATTTAACTCATCTAGACTCAGTTATAGGGGATTCTGATCATGGATTTAATATGAACAAAGGCTTTAACGAAGTAAAACAAAAATTAGAATCTCTACAAAATAAAGATTGTGGAACTATACTTAAAAATATTGCTATGACACTTATTTCAAAAGTAGGTGGAGCTTCAGGTCCTCTTTATGGAACTGCTTTTTTAAAAGCATCAGTAGTTGTAAAAGATAAATATGAGATTAGTGAAGAAGATTCTATAAAAATGTTTGATGAAGCAATTAAAGGAATTATATCAAGAGGTAAAGCTAAACAAGGAGATAAAACAATGTTAGATGCTCTTACCCCAGCATATCAAATTTATAAAGACTCAATAAATAAAGGAGATAGTATTGAAATAGCTATTTTACAAGCTCAAAAAGCAGCATACGAAGGAGTAGAATATACAAAGACAATAAAAGCTACAAAAGGAAGAGCTAGCTATCTAGGGGATAGAAGTATTGGTCATCAAGACCCTGGAGCTACTTCTAGCTATTTGATATTAAAATCTATATCAAATACTTTAAATAACATAAATAAATAAATTTAAATATTTTAAAGTTAGGTGATAAAATGATAGGTATTGTAATAGTATCTCATAGTCAGAAAATAGCAGATGGTGTTATAGAGCTAATTAGTCAAATGGCACAATCAAGTATAAATATAATACCAGCTGCAGGAACAGATGATAATAGAATTGGAACTGATGTTATAAAGATTAAAAATGCTATAATTAAAGCAGATTCGGGTGATGGTGTGGTAGTTCTAGCTGATATAGGAAGTTCTGTCATGAGTACAGAAATAGCTTTTGAAATGTTAGATAATGAACTTAGACAAAGAGTTTTTATTGCTGATGCTCCTCTCGTTGAAGGTGCTATAGGTGCCGTTGTACAAGTATCTATTGGCGGTGATTT
>NZ_LR130786.1:858492-873268 GCF_900626135.1 Senegalia massiliensis
TAATTTAAAATATATTCTATTATTAAGTTTAATATAAAAAAGAGTTCGATCTAAAAAGACCGAACTCTTTTCTATATTTCATTTTCGTTAATTCTATTTATTAAATCTTCTACTTTTCTTCTAATTACTTCTCTAGTTTCTCTAAAGTCTTCTATAGGTCCTCCTGATGGATCTTCCAATCCCCAGTCTTCATTATGACTATTAGGAACATAAGGACACACTACATTACATCCCATAGTAATTAATATATCAATTTTTTGTGGAATATCTTTTAATAACTTTGGATAGTGATCTTTCATATCTATTCCCACTTCTTCCATTACTGATACTGCTTTAGGCTTAACTTCATGATACTCTTCCGTTCCTGCAGAGTAGACTTCCATTATATCATTACCTAATTTTTTAGACCAGGCTTCAGCCATTTGAGATCTACATGAATTATGAACACATAAAAATGCAACTTTCTTTTTCATATTATCTAACTCCTTATATATTATCTATCATAAACAAACCAACTTTTAGTATTATTTGCTATTTTAACAAGTGTAAGCATAATTGGAACTTCAACAAGTACACCTACTACAGTTGCCAGTGTTGCTCCTGATTCTAGCCCAAACAATGAAATTGCTACTGCAACAGCTAATTCAAAAAAGTTAGATGCACCTATCATTCCAGCTGGAGCTGCTATATTATGTGGTAACTTCCAAACTTTCGCCCATAAGTAGGCTATAAAGAAAATAAAAAATGTTTGAATTATAAGTGGTACAGCTATAAGAGCTATATCAATAGGATTATCCACAATTGTTTCACCTTGAAAAGAGAATATTATTATAAGTGTTAATAATAGTCCTATAATAGTGATATTACTAAATTTAGGAATATAAACTTTTTCAAAGTATTCTTGGCCTTTATTTTTAGTTATAATAAATCTTGACAACCAACCTGCTACTAAAGGAATAACTACAAATAATACTACAGATAAAAATAAAGTATTCCAAGGAATTGATATATCTCCTATTCCTAATAAAAATGCAACTATTGGAACAAATGCCATTAATATAATTAAATCATTTGTAGCTACTTGTACCAATGTATATGCAGGATTACCTCTGGTCAAATGACTCCAAACAAATACCATTGCAGTACAAGGGGCTGCTCCTAAAAGTACAGCTCCTGCTAAGTATTCTTTTGCTAACTCAGATGATATAAAATCTTTAAATACTATATTAAGAAAAAAACTTGCTATTAAATACATAGAGAAAGGCTTAATAAGCCAATTAGATATCCATGTAATAATAAGTCCTTTAGGTGTTTCTTTAACTTTTTTAATACTATGAAAGTCAACTTTTAGCATCATTGGATAAATCATTAACCATATAAGTATTGCTACTGGTATAGAGACATTTGCATACTCAAATTTACTTAATAGATTTGGAATTCCAGGAAAATATACTCCTATACCAATTCCTATCGCCATACATAAAGCTACCCAAACTGTAAGATACCTTTCAAAAAAGCTTATGCCTGATTTCAAAACTTCTTTTTTTTGCATGCTATCTCTCCTTTTCTATATATTTAATTATTTCTTTCGTTTTATTTAATTTTCCACTTGATACAACTTTTTCATCTATAACAAGCGCAGGAGTTTTCATTACTCCATACTTCATAATTTCTTGAACTTCAGTTACTTTTTCAACTTCTGCATCAATGTTTAATTCTTTTACAGCTTCCTTTACATTATCTACAACCTTATCACATTTTGCACATCCTGAACCTAGAACTTTAATTTTCATTATAAATCACTCCTATTTTTTATTTTATATTAATAAATATCCAAAAATATTAAATAAATAACCTATAATTAATATGCCTATTGTTACTATAACTATAAATAATCCTAAAAGCTTCTTTTTTACAACCTTTGAAAGCATAACCATTGAAGGAAAAGATAAAGCAGTAACACTCATCATAAATGCCAAGGCTGTTCCAAGCCCCACTCCTTTAGCAACTAATGCTTCTGCAATAGGTAAAGTTCCAAATATATCTGCATACATAGGAATTCCTACAAATGATGCAATTATTACAGAATACCAATTTTCTTTTCCAAGTACAGCAGATATGAAACTCTGAGGTATATAATTATGAATAGCAGCTCCTATACCTACTCCAATTAGTATATATAACCATACTTTATTTATTATATCTATAACCTGATTTTTAGAAAATTCCAGTCTTTCTTTTGTACTAAGATCTTCTTCTCCATTGTTATAAACAGGATTATTAAATACAAAAGGTTCAACATATTTTTCTAAATTCATTTTACTTATAATTCCGCCGCCAATTACAGCAAGTATTATTCCAACAACAACATAACTAATGGCAATCTGCCAATTAAATATACTAGCAAGTAATATAACTGATGCTAAATCTACAAGTGGAGAAGATATTAGAAATGAAAATGTAACCCCTATAGGCAGACCTGCACTTGTAAAACCTATAAAAAGTGGTATTGATGAACAAGAACAAAATGGAGTTACAGTTCCTAAAAGTGCTGCTAAAATATTAGCTTTTATCCCATTAAATCTACCTAATATTCTCCTAGTTCTTTCAGGTGGAAAAAAAGATTGAATATATGAAATTGAAAAAATTAAAATAGATAACAATATAAATATCTTAATTACATCATATATGAAAAAATGTATACTATTACCTAACTTTGTTGATATACTCAAATTAAATATATCTTCAACAAAAATTCTAACTAAATCAGAAAGCCAATCCATCTTTAATAATTGTGAATTTATAAACTCAAATATAAACACTATAAACTCCCCCTATTATCTATCTCATCAAAGAAATCCCTTAACATATTTATACTTTGTTTATTTAAACAGTATTTCATCCATTTCCCATCTTTTCTACTATTAATAAGGTTAGCTTCAGATAATATTTTCATATGATAGGAAAGAGTTGGCTGAGATATATTGAATTGCTCTAATAATTCACAGGCACAAAGCTCTCCGTATGAAATCATATCAAAAATTTTTACTCTTGTAGGATCACTTAATGCTTTTAGCATTAAAGCATAATCTATATAACCTTTTTCCATAAATTCACCTCCAATAAGATAGTTTAAGCATTTAAAATTATAAATAATGCTATTATACATATAGATAATTATCTATATGTATAATAGCATTATATATTTATAACTGTCAATATGTTCTTTAAAATTATTTCATATCTCTAGTTGATACTAAATCTACTCCTGTATCTCCTATATTTTTTATTATAATATCTCCTACATTTATAGGAGCTGTTACAGTAACCTGATTTATGAAATCCATAATCTCGAATATCTTATCTTTAGGAATTGCATCTTTTGTCTTTACTGGAAGTCTTTCTAATAACCCACCTTTTATTTTTACAGTTGATGTAATAATACGTGTGGGATTTTTCATTTCTTTTATAGCATAAGACTCGCCTCTTTTGCATTTGTTTCCACTTACTCTATACCCCTCTTGCCTCTCTTCGTCTTTTTCTATAAGCAAACTACATCCTATAGGACATACTATACAAGTTATTCTTTTATTATCCATATTATAATTCCTCCAACAATTCTACTATTATATTTTGGGTATCAGAAGGTATCTTTTCTTTATCTAAACTTATCATCTCCATTTCCCCTGGTGTTAATTGTCTTTCTTTTTTCTTATATATAGTTTTATTATCAGATTTTATTTGGATATATATATTTTTATAAACATCAGTTACTCTAGTAAATAACTTTAATTTACTATCTAAATTTTCATATCTTATATGATGAGGAATTATATACTTTATTCCATTTCCAGAAGTAGTTTTTATTTTTCTATCTATATATTTAATCTCCCCTTTAATATATTTAGCTGCAAATTTTCCAGCTCTTCTACTTTCTTCTGTAACAAAATCTACTAAATCATGAACATGAACTACATTACCACAAGCAAATATACCTTCTACAGAAGTTTCCATAGATTCATTTACTATAGGACCTGATGTTGTATTATCAAATTCTAACCCTATATTACTTGACAATTCATTTTCCGGTATAAGCCCTACTGATAATAATAATGTATCGCATTCATAATATTTTTCAGTTCCTTTGATAGTTTTTCTTTTTTCATCAACTTTTGCTACCCATACACCTTCTAATCTATCCTTTCCTTTTATATCAATTATAGTGTGACTTAGAAATAAAGGTATATCATAATCATCAAGACATTGAACTATATTTCTATTAAGCCCTCCTGAATAAGGCATTATTTCAGCTACTCCTAAAACTTCAGCTCCCTCTAAAGTAAGTCTTCTTGCCATAATTAACCCTATATCTCCAGATCCTAATATAAAGGCTTTTTTACCTACCATATATCCTTCCATATTAATATATCTTTGTGCGCTTCCTGCTGTTAATATACCAGCAGGTCTTTTCCCAGGTATTGCAAGTGCTCCTCTTGTTCTTTCTCTACAACCCATAGCAAGTATTATAGCTTTAGCTTGTATTTGCATAAATCCATCTTCTCTATTTATTGCTTTTATATTTTTGTTTTTGTCTATATCTAAAACCATTGTATCAATTTTATAATCTATATCTTTTTCTTTTAGTTGTTTTATAAATCTATGTGCATATTCTGGCCCTGTCAACTCTTCATTAAAAACTTGTAAACCAAATCCATTATGAATACATTGCTGTAGTATACCACCTAACTCTCTATCTCTTTCTATAACTAATATATCTTCTATTCCATTTTCATTAGCCTCTATAGCAGCTGCAAGACCTGCAGGCCCTCCCCCTATTATTACTAATTCTATTTTATTCATAACTATATGCCTCCTTTCCTTTATTTGTCTCACCAACTAAAATATTAGAATTATTATTATCTTTTAGAACTTCTTCATAAGCTATATTTAATTCTCTAGATAATATTTCTACTACTCTAGGACCACAAAATCCTCCTTGACATCTTCCAGCTCCTGGTCTAACTCTACGTTTTATGCCATCAACAGTAGTAGCTCCTGCATTTCTATTTATGGCTTCCACTATTTCACCTTCAGTTATCATTTCACATCTACAGATAATTCTGCCATATCTACTATCTTTTTTTATTAATTGATTTTTTTCTTTATCTCCTAATTCCATAAATACTGTAGGCTTTTTTCTAATAGGATTAAAATCTGTTTTTAATTCTATTTCTTTAGATATATTTAATATTAATTTAACCACATGTTCTGCAATTGCTGGAGATGAAGATAATCCTGGTGATTTAATTCCTGCTACATTTATAAATCCTTTAGCATCTTGGGCTTCTCCTATAATAAAATCTCCTGTCTCGGGGTGGGCACGAAGTCCAGCAAAAGTTCTAATATTCTTATGAAATGGTATATCTTCTGCACTTATATTAGATACATTCTTTACAAATTCCAATCCTTCAATTGTAGTTTCTATACCTTCTTTATCCTTAATATTCTCAGCATTAGGGCCTATTAACATATTCCCATGGACAGTAGGTGCTAATAATACTCCTTTTCCTCGTTTAGTAGGACACTGAAATATAACTGTATTAATAAAATCTGTACCTGTACCTTTGTCCAATACATAATACTCACCTCTTCTTGGAATTATAGTAAAAGATTTTGATGATACCATGTCATTAATTTTATCTGCATATACTCCTGCACAATTTATCACATGTTTAGTATCTATTTCTCCCTTATTAGATATTAATCTATAGTTCTTCCCTGTTTTATGTATATCTTTTATTTCTGTATCTAACGAAAGCTCTACGCCATTTTCCATAGCATTTTCCGTAAGAGCTATAGCTAGCTCCCAAGGACCTATTATACCAGCTGTTTTAGAATATAATCCTCCAACTACTTTCCTATTAATATTTGGCTCCATTCTTCTAATCTCTGAGCCTAATAAAATCTGCATATCAGGTATTCCATTCTTTACTCCTTGTTCATATAGTTTCTTAATTGTTTGCATTTGATCATTATCAAAAGCTACTACTAATGAACCTATTCTTTTAAAAGGAACTTTTAGTTCTTTACAAACTTTATCAAACATTGGATTTCCCAAGGCATTAAATTTTGCCATAAGTGTGCTTTCCCTAGCATCATATCCACCATGAATTATAGCACTATTTGCTCTTGTAGCTCCTTTAGATACATCATTTTCTTTATCTAAAAGTAATATTTTTAATTTATATTTTGATAGTTCCCGTGCTATAAAAGTTCCTATTATTCCTGAACCTATTATCGTCACATCATACATTAAATTACCTCCTTTTAAGATAAAAAAGGCCACATCAACCAAGACCTACTCTCGTAGATTATGATTAATGTGGCTCTCCTTCTTCTCCGGCCAATATTTATTTGTTACTTATATTATATTCTATGATGAATGTATATGCAATTATGACTATTCTACTTCTTCCCACTTTTCACTTCTTCTTATAGCCTTCTTCCAACCTTTATAATAATTTTCTTTTATTTCATTATCCATATTAGGATTAAATTCTTTATCACATTTCCATTTTTCAGCGATTTCTTTTTTATCTTTCCAGAAACCTACTGCAAGTCCTGCTAAATATGCAGCTCCCAAAGCTGTAGTTTCTGTAATCTCAGGTCTTTCTACTGGAACTGATAATATATCAGATTGGAATTGCATTAAGAAATTGTTCGCTACTGCTCCTCCATCTACTTTTAATTTTTGTAGATTTATTCCAGAATCTACTTGCATAGCATCTAAAACATCTCTAGTTTGATAAGCTATAGACTCTAAAGAAGCTCTAATTATATGATTTTTATTTGTACCCCTAGTAAGCCCTACTATTGTACCTCTAGCATACATATCCCAATATGGTGCTCCTAAACCAACAAAGGCAGGAACTACATATACTCCACCAGAATCTTCTACTTTAGATGCAAAATATTCACTATCTGCTGCATCAGATATAAGCTTCAATTCATCTCTTAACCATTGAACTACTGCTCCACCAATGAATATACTTCCTTCAAGAGCATATTCAACCTTACCATCTACTCCCCAAGCTATTGTTGTAAGTAATCCATTATCTGATAATACCATATCGCTACCAGTATTCATTAACATGAAGCATCCAGTACCATAAGTGTTTTTAGCCATACCTTTTTCATAGCATGCCTGACCAAATAATGCTGCTTGTTGGTCTCCTGCTATACCTGCTATTGGTATCTTAGCTCCACCAAAAGTTTTTGGGTCTGTGTGACCATATACTTCACTTGATTGTCTCACTTCAGGAAGCATTGATTTAGGAATATCTAATTCATCAAGTAATTTATCATCCCACTTTAAATTTTTTATATCATAAATCATTGTTCTTGAGGCATTACTGTAATCAGTTACATGAACTTTTCCACGTGTTAAATTCCATATTAACCAAGTATCAATATTTCCAAATAATAAATCCCCTTTTTCTGCTTTTTCTCTAGCCCCTTCAACATTATCTAATATCCATTTTATTTTTGTACCAGAAAAATACGCATCTACTACAAGTCCTGTAGTATTCTTTATATATTCAGTTAATCCTTTTTCTTTTAATTTATCACATATATTTGCTGTTCTCCTACATTGCCAAACTATAGCATTATAAATAGGTTTACCAGTATTTTTATCCCAAACAACAGTTGTTTCTCTTTGATTTGTAATTCCTATTCCAGCAACTTCCTCTGGTCTTACTCCTGCTGTTTCTAAAACTTCTCTTGCTACTCCAGATTGTGTACCCCATATTTCCATAGGATCATGTTCAACCCATCCTGACTTAGGATATATTTGAGTAAATTCTTTTTGAGCTGTCTTTACTATTTTTCCTTCATGATCAAATAAAATTGCTCTAGAACTAGTTGTACCTTGATCAAAAGCTAGAATATATTTTTTATCCATTTACTTTTCCTCCCTTTAATTCATTATACATTAGTTTTATTACATCCACATATTTAAAAAGAATTTATATATAAATGCTCCTAATACTCCACCTATAATAGGTGCTACTACAGGTACCCAACCATATCCCCAGTCTGAATCTCTTTTATCTTTTATAGGCAATAAAGCATGAGCAATTCTTGGTCCTAAATCTCTAGCAGGATTTATAGCATATCCAGTTGGTCCACCTAAACTTAGTCCTATTGACCATACTAGAAAACCTACTAACAATGCACCTAGTGCACCAGTATTGTTGTTTCCATGACCTATACCTAAAATACCTATTAATAACATAGCTGTACCTATTATTTCTGATACTATATTCCATTTTATGTTTTTAATCTCTGGTATTGTTGCAAATACTCCTAATTTACCATTTTTGTCATCAGTAGCATCAAAATGATTTTTATAAGTTAAATATACTAAAACTGCTCCACAAAAAGCACCTATAACTTGTGCTAATATGAACCCAGGAACTAAATCCCATGAAAAATCACCTATTGCAGCCAATGCAACTGTAACAGCTGGATTTATATGTGCTCCACTTATCCATCCAGTTACATAAACAGCCATAGCTACAGCTAAACCCCAACCAGTAGCTATAACTATCCAACCACTATTCTCTCCTTTACTTTTTTTCAAGACAACGTTTGCCACTACACCATCACCTAGTAATATAAGTATTAAAGTCCCTAAAAACTCTGCTAAATACATAGCCATGTTTGACATAATTACCCCTCCCACAATATAGTACTAAATTTTACCACTATAAACAACCCACCTCCAATATTTATATTCATACTTTCTTAACTATTATACCAATACAGCTATTATCTCTTAAATTTTCGTTATTAAAGTCATCTATTAATTTCGCTAGACAATTAATTATATTAAATCAATAAATCTAATAATACAAGCTGTATTAATAATATATATGTCTATTTAAATATAAATATTCTAAACTTTTATGTAACCCTTATAGTAAAAAATGAATATATTATTATTAGCCTTAGCTAACTTGATATTTTGTTTGGAGGTATAATAATGAATGATAAATATATAAATTTAAATAAATTGCCTATTGGAGCCATTGGAAGAGTTAAGAAAGTAACTTCAAGTGGAAACACAAGAAGAAGAATGCTAGATTTAGGGCTTATAAATAATACTATAGTTAAATCACTTAGAAAAAGTCCTTTAGGCGACCCAATAGCATATGAAATTCGAGGAGCTGTAATTGCTTTAAGAAGTGAAGAATCTACTCATATATATGTAGAAAAAATAGAGAATTAAAGGAGGATAGTAAAGTGAATATAAATAAAGAAATGTTTAATATAAAATCACAGTCAAAGGATAATATCATAATAGCTTTAGCAGGTAATCCTAATACAGGAAAAAGTACAGTATTTAATAATCTAACTGGACTTAAACAACATACAGGAAATTGGCCTGGTAAAACAGTTACTAATGCTCAAGGTAAATATAAATATAAAGATGACAATTATATTTTAGTTGATTTACCTGGCACATATTCATTACTCTCTAATTCTCAAGATGAAAAAGTAGCTAGAGATTTTATATGCTTTGGTAATCCCGATGCAACTGTAGTTGTAACAGATGCTACATCTTTAGAACGAAATCTTAATTTAGTACTCCAAATCTTAGAAATGACAAAAAAAGTAGTAGTATGTGTAAATTTGATGGATGAAGCAAATAGGAAAAGTATAAAAATAAATATAAAAGAGCTGTCTAATATACTAGGAGTTCCTGTAATTGCAACTTCTGCAAGAGAAGGAGAAGGCCTAGATAAATTGCAAGAAGCCATAAGAAAAGTCTCTAAAGAACAAGTAAGTACTAATCCAATACAAGTAAGATATGATGATGAAATAAAAACAATTTTACAAGATATAAAAACTGAAGTAAAACCTTTATTAAAAGATAAGCTCAACTTAGAATGGACTTGTCTACGTCTACTAGAAGATGATAATGATTTAATTAATTCTATTAATAAATATATCAATATAGATTTATCTCAAGATAATGAATTAAATAAAAAAATACAAGAATCCAAAAATAAAACTCCTAATATTAAAGATAAAATTGTTTCTTCTATTGTTCATCAAGCAGAAGATATTTCTAATAAAGTAGTAAAAAAACATCAAAAAAACCATAATGAGTTTGATTATAAAATAGACAATATACTAACTTCTAAAATATTTGGAATCCCTATAATGATTGCTTTATTAGGTGTAATTTTTTGGATTACCATACAAGGGGCTAATTATCCCTCCCAATTACTTGCAAATGGTCTATTCTGGATTGAAGGAAAATTAACTTTATTTTTTAGTTTTTTAGGTACTCCACAATGGATACATGATATTTTAGTTCTAGGAATGTATAGAACTCTTGCATGGGTTATTTCTGTCATGTTACCTCCTATGGCAATATTCTTTCCTCTTTTTACATTACTAGAAGATTTAGGTTATCTACCAAGGGTTGCATTTAACCTAGATTATTATTTTAAAAAAGCATGTGCACATGGCAAGCAAGCTCTTACAATGTGTATGGGATTTGGATGTAATGCTGCAGGAATTATAGCATGTAGAATAATAGATTCTCCTAGGGAAAAACTCATAGCAATAATTACAAATAACTTTGTACCATGTAATGGAAGATTTCCTACCTTAATAGCTCTTGCTACTATTTTTATTGCTAGTGGAGCTGGGGCTTTTAGTTCTGTATTTGCAACTCTTTCAGTATTGTCTGCTATAATACTTGGAGTCTTTATTACCTTAATAATATCTAAAATACTATCTAAGACAATATTAAAAGGTCTTCCATCTTCATTTACTTTGGAACTTCCACCTTATAGAAAACCACAAGTAGGAAAAGTAATTTTTCGTTCTATTTTTGATCGTACATTATTTGTTCTTGGTCGTGCAGTAGCTATCGCTGCTCCTGCTGGTTTAGTTATTTGGATAATGGCAAATATAACTATAGGTGGCAGTAGTATTCTAACTCATTCTGCTATGTTTTTAGATCCATTTGCCAGATTACTTGGAATGGATGGTTATATTATGATGGCATTTATATTAGGACTTCCAGCTAATGAAATAGTTCTACCGATATTAATAATGAGTTACTTATCCAAAGGAGCTATGCTTGAATTAGATAGTTTAAGTGAAATGAGAAATTTATTTATAAATAATGGGTGGACTTGGTTAACAGCAGTATGTACTATGTTATTTTCATTGAATCATTGGCCATGTGGAACTACTCTTTGGACCATAAAAAAAGAAACGGGTAGTCTAAAATGGACTATTATTTCCTTTATAATTCCAACTATTACAGGTATTATAATTACATTTATAGTAGCTCAAACAGCTAGATTGTTAGGCTTAATATAAAAAATCCGTTCATATGAACGGATTTTTATTATAAGTACCAAATCTCTTCTTTACTTGTAGATATCCCAATAGCCCCTGACTTTAAACTATTAATAACATCTGTTTTATCTAATATTAGCCCTCCTGTAATTATAGGTATATTAGTTTTTTCATGAATTATTTTAGTTATTTTAGGCATGACTCCAGGAAGTATTTCTACAGCATTTGGCCTTATTGATTTTATAGCTTTTATTCCTGTATCTAATGATAATGAATCTATTAAAAATAATCTTTGAATAGCAAATAATCCAATGTTTTTAGCATATTTAACTAAATTACTTTTAGTAGTTATTATACCATCAGGTTTTATATTATTATTTATATAATCAAGAGCTACAGTATCTCTAGAAAACCCTTCTATCAAATCAATATGAATATATACTTCCATATCATTTTTCTTTATTTCTTCTACCATTGAGCTAAGATTAAATATATTACCTGTAAGTAAAAATATTATATTTGAAGGTGATCGTATTGCCTTTTTTAAATTTTCAGCATCATTAACTGCTGCAATTACTGGATTATTATTAATATTATCAAAAAACAAAGAACTCAACTCTTCACCACCTTAATATATATTATATAATTATATCATATTTTTTCTACATATAAGCATAAAAAAAGATACACCTTAAGGTGTATCTTTTTATTTTTATTCACTTGCTAAATTGTCAAAATATCCTTGTATAAATACTACAGGTGTACCTTTATCTCCACTACCACTTATAAGGTCACATAAACTTCCTAGTAAATCTGTAATTTGACGAGGAGTTGTTCCTAAAGATGCATTATTTGCTATCAAATCTGCTTCTTTTTCAGTGATCTTGTTTTTCATAGCATTCATAACTTCATCTTTAGATATTTCTCCTAATTCCGTATCTACTATATATTTTAACTTCAATTCATTCGGAGTACCTTCTAATCCCTTTGTATATGCAGGAGAAACTACAGGATCAGCTAATTCCCAAATCTTACCTACAGGGTCTTTAAATGCACCATCACCATAAATCATAACTTCAATATTTTTGTTTGTTTTTTCTTTTAATTTTTTTTGTATTTCATCTACATAGTATTGGCTATTTCTTGGAAACAACTTAACTTTTGTCTCTGAAGATAAGTTAGAGCCAAGAAGACCATACTCAGGATTATATCCACTTCCATTAATAGATTCAGCTAATATATCATCTAAAGAATATACAATATTAGCTCCTTCTTTTTTAAGCAATCTTTTTAATCTTTTTCTATCATGAATATTTGCAATCAATACATCTTTTGTAAACTCTAATATTGTTCGTGGATCATTAGAAAAATGTATTT
This sequence comes from Senegalia massiliensis, assembly GCF_900626135.1. Lineage (NCBI taxonomy): Bacteria > Bacillati > Bacillota > Clostridia > Eubacteriales > Clostridiaceae > Senegalia > Senegalia massiliensis. The sequence goes on from NZ_LR130786.1 coordinate 871,255, forward strand.
CTATATTATTATTTGCTGCCTCTCTATATAAATCTATATAATCTATTCCTGTAAAAGGATGAACAACTTTCTCTCCAAACTTTTGTCTATATTCTTCTTCTGATAATGTATCTGTAAAAGGATTTATACCTAAAGCATCCATTTTATCTACATCCATTAAGTGATTCCCTACTTCATCTGATGGATAACTTAAAAGTAAATGTATCTTTCTATTACTTTTTGCTATACCTTTAAGCAGAATGGAAAATCTATTTCTACTTAATATAGGAAATATTAGTCCAATTTCATTTGGAAATTTATCAGCTACATCTTTTCCAATATCATCAATATTTACATAATTACCTTGAGCTCTTGCAACAAGTGATTCAGTTATTCCTACAACATCTCTATCTCTGAATTCTATGTTTTCTGATTCTGCTGCAGTTATTACAGAATCTACTACAATATTAACAATGTCGTCCCCTTCTTTTACAATAGGTGTTCTTATACCTCTAGCAGTAGTACCTATAGTTCTCATAAATTTTTACCTCCAATATAGATTTAATCACAGACTCAATTATACCATACATTAATTTGATTTTCTATAAAAATGTTAGGAAATTATAAAATAATTTTATTCCACAATATATAATTAAAATTCCACAAACTACATTTATTATTCTTATTACTTTCATATTAAAGTTTTTATACAAATATAAATAATACGAACTTTTTTATTATGATTATCTTCATCTAGCCTGTCACTTTAAACTTCATTTTCTTCATTATCAAGTGCAAAGAAATTCTCTTTCTCATCATCTTCTATATCAACTATTTCATTAAAATTTCCCCAATCTATTTTTTTATTATTTTTTCCTTTTCTTTTTAATCTTTTAAATCCTTTTCCAAACTCTATATTTTCTTCTTTATAAGTTTTAACTGCAAATATTGGATTTCCATTTATAGAATCAAATCCTGTAAGAGAAAATTTAATAATTAATTCTTTATCTTCATTATAAATCTTTTTCAATTTTCTATGAAAATATTTATTTTCTTTATTCATGTTCATATTAAATGTCCAAGTTTGTTCTATAACAGGATATTCTCTTCTTGTACTATATAATAAATGTCTTTCGTTATCCTCTTCATAATAAAAATCTAAATTTGTTTGAGTATTTGTTATATATGCACCTTTATTACCTATTCTAATAGATAAAAAATGACTTTGTTCTCCTGCTAAATCAGTTCTTTTAGATATCAATACTTTATCAGTAAAAACAACATTAGATGGTCTTTTTAATATATAATACACTAAGAATGATGAAAATACAGAAGAAAGTATTATACCAATATACCCTTGAATAATCACTAAATTTTTACTTAAATCATGTATAGGATAAATATCACCATATCCTATAGTAAATAATGAAATCATACTGAAGTATAAAGCATCGAAAAAGTCAATTTTAAGTTGTAATGATCCTTGATAGCTTATTCCATCAGTAAAATAATAAAATAAAGCAAATATTAAACTAAGCCCTAAAAATACCAGAGAATATACACCAATTGCAATGAAAACTTTTTTAATATCTTTATTTCTAAACAAATTATCACTCCAAATTAATCGTTTTAATTTAAATTACCCACTTCCTTTTCTTAAAAACAAAAGTCCCCATATTATAAATATAGGGACTTTTAGATTATATTTTTTCTTTTGGTGTATAGTACGTATGGAGAAGTTCGTGTGCCTTTTCTCCATAAGGTTCACCTAAAAACTCTTTATATAACTTCAAAACTTCTTGGTTTTCATGAGACTTTCTTCTTTTCTTATTTCTATCTTCGCTATAAATAGCTTTTTGTCTTTTCTTTATAATTTCCATGTCACCATGATGATAAGGTTGGCCTCCACCACCTATACATCCACCAGGACAAGCCATTATTTCTATAGCATCATATTTAGATTCCCCTTTTTGGATAGATTCAAGCATTGCTCTTGCATTGCCTAAACCATGAGCTATACCTATTTTCAAACTTT
>NZ_LR130787.1 GCF_900626135.1 Senegalia massiliensis
ACACAAAACCTCAGTTGATTGAAGCCTCCATACTCACTACCCATCGTAGATTGTACTTCTTAGGCTAATTATATTATACCACTATTTTATGCTATTACTAACATATTTTTTATTTTACTTCTACTGCAATCTTTTAATTCTAAATAATAAGGATATAGTCTTTTCATTTTATAAATAGATAAATTTTCTTTTAAATTTTCAAAGTAATCTTTTGTTGTTTCTTCGATCAAGTCTATAGCTTCTTCTATAGCTTTATTTTTTGTAATTCCACAACTTAATATATTTACTTCTTCTACACTTAGTTCATATTGATTCGTTTTTTTATCTTTATTTATACTAACAGTAAGCTTTATATATCCCAACTTTAGTACCTCCTTCAAATATAAATCAAAAGCTTTTTAAAGACTTTCTAGCTTATTATTTATATAATCAATAAATGTATACTCGTTATTGATAGAAATAGTCTTTTCAATATATCTATATGTTTTAGGAGCTTTCTCGTATAATAATTTATTTGTTTCTTCACTCGCAAAATAATAAGCAAATGATTCTACAAAATACTCGTTCATATCTTTTTTATGATAATTAATATAATGATTATGGTCATCATTTTTATCAGGGATACCAAATGTATTCTTATTAAAAAAATTATCTTTTTCAATACTATATATCTCATTAAATTCATAATTATAAGAATGAATATCTCCTGAATGACCATTTTCACTAAATGAATAATCAAATGCATGACCTATTTCATGCAATGTATTAAGCTCTGTACTATATCTATCAAAAATAAATTTGCTTCTTTTATCACTTGGTTTATATGTTACATGTATAAAACCATCAGAGTGATAAAAAGTACCAATACTATCTTCATGATAAACATCATTAATATTAATTTTAACTTCATTATCTATTAATTTTGATAGTATATTATCAGGTAAGTTCATAACAATTTTTTTAGTTTGTTTTACATCTTTATTATCCATATAAGAATTATTAATAAATATACTTTGTACTTCATTTTTAAATTTATAATCGCCATATAGAAATGAACTTAAGATAACTATCCCTAATAGCAATATAGAAATAATACTTATAGATATTATTTTAACTTTTTTATTTGAACTTGTATTTTTATATTTATTATTTACAACATAACTCATAATATCAGCTCCCATTATCATTAATTTAAGTAATCATTTATAATACATAATTACATTTTTATTTTAATATCCAGGAATAAATATTTATTCTTGGATATTAAAATATTATATAAATCACTTTAATAATGTAAACAAAGTTGATATAATTGTTTTACATTGGTTTACACATATCAAGTAAATTTATTTACATTTGTAAACTGTATTAAAATTATTTTTATTTTGATGGCAGTCAAAATAAAGAGGTTTAATTAAATATTTTTATATATAATTCTGGTATTTATTTGTTGATACCAGAATTATATTTTTTATGGATTATTTTAATAAGCTTGTGCAACATCTACTATAACCCAATTTCCATTAATTCTTTCAAATAAAAACTCTAATTTTTCATCAGCATTTCCTTTTTCAGTTATTGTTTCATCTGAAAAAAAACTGTCAAAAGATTCTTCTTCAAAGTCATAATTTATATTAGCTATAAGTGAAACATGATCTATATCCCCTATAGTTGTAGATTCTATACTTAATTCTTTTAATTCTCTTGAAACAAACTCTATGTAATTTTCCATACGATCAATTTCAAAAAAGTCTTCAGAAACTATATCTTTAAATTCACTTTCATCTGAATTATCATAATGTAATTTAATAAATTTTTCAGTTATATTAGTAAGTTTATTTTCAATATCTTTTGTAGCTTTAAACATTATTTCATTTGTTGAATTTTCAGGACTTACAACTTGTTTAACTTCTTTAGCACCTTCTAATTTAGCTGTAATTTCATATTCAATAGGAAATACAGATGATATATTAAATTCTTTGTATTCGGGTTGATAATATACACTTAAGCTTTCTATTCCTGCACTATCAGCTTCAGCTACTATCTCTTTTCCTTTAAAAAATAACTTTGTACCTTTAGGAGCTTTTATTTTTAAATTAGTAATAAAGCTTTCAGAACCCACTAACCAATTATCAAAGACACCTAGTTTCTTACCTTTTTTTATTAACTCTAAGCTATAAATATCAGGCTCAACCTCTACTTGATAATATTTCATATCTCTTGGCATAACCTCTGAATATGACTCCTTTTTAGTTCCAAGTAACTCAGCTACAAAATCTTCAGTTCTAGCTTCAGATACAACACTTTCTTTTCCTTCTATTTGCATATTATCTATGAACTTATCGTAGCTACTTTTATCAATAAATTCATTTTCCTGAATATCTAACATTTTAAAAGCTTCTTCAGTATTTCCTTCAGTTATATTATCTACATATTTTTCAGCTACTGCATCAGGAGAATAAGATGATTTTAGATTGTTATATCCAAAAATTAAAACTACTATAATCACTGCTGCTACTCCAAATTTAATAAAACTTTTTATATTACCTTTCCTTATAGACGGTTTTTTAATTTTTAAATTGCCTTTTTTTACTGAAGATTTCTTTGACTTATTATTATTTTCTAGCTTGTCCACTGCTTCAGTACCACAATTTTCACAATATTTCTCTTTTCCTGTATCAATTTTACACTTAGGACAGTACATAATATCACCTCTTAACTTTTTTGATTTCTTAATGTTTGAACCCTTTCCATATAATTAGAACTCCATGCATAATTATCTTGTGAAAGATTTCTATTATATCCTAGTACGTTTTCAAAGTAATTAATTCTATAAGCTACTAAAGGTCTTAATTCTACAAATAGCTTAGATAGGTCTTTATCTTGTAATTTAAAAACATATAATTTATCTAAATAAGATAACATATCTGCTGAAAATCCTGCTTTATGTGTAGATCTATCGGCTTCAATAAATATTTTTCTTTCATATAACATATAAGGAGCATTGGTATATTTTCGTGTGAATCCCCAACCTATTAGCCTTAACATACCAACAACTAAAGTTAATACAACCATTCCAAGTGATGAAAATATTCCTTGTATACCTGTACCTAAAATAAATGTTCCTACACTAAGACTATAAAAATAAGCTATTGGTGCTAATATAACTGCTAAAATTGTTGCCATTCTACCTAATAAAATAGTTGAGTCATGCAACAACCTTTTATTTGCTATATTATATTTGATTTGAGCAAATTCATTATACAATAATGCAGTTAATTCCGAGGTTTCTAAACTGTCTATAGCTCCTTTAGAAATAAATATTGAGTTTCCATAACTATTAGATTCAATATCTAAACTATCAAAAGCAAATACTTTAACTGTCCCTGTCATATATTCATACGATATTCTATTTACACTTCTATCTAAAGCTTTTATTTTTTTTCCTGTTACATTGTTTAATGAAGATAAAAGCTTATATTGAATCCATATAGGAGCTGAATATCCTCTTATATCTGTTCTGTCTTTTAATTGCTCTAGAATAGGCTCTAATACCTTTTCTTCTCTTCCAATTAAGTTTCTACCTTTAACTATAAATGCTACTCCTCTTTGTCCTGCTGGTGTATATAATAAGAATAAGAATATCAGATATAATATTAATGTTCTTATCAAACTTGTAAATGGCAATGACCCAGGAGGAAAAAATTGAGAAAATACTGTTTCAAATAACTTTAAAAAGTAAAAATTAAATAATATTGATATTAAAGGAATTACTCTTAACATTTATTTCACCATCCTAACTTTTATTTTTCCATATCTAAATTCAGGTACTTTTGTAAATACTATAGCTTCCCCTATATTCAATCTTCCAAAATCTCTAGCTTTATAAATAAGTTCTTCTTCCAATGTTATACTTTGTCCTCTATTAACATCGTCTGAATTAGTTGTTTTTGAAGTACTTATTGTAGATTTATATATATCTTTAGTACTCAATGATTTAGACAATTCTTCTTGAGAACTTGTAACATCTTGCCTTAAACATATCTTTACATTTGTATTAGCTAATATCTGTTTCATAAGCTTATCATCGCCATTCATAACCATATCAGCTAATTCCTGTGTGCCTAATATGTTTCTAAAACCAAAACCCCTAGTTTTATTTATTAGATTTACTATAATTTCGCTTGCAAAAACGTTAAATTCATCAAATACCGTATACACTCTTTTGTTTTTACCTGCAAATTTAGGAGATACAGTTTTTAAATCAGCTATTACTAATCTACCTACCATTTTTGCATATTCAGGAAATTTTAAAGCATCTATAGAAAAAATAACTACATCATTGTTTTCTATGGATTCTAATAAGTCTATAGTCATTGGATCAAAAGTATCTACAAACAAATGAGCTAATTCACTTTCTGTAATAGATTTAATTCTATTAGATAACCCCTTTCCCGCTGATTCATCAACTTCATTAAGAATATGAATCATAAAACTTCCTTTGTCCCCTAATTGTTCTGCTATTCCCTTTAAAGTATCTGTATTAAGTGCGTCAGTTAGATCTTTAAGGTCTATAGCTTTCTTTTGTATTAATTCTTTAGTTTCAGGAAGGAGTAACAATTTAAAAGCACCTTGCAAAAGTCTTTCAGCTTGCAACTTATAATGTTCTTCAGACCAATCGAATATATTTATTATCTTATCTTTTAATTCGGTAAATCCTCCATGCCTTAAACAATTATAGTGAAAAGATTCTACAGAAGAATCCATAGTAAATAGCTTAAAATTTCTATTATACTTTTCAGATCTTTTCTTTAATTTATTAGCAAATTCTAAATCTCCTTTTCCATCAACCATAATTATAGGATCATTATTTTTAAAAGGTAATTCTAATAAAGTATCTATTGTAACCGTTTTTCCAGCTCCTGTAGCTCCAACAATTAAAGTCATTAAATTAAGCTCTTTATCACTTATATTTAATTCTTCATAGTTAGAAGTATTATAACCTAATAAAACTGTGTTTTTATCTAAATTATCCTTTTCCTTAAGTTTATCTTTCATAGGTACTGATTCTGCATAAGGTCTTTTTTCCCCTTTAGGTGGTTCAGGTGTATATCCATCTTTAGGTTTAGTTTTATAATTATCTTTATTGTAATCAGGTTGTTCATAATCCCTAGGATCATATTGCTTATGTTCTTTCTTAGTAAAAAACATCTGATATATAACTGCTATAACTAAGAAAAATATTATTACTTCAACTAAAAATCCCATCTTACACCTCCTATTTAATTATTGAAATAGGTTCAATTTTATAATATTTCTTATATTCTTTTCTTATCATGAAAATCAGCATATCTTTAGGAAATTTAGTATCCTTATCATGATTAAAAATATGTTCAATATATAAATTTATATATTCTTGATTATCTTCAAAAAATCTTTTTATATTTTCTTTTACTACTATAGTAATATATTTTAATATTTTATCATTGTCATTGTTGTAACTCTCGCAAAGTTCATCTCTATATCCAGGTCCAAAGTCATTATAAAACCAACCTTTAGAATCTCTAAACATAACCTCACATAATCCTTCATTGACTGATTTACTCATTACAAAATCTAATACATGTTCTTTATTAATGAAATGTTGATTTACTACTTTTTCACAAGCATTTTCTTTGTTATCAGCTTCAACAAATGAATATTCATCTTTATACCTTAATTCTGTATTTTCATCATTATAAATCAAAAAAACTTTACCACTAATATTAATCCCTACCTTTCTTTATTTTTTTTAATAACTTCTTTAAGCTTTTCAATTCTTTCTACTGTTTTAATATCAGCAAAATTAAACTCATTGTCCCCCCTTACAGATACTTTTATATATTTTTCAATATCAGGAAGCACATCGTAATTTACTTCTCTAATATGTGAAATCACTTTATTACTTTTAGTATTAATTGAGTTATTAAGATAATAATTATTTTTTTTATTTACTCTCTCTAAAGCTCTTTTTGTCAATTTTTCAAGAATAGATTTTCTTTCTTCGCTTATAGTTATTATCTCTAATGTAAACTCACAACAATTTAATTGATTTTTAGTACCTACGAAATTAAGGAATTTAGATATTAATGTTAACACTCTAAATATAGGATTTTGCTGTATTTCTTGGTCAAAATCATACCAAACAAAATGTAGTGTTGAATCCTTTAAACTATTTTCCCTAATATAATCTTTCAAGTATATAGAACTCCTATCACCTAAAATTTTTAATTTAACCTTAAGTTGTTCTCTATAATTTTCTTTAGCGACATTACCTAAATGTATATTCTGCAATCGGTTTAATTCAAATGATTTTATAACATCTTTTAAAAATATATCTAATTTTTCTAAAGATAAATCAACATTAATTAGGTCATGTCTTTCAAGTAAGTACTCAAAACTGTAAATAGAATTCATTAAAGGTCTATAGCTTGGATTTTTATTAAGTCTATTAACTGTTAAATCTGTTTCAATAGTTTCTATTTTTCTGTATTTTAAATACTTTAATGATGTTGATTTTAAATATATATAATAATTGTTATTTAATTGCTCTGAACCAATTAGTAATATATCTTCCATCTTTTTTATTTCTCGGTATCCCTTTGACTTTTCGCCATAATACTTATACAACTGATAATATAAGGCATATCCCCCACATAAAAATATAGTTTCTATTAAATCTTTATAGTCTAATTCTAAGTCTAAATAAGTATGGGGGTTTATAATGTCAGTTCTAACAACAATTTTATTATCCATTTATTAAATCCCTCCTAAATTTTATCTATAAGGAGAGTTTATACAAGACACGTTCTTCCTGCAACTCTATTTCCTACTGTAACTTTATTGTCTATTGTTTCTTGAGTGTATTTGTGTCCTATAACCTCTACTGCAAAACTATCACCATTCACTTCTACTATTGCATCTACACAATCTTTTCCATCAATTAATGCTTCAGGATATTCTCTTGCTATTTGAGTTTCATTTTTCCAAATAGCATTAGGATTATCATTCATAATTTGATAATAACTTTCTGCAAGTTTAAGATCATGGGTCACTTGATTTAAATTAGATTTATAGAAATATTGAACACCTATATTATTTTCACAATAGTTTCTTGCTTTGGTATCTAATCTGATAACCTCTGTCATCTTTCCCCCTATAGGAGCTGTTTTTTCTAATTTTATATAGTTTGACCTTTCTAATTTTAACAATCTATCTCTATTTAAATTACAGTATGTTTTAGCCTGTTCTACAGTACACATTCCTGCATTTGATAATTGTTTAAATAATATTTCTTCCCTACTAGTTATTTTTTTTATATACTTTGATTTCCTTCCCCGAGCCATTATATCCTCCTTCAGCTATTAATATGCGTTTCACTAGTATGTGTTTCTAATCTTCTAAAGAATCATTTCATGATTCTTGTTTTAAATGAAGCTTAATGCTTCCAAAACCAAAAGTTAGGTCGAAAGGCAAGCTTGCTTGCGAACTGAACGAAGTGAAGCTTTCGTACCGGTCACTGTGGTTTTTATATATTGACCGATAGGGAAATATATAAAAAATTTTATGAAACGATTAAGGGTTCCCTACTTTTTAAATAAGTTTTGACCGATAGGGAAAAAAATATTTGAAAAGAAAGGGATCGTTTCATAAAATAGCTGTGAAATTTTTGGTTTTGGAAGCATACAATATAGTGAAATTTATATATTGTAATATAGGCTATATTATCGCAATAATTGTTATATTAAATACAACAACTTAGTAAAACGTATACCATAAAAGTTATTTCACTTTTATGGTATACTAAATCAATAAAAAAAGCAAGAATATTTTATAAAATATTCTTGCTTTTTTTATTGATTTTCATTTTTTTACTTGCTTGTAACAAGCAAGTCTTATATTTTTTTAACTGAGTATTTTTTTATTTTACTACTTATTTGATATTAACTTTATTTTTTTATTTCTATTTATTATTATCTATATTTTATTTTAAGTATAAGTGTATTTTTATTTATAAGTTATTAGTGAAAAAACAGAAATAATAATAAACCGTTTCATATATTTGTATAACTTTTAATTTAAAAAACCTTTACTCTAATTTTTATAAAGTAAAGGTTTTAATTTCTTGTTGAGAGATACATATCAGTTTTTTTAGCCCCTGATCCGGACAACTCTTGTTATATTTTTTCATGACCGACAAGACGGCAAAGGAACGTATCTCTTGTTCCCTCATAGCTCCATTAAATAATTATGCTATCATATATATGATAGCATAAAATTTATAATTTTAATCTTATTTATTATTAATAATTTCATCATAAAACTTACATATCGCTTTATCTACAATTTCATTATAAGTTATATTAAGATCATCAAATTCTAATACTTTAAGTTTCTGAAGCTTTTTAACAGTACTTGGATATAAAGAATAACTTCTTTTTACTAGCTCTATTTTATATTTAAATGCTATTTTTTTACTTGGCTCTAATTCAGTTAATGTTATTATTTTATTTGGTTCATCATCTATAATATAACCTTCGAATTCTTTTATACTTAACATATGTTCTCCAAGTCTTAATTTGTTAAGTTCCTCTGTATTAAAAATGTTTCCTAAATCATCTTTATATTCTATTGTAACACTTCCTATATTCTTAACTTCTTTATAACTTTCATTCTTACATTCTTTAATTTCTTTATTCTTATTTCTCTTAGGAAGTCCCTCTAATATCCCTTTACTACTACTCATAATTCAATACCTCCTTAGTAAAATTCATATAATCTAAATATCCATTACATGATTGATTATAAAAAATAACTGGTGTTTTATTATCTTGGCTATATTCAATTTCACTATTTATTCTAATAACCGTTTTAAATACTTTATCCCCGAAAGCTTCTACTAATTGACTTCTTATATCTTTAGATATTTTTTTTCTTGAATCAAACATTGTAATAAGTACTCCTATTATTTCTAATTCAGGTTTTAAATTATCTTGAACTAATTCTATAGTATCTAATAAATGCTTAATCCCTTTTATACTAAAAAATGATGTAGCTACAGGAATTATAACTCCATCTGAAGCAACTAATCCATTTATACTCAAAAGTCCCAATGAAGGAGGACAATCTAATAAAATATAGTCATAATCATCTTTAATTTTATTCAATATTTTACTAAGTACACTTTCTCTACTCATAGCATTGGATAAAGTAATTTCAGCATTAGATAAAGTAATATCACTAGGTAATACATCTAATTTTTCATACTCAGTAAATTGTACTACTTTCATAATTTCATGTTTATTATCATTTTTATTTGTTAATAGATCATAGATAGTTTTATCTAATATTTCAGAATCTACTCCCACACCTATTGTTGTATTACTTTGAGGATCTAAATCTACTAATAAAACTCTATAACCTTTCTTAGACAGTCCAGCACCTAAATTTATAGTAGTAGTACTTTTACCTATGCCACCCTTTTGATTAAAAATACTTATTACTTTTCCCATTATATCCTCCTAACTAATACTCACCATATTTCTGTTTACAATATTCTTCATGTTCTCTATATAATTTTTTCATTCTTATTTTATCAACTATACTATCTATAAAAAAGTAAATTCCTATTAAAGCTAAAAGTTGAAAAAGTATTGTAAAAGGACTTCTAGGAACATAAATAGTAGTGCCAATTAAAAAAAATAAAAACAAACCTCCCCATAAAATAATACCTACTTTGTAAATTAACCTATCTAACATACTAAACATAAAAATACCTCCTTAGAATTTAACTTCTTAAATTCTTTAATTTTTAACTTCTTATATTCTTATTCTACATAACTTCTTAAATTCCTTCTTTTTTTTCTAAAATATTTTTAAATTATTATATCTTAACTTTAGTAATTCTCTATACTATATATTTATTTTAAAACTATAGTAAGATAAGGGGGAACTTCCAACGCGTTCCCCCTCGCTCACTACGTTCGCACACCCCCTCCTGTCCTGCCGCGGCTCACGTTAGAAAAGACTCACTCCACTACGTTCCGTTCCCTTTTTCTAACATTCCCCTTTGCCCGACAAGGTTTGTGTGGTATATTCTTTATTTTTTTTAAAAAATTTTTATGGTTTTTATATTTTTCGTTTTTTTATTTAAAACACTTGACACCCAAGAGCCAAACCCTATAATGGCAAGATCAAAGGAAATGCTGGCAGAATGGACATAGGTGTGGGGTATCCCCTGTTTTTAACCTGAAAATAGACATAGTTATTTTAGGTCTTAAGAGTTACTTTTTTTATCCCCTACCTTGGATTATAAATAAATTCATAGCATTGTTTATGTTTATTTCCCTACAACAGAAATAAATACGCTATCTTACCACTTTGCAGGCGTGGTGTGGAGACGCCTCCACTGAAAACTAAACTATAATGGCAGTCACAATAGGTGTAGGCTTTCATTTGGCAAAGTGTTTTATATTCCGAATTATATAGTCTATTCCTTTTAGGATCCTTGTCGGAGGTACAGAATTGTGTCAGCAGTCAAACACTTTTAAACAAGATTAACTATATAATTACTTGGTACCGTACTGTCGATTTACTTGCAATTTGTTTTATCTCTGTAACTTAGAAGGCTTGTCTTATCTTCTAATTATCAGTTTTCTTTACTAAGGATACTAAGCCTTAGCATTATGCTTTCAATCCCTTATATTCGCCTTTTCAGGCTCTCCTAACTCACTATGTACAATAGGTTTATGTATTATCCCTATCTATAAAGAAAAATATTTATTCGTTGCCCCTTTCACAACTAAAAACTTCCCTTTCAGTATGTAAACTGAATATCTATATTTAATTTTTAAGCTACTGCATCGAGTCTAAGCTACAGTAACTACCCTATAGGTTTTTAAGTATCTTTTGGTACTATATATATTTAAAACCTTTAAAAGTTTTAAAAAGCATTATAAAAGCCCTAGGTATTAGATACCTAGGGCTGGAGATTTCCTTTTAATTCCTACAATTTCCTTTATATATAACCTTGTCATACACTTATTATTTTGATATAATCAGGGTATATATTAAAACAAGGCTTTAGTTGTAGGCTTGTCCTATTGCTTCCTGGTATCTGTTTTACCTGAAGTACTTTTAATATGCGTCCAACATATTAAAAGAACTGAAGCTTCGAAACCGACATTGGTCGGTTTTTTTTATTTAGTTTTTTATGTAATATTTTTTAAACTTAATACTATTGTACTCTTCTTGCTTAAATATTTCAACAATTATTCTACTCCTAGAATAATTCTACAATAAGAATTCTCCATTTTATTAAGTTACATTTGTCCTTACATAAATTTTTTATAGTATATTATCACATGGTATATTTAGGTATAATTCCTTAAATTATAAAATAATTTTATGTTTCTACAAAGTATGACATTTTTCACATAATTTTTATTGTATAATTTAAGAAAATTATTCTATTGGAGTGATATAAAGATATGCGTAATATAAGTAGACAATTTCAATTTGAAGTAGATAATAATAAATATATTTTTGATGGTGATGAAGTGGTTTTATTTCCTGTAGTAAATTCTATTTCAAAATATAAAATTTTAAGAAACGAGAAAAGCAATTCAGATACTTTTAGAAAAAACTTTCTTTATACTGTAGCTTTAAACTTAATTAATAAATGTAACTTAACTTGTGAATATTGTTTTGCTAATCAAGGTAACTATGATAATCCTAATCAACGAATGAGTTTTGAAGTAGCTAAAAAAAGTATTGATCTTACTTTAGAATCAGTCATAAAAAATAAGCATGATGAAATAAGAATTGCCTTTTTTGGTGGAGAACCTATGCTAGAATTTGAGCTCATTAAACAAATTGTTCACTATGTTAATACTAAAGTACCTATTACTGTGACACCTACATATCTTATTACTACAAATGGGACAATCATGGATGAAGAGATTAGTAATTTTTTTCAAAAGAATAATTTTATAGTAACTATAAGTATTGATGGTGATCAAGAGACTCATGATTTTTATAGAAAGTTTAATTCTGGAAAAGGCTCTTATCAAAGTGTAAGAAACTGTATCAACATTCTAATAGATAAAGTGCCCATTATAGGTAGAATAACAGTTAACCATAATAACTTTGATATTCATAATCATGTAGAACATCTTGTATCCTTAGGATTTAAAGAGATCACTTTTGCTTATGACTATAATATTTATCATAATACTTTTAATAAATTTACATCTTCAATAGATACGTTAATGAAAAACTATATATCTGATATCAAAAATAGAAAGTATTATAATCTTACCAATATCACCAGTGTACTACTAGCTATTGCTCTTAATCTAAAAACAAAATCTCATTGTTCTGCTGGAAAATCTTATTTATCAGTTTCCTCTGAAGGTAATATATATAAATGTCCTAGATTTACAGGAGTAGAAAAACACTCCTTTGGTAAAATTGATACTAATCAACTTACACAAATAGAGAGTGAAATTAGAATGTTTGATGACAGTTTACAAACTAGTGTGGCAGATAGAGATGGTAACTGTAACTATTGCACATTTATATATCTATGTGGAGGTATGTGCTATCATCATTCCTTCACAAAATCTTCTGGTTCTCAATTCACACGCATTGAATCAGAGTGTAATTATAGAAAACAATTATATAAAAGAACTTTAGAATTAATTGTAAAGTTAACCCCCCTAGAACGAAGAGACTTTATAAGATTTTTAATGACAAATAGAGATATTGTTACCAATTAATTTTTAAAAATAACTACTATATTTATTAAGTAGTTTAAAGATATAAAAAAAGGAGGTGATAATAATGAAACAAGAAGAACAACCTATTTTAGTTGCTGAGATTGATTTTGGATTAGACTCTACAGACTATGAAAAGTTAATAGATACTATTACATACGTAGTTTGTGAAGGAGGAGCTGAAGGTTCAGCAGGTTAAAAAGAAAACAAATATGAAATAAGACACTTAAGTGTCTTATTTCATATTTGTATAAAATTAATTAGTAAAGGATAATTTATTATATGGATAAATATAAAATACTTTTTAAGTACATGAAGAAAAATTTATTTAAACTTATTATAGGCTTTATTATCTCAATTTTTATATCTCTACTCATTTTACCAATTCCATTTTTAACTCGTATTATAATTGATGAAATAATCCCAAATTATAATCAAACTAGGTTTCTAAAATATATACTGATAATTATTTGTGTTTATATAATACAAAATACTTTGCGTTATGTATTTAGTAATTTTTTCTATATCATAAATTCTGAAATAATGCTTGAATTAAGAAGAGATATATTTAATAAAGTTGTTAAACTCAAATTAGATACATTCAAATCTTATAGTATGGGAGAAATCATAACTAGAATTGAAAATGATACGGCCTTTTTAACTCCATTACTAGTTGATTCATTAGCTAACTTAATAAAAGACATTTTAATTGTGATAGTGGGAATCATATCAATGTTTTATATAAATAAAAAAATGACTGTCATTGCTTTGGTTATATTTCTTATTTACTCAGCAATTATAAAATTCTTTAATAATAAAATAAAGTTAAAAACTACCAATTTTATGAAATATAAGGCATTGGAGAAAGAACGATTAATTGATTGTTTAAAAATGTTTAAATTAATTAAGATATTTAAAAACTATGAATATAGTGTATACAAATATACTGAAATCGCACTTCAAAAACGAAAAGCAAATATAGATCTAGGTAAAACAAAACATCTCTATATTTTTTTAACTAATATTACAGCTGGAGCATTACCTATAATTACAATCACATTAGGTTGTTATGAAATATTTGAAAATAGACTTACTATTGGGTCTCTTTTAGCTTTCAATTCATTTTTAAGTTATACTTTAACCCCTATTAGTAAATTGGCAAGTATCAACTTTAATATTCAGAAATCTATCGTAAGTTTAGAAAGATTAAATGAAATCTTAAATTTAGATGAAGATCAGTATCATCCACCTTTAAATCAACAATTTAGAGAATTATCTTTATCTCAAGTCTCATATTCATATAATAAAAATAAAATCTTAAATGATGCTAGTATTAATATAAAAAAAGGAGATAAAATTGCTATAATAGGTAAATCTGGTGTAGGTAAGACTACACTTCTTAATATACTATCTGGATTAATTGAAATAAACTCAGGAAGTATTATCCTTAATGGTGAGCTATTAAACAATAATACTATATATAAATTGAAAAATTATACCACTTATATTGAACAAGACTCTTATTTATTTAATGATACAATATTGAATAACATAATCTTCAGCATGCCTAATGCTACTAATAATAAAATTGAAGAAGTAATTAAAATTGCCAACTTAAATAATAAATCTCACTCTAACATTTTAAATTTAAATACTATTATTGAAAGAGGTGGCGAGAATATTTCATTAGGACAAATGCAAAGAGTGAGGATAGCACGTGCATTACTTTCCAATGCTGATATCATATTATTGGACGAGAGTACTTCCAATATAGACTTAAAAACTGAAAATGAAATCTATAACTCTATCCTTAAATATTATGAAGATAAAACTATAATATTAGTAACCCATAAATATGAGATTCTTAATAAGTTTGAAAAAATATATGAATTTAAAGATGGAGAACTAAGTTTAATTTCTAATCATATTTATGCTGATTAATTAAATCTATAATATTTTTTATGTATTTTTTAGGGGGATTGTAATAAATGAACTATAATTATTATGACTATTATAAGAAATTTTTAGGTATAGAAAATAACATTAAAATTAATAATAAAATAAATTTAATTCCTAATATTAGTAGAACTAAACCTATTAGTGAAAATTACTATTATCCGCTTATTTGTTCCATGATAGATGATAATGTATTCTGTTCTTTAACACCCGAATTATATGAAAATTTTAAAGAGATTTATACTAATCCTTTTATTAATAATATCGAAGATTTTAGTAATTATTTATCAAGTTTTTGTGAACTCAATTCCGATAAATTCGAATTCAAAGTTATGTATAGAATGGTAATTGAAAAAAATAATATGATATCACCTCGACTTAACTCTTCAATAGATATAAAAGTTCTTACTAAACACATTGTTGATAATGTCCTAATTTTTGATGATATTAAAGAAAGACAAAAATATTGGTTGAGAAAAAAACAGTTAATAGATGAAAGGCGACAATTTATAATTCTAAAAGAACAGCAGATTATATCATGGTGTAAAGTATCCGATATAGACTTTAAAGGTGCAAATATAGCTGTATTTACTCATCCAGATTATAGGTCAAAAAAACATGCTCAAGCTTTGGTAAAAAATGCCATTAGCTGGTGTTTCAATAATGGATATCTTCCAATCTATTGGGTAGATTCCAAAAATCTAGCTTCCTTAAAAGTTGCTACAAATTTAGGTTTCAATATCAAATCATTAGAATATGTTATAAAAAAGAAATGACTTATATATTTAAACTATCATACAAATCATTAATATCATCTTGCCTAATTCCTAAATATCTCTTAGTAACGTTCAAATTACTATGATTTAAATTCTCCATAATAAGAGCAGGATTAAATCCGTTTTTCCAGGCATGATACCCCCAAGTCTTTCTTAAAGTATGGGTTCCCACATTATCTTCAATCCCTACAACCTTAGCTCCATTCTTTAAGATATTAAGAGCCTGTTGCCTTGTTAGAGGCTTGTTATTTCCCTCTCTAGACTTAAAAATATAATCATCCATAGATAAGGTATCTGAATTATTTAAAAGCTCTCTAAGGGCTTTCTGAGAGGTCTTGTTAAGTTTAATTTTCCTTTCTTTCTTAGTTTTCTTCTCTATTAAGTTTACTTCCTTAAAACTTCTCTTATTTTCCTTTAAAACATCACTCCATTTTAGATTAAGTAAATCTGAAATTCTAAGAGCAATATTAATACCTAAAACAAACATTGTATAATCTCTAATATCTTTTCCTTTTAAATAATTTTTCATAGCATTAATTTTCTTTATATCTCTAATTGGATCAACTAATTTCATTTCTTCACCTCAACTAATCTTAATAATTTTTAGCATATATTCTAGGTTCTCTATCTTTATGTACTTCACTACATTTAATACATACAATTGTGTTATCTATAGGGGCATAATAAGCAAATTCCTTATCCTTAAAATCTTTACCACAACTTTGGCAATAACTTTTTCTAGTTTTCTTTACCTTAATATATTCACTCATTTAAAAACCTCCTAATAGTTTTACATATTACTATTATATCATAAGTTATGACAAACCTAAACAATAAAAATAAAAAAGGATAAAGTATAAAATGTACTCTATCCTAGTAATATCAATTATTCTATATGTTTTTGTCAATTTGTCATAATATGAATTATGTAAAATTAAGGTTACTTTTTAAATTGGAATATCTCTAAATTCTAAAAGTATTATAATTTCAACATTTATTAGTGTTTTATACCTTATGCAAAACTTAGCTTTTTACATTAATATTATAAAAAAAATCCTTAGACTAATTAGTCTAAGGATTTCATTGATTGTAATTCGGTGCATTTTTTACGTTTCGGATTTCTCCTAGTCAGGAATGGCTCGAACACACAAACCAGTTTAGAACCTCCCCGCTCACTCACCTGACAAAGCAATAACGGATCAACAGTTAATGTGTATTTTTTTATTCGGCATTTCTGCCTAGATGGGGAGGTGCGAAAATACACAAAACCTCAGTTGATTGAAGCCTCCATACTCACTACCCATCGTAGATTGTACTTCTTAGGCTAATTATATTATACCACTATTTTATGCTATTACTAACATATTTTTTATTTTACTTCTACTGC
>NZ_LR130788.1 GCF_900626135.1 Senegalia massiliensis
ATAATTTTACAACTTATAAGTTGTTGTTATCTACACTGTTCAGTTTTCAAAGACCAATTCGTTGTCGCTGTTTGCTAGCGACTCTTAATACTATATCAGATTTTAAGTAACTTGTCAAGAACTTTTTCACTTTCTTTTAAGTTCTTTTTTCTCTTTAGAAAGACAGGCTTTCCTGACGACTCTTAGTACTATATCAAATTCCTTTGATGATGTCAATACTTTTTTTAGGAATTATAAATTAAATTATTTATTCAATATTTCACCCTTAAAATAACAAACAATCAGATTTAATATTTATTCTATATGTAAGAATTATAAAATCATTTTAATTAAATAAACAATTAATATTTAGTATAATTAACTATTCTAAAAATATATTATATTAGGGGGTGATTACTTGAAACATATAACAATTATTCAAGATAAAGATGATATAATTCTTTTAAAAACAAAGGTTAATGAATGGATAAATTCTAACAAATTAAACATACTAGAAATAGTAGATATAGAATATAGTAATACGGATACTATGTATATGGCTACTATTACATATATGGAAAAATAAAACAGAGATTTATGTAAAAAACAGAGGGTATATATGAATAAAGCAATAATAAATAATAGAATATAAATTTACAAGGAAGTGATATAATGACAGAAACAGGAAATATAAAAAAAATAAACGAAGATAAAGACAATGTTAAAAAAGATAAAGAGAATACAGATAATAATGTAAAAGATTTCTCTAATAAAAAAGAGGAAATAACTAAAAATACTATTTTTATTGTTATAACTCTAATTATATTACTTTCATCATTTTTAATCTCTGCAATACTAGCTTCTAAAAACTATGAAGAAATATTTAATTTTATTAAAAATACATTGTTTTAAATACATAATATAAAAGTAGTACCATATGGTACTACTTTTATATTATGTATTTTTCCATTTTTAAAAATAAATAATAACTAAAAAATAATTCAACCCTTGATTATCTTAAGTAATTTTGTAATAAGTTAACAATATCCAAAAAACAAATTAGTGTCCTAAATATAACCTACATAATAATATTAGAAATTAATTTTTATGTCATTATCATAAGGTGCTGCTATCTCATCAAAAATATTTTTATATGAACATATCCATGCTGGAATAAGACCCTTCTATTGTAATTTCAAAAAAATAAGATTGTCTATCAAACTTTCTTCTTCCTCTATTTAGTTTTGATTCACAAAATAATATTCCATCTTTAATAAAATTCTCTGTATTATAATTCATATCTATTGATAATTGATTTCTTACAACCCCTAAATTTTAATTTTCGTAAACTATATAATCCCCCCTATAATTAATTTTTTAAGGCTATGTAAATATAATCTGAAAATCAATAGATTTCTTATTCAAATGTAATCTGATTAATAATTTCATTTGCTCTTTTATATATGGCTTCATCTACCAATATATCAGTTATAAATGGTATAGAGTCACCACTAATTATTCTCATATGTCCACCCGCTCCATGATCCTTAATAATATATGGAATATTATTATCATCTAATATACCTGTTATCATTGACATTTCAATATTATTACTTACAGTCTTTAAAACTACAAGGCTTATTTTATTTGTATCATTTTTCTTTTTAGTATCTTTTTTCTTAAACATAAAAACACCTCCATGAATTCTCTTCATAATTTCTAATATTACGTACCAACTAATATATGACTATACTATATTTTACCATATAATCTTACATAAAAAAATAATACTAAAGATTTATCACTAGGATTAAAATATTATCTATTCTATTTTTCATAATTATTTTATTATTACCTTAAATAATTATTATATTTGCAATCCATAAAATCATAAAAAATAGAGTGTCAGCATAAATGCTGACACCCTCTGTTTCACAATGTTTTTAATGGTGCGCAGGAGGACTTGAATCCCCAACGTTTTGATTCTTAGTTAGTTATAGTGTTTTTTAGAAGATTTTAATAGATGTTTATTAGTTACTAAATATGGCTTAATTTAGCCATTGTTAAGAATAACTGTTTTTATTTAATGTTATCTAAATTTAATAGAAATCTAATAGTTCGTTTACAAAATGTTTGCAATCTATCTATAGTATTAATTTGCAGAAAATCACTATATATAATGTAGGAACTTTTTAGAGCATAATAATAATGTATTATTAACTTCCATTGCTGTTATATTTCTATAGTTATGAAATATTATATATGGTAAAATAAGTACATATATATGTACTGAATATAAATTTAAAATACTAATTCATGGCACTGATAAAACTATTGAATATATAAACCTTAAATTAGGCTATGGCAAAAAGGTTGTTAATTGCATAGAGCATACTGGTTATGTAGTATATGAGAAATATATAAGGAAATAAACATGCAGCAAAAGCATTTCATATCTTGAAGAAAGTGATAAAAAATCATTCCAAACTGTAGTAACGTTAGGTGAACTACTATACAATCTTTATAATTAAATAAGGAGAATAAAATTGAAGAAATATATTCCTAATATCCTTTCTATACTAAGAATTATATGTTCTGCATTATTATTATTTATAAGTGATCGGATTAGCTTTATTTTTCTTTACTTTATAATAGGTTTAACCGATATACTTGATGGTTTTATAGCAAGAAAATTTAATATAGAAAGTGAGCTAGGTGCAAGAATAGATTCATTTGCTGATTTTGTATTTTATATAATATTGTTTTTTATATTTTCAAGATCATATAATCAAATTATGACTACGAATTATAAGATGGTACTAATAGGGATCCTTGTTGTTCGTTTATTAAATGTATTACTCACTAAATTAAAATATAAAAAATTTGTGTTTTTACATACTATAGCGAACAAGACATCAGGTATTTTAGTGTATTTTTCACCTGTAATTATTTTATTTAAACAAAATAATCTTATAATATGGATTGTATTTCTACTTATCTTTATTGCCACTTTAGAAGAATTATTAATTACAATTATATACTCAGAAGTTAATTTAAATCGTAAAAGCATATTTTGTAAATAGCTCATAGTCCACGCGCTAATTTGATTAGTATTTTTACATAAAAAATAAGGTTAGAGATTTTTCCCTAGCCTTAAAATTATGCCCTAACACTCCTTAATATATATCAAAATACGTATGACTTAAGTTCTATAATATGTTAAGATATAAAGTAAATTATAATTAAAACTATTTATTATTAGATTAACAAAATTAAAGGGGGATAAACTTAATGCAAACTAATAAATTTAAAGGAAAAGTTGAAAATTTGTATTCAAAAATTTTAAGTAATAAGCTAATAACAGTATGCATTCTATTTACTGTTTTTACTTTACTAGATACTATACCAATATTATTAGGTTTATGGCCAGCTAAAATAGGTATAGGACTATATGTACATCTACTATCTAGATTTGTATTGCATTCAATACTTATAAGCGGGTTATTTATTTTTGATATTTTACGAAAAACTATAAAATCCAAATTAATAATATATGCTATAACTTTTGTTATAACATGGGCTCTTCTTTTGATTTATCTTTGGATCAATGGAATATTTATAGAGTTACATCCTGATGCATTTAAAGATTTATCAAGGAGTTATGCATTTATGTATGGTCTTTTAGGAGCAGTAATCTTTATTAGTGATAGAACAAAGAAACTAGTTAAAAATAAGAATTAGTATTTTTATTTCTTATGAGAATCAATAAACTGAAATGAGTCATATATTATATATAAATCATAAAATTTTTTATGCATTTTGAAATATTTTACATGAAAATAAAGCTAGAGATTTCTCCATAGCCTTATAATAATTACTGATTATACTATTTCTAAAAGTATCAATTATAACTTTTATCCTTTTCAACTAACTTTAAAAAGCCTTTTTTTCTCTTTGTAATTTCTATATAAGTTTCTTTATCTATTTTTTTATCTTCTAATAATTTATCTGCTAGTTTAATAAACATTTTCGTTATTTCTTCAAGGTCATTTTTATTATATCTCACATTCAATTCCCCCTTTTTTATATATATTCTACATAAAATCGTTAATTCCTCTACATAAAAATGAAAAATTCGGAATATTAATTCATTTTGTCAAATATGATAATTTTATACATTATATTTCTTGTTGTTAACTAAGTAATTTTATAATATAATAGGAAAAGTAAGGCAAATATAAAAAAATTATGAGAGTGTGGTGGCATGGGAAAAGTAGAAGATGTTGAAGATAAGATAACAGCATTAAAAAAGCAATTGGATGAACTACTACATAAAAATGATTTTATAAGCACAACAAAAGTAATAAAGATAAGTGAAGAATTAGATGAAGTTCTATCTCTGTATCATAAAATAAAAAATAAAATCAATTGACATAAAAAAAACCAGGACAAATAGTCCTGGTTTATTTGCTTTTCTTATTTCAACTAAATATAACTAATATTATCACTTGAAAAGTTCTGATTTCGTTGCAATAAATTCAACGTATCCAAACTTAGGACAAGACAAAATACTGACTCCCGTTCGTTTTTTAAAAGTGTTTTTTATATCCTCTTCCTTCTTCTCTATTTCACATCTTAAACATTATTTGCTCATATCTTTCACCACTATACTTTAATGATTTTTATGACACATTAATCTACTCTTAAATCCTAATTGATACATAAGGATACTATATTTTACCATATAACCTTACATAAAAAATAAGGTTAGAGACTTCTTCCTAGCTTGGAATATAAAAGTTTTAATAAGTTTATTCTAGATAAAATAAATCTTCAAACTTCCTGTTTAAAGCAATACATAAAATTAAAGCTAATTTTGCTGTGGGATTAAACTTTCCCCTTTCAATTGAACTTATAGTATTTCTTGATACACCAACTACATTAGCAAGCTCTTGTTGTGATAAATCTTCTTGTTTTCTTACTTCCTTAAGTCTGTTTTTTAAAATTATAGTTTCCATATATCAGCCACCGCAAGAATAAAAGATCCAACAAATAATAATAATCCTCCAAATGCATATACTAAGTCAGACTTTTCTTTATTTGCAAAATATTTTCCTAATCCTTTGAACCCTACATATGCTCCATGTATTGAAACTATATGACTAACGTTTTTATCTTTGAAATAAAAAATAAATCCAAATAAGATTAATATTGAAGATGCGGCTATAAATCCCCACTCATTTCCTTTTTTCATTTTGTTATTCTTAGCTTCATCATTAAATAAATTTTCTTTTCTAGCTTTTTCTAAAATTTGATCTTTATCCATTTAAATTTCCTCCATAAATTTGTCTCTTTATTTATTATAACTTTGACAAGTTTACTTGTCAAAGTTATATATTTTTACTAAATCTATATATTAAAAATTTAACTTACATAAAAAATAGTCCTAAGCAAATATTTTAAGTATAAAAAATAAGGCTAAAGATTTCTCCATAGCCTTATAATAATTTATTCTTCTATATATTTTAATAATATAATTTTATACATATTATATAAATTAAAAACTTCTTGATTATTAATATCTAAAGAATAAGACTTAAATTCTAATTATTTTTATATTTTTTTATCATTTCTTTTATCAAATTGATAAGAAAAATACCAATGATTAAAGCTACTGCTAAAAATATAACTTTAATCATTGGACCACTATCAATAATTAAACTTAAATAAATCATTAACACTATAATACTAAAAAAAGGTGATAAAATAATAGCAAACAAAATAATTCTTACTAATTTTGGAACTTTTTTAGATTTGACTCCTTCTATTGCCCCTTCTAATATTACTTCAAAAATAAATTCCATTAATAAATTCATATATTCCTCCTTTTTGTAGTTTTTTATAGATAAGACTTATTAAAGAAATATTGAATCTTAACTATTTTTTTCAACCATGCTCTTCCCTCTACAAAATTCAAAAAAAATTATAAATAATACTGATGGAACAATATCACTATGTTTAATATTACCTACATATATGATATATATTATAATATAAAGTACAATCGTTATTATAGATATTATAGACACTATTCTAAATATTTTAGGAGATAAATTAATTATATTTTTACTATTTATATTACTTTACTCCTTAAACTTCACACTTCTTGATTAATATATCATTATAGACTTCTATAATAAATACCTTTAAATTAATTATTAAATGTATGTAATTATATGTGTTTCCAAATATTAATAGCTATTAAAACAAATGTAATATATATTCGACAAATTTTCACAAAATATTATATACTTTTTTGATAGAGTAAATATTGTTAAAAGTTCTTTATACCAAATATCCTTATCCTAATAATAATATAAGGGGATTAAAAATTATGTATAAACCATTTTTTACAGAAGGTGCTTTGGCATATATTTTATTTTATATTTTTACTATTATTTTTATATTATTATTTTAAAAAAATATAAATTTTTTAAAGAATAGATATATGTATAAACTAAGTACTATAATTAAATTTTTCATTTTATTTTTTATAAATGTGTTTAATATTATAATACTCTCAATATTATATTATATAAATACACATTGGTTCTTGAGTATTTTATATAATTCTTTAGCTATAGCTTTAACTATATTCTTAACTATTTCATTATTTTTTAATAAAAAGCATAACAAAAACAAATAATTTAATTTTTACTTCTATTAATTATTGATAAAAATTCTCCTATAATATTACATAAAAAATAAGGTTAGAGAGTACTCTCTAGCCTTAAAATAATTACTAATTGTATTATTTCTAAAAATATCACTTGGAAATTCTATCTTTTTCAATACACCTTAAAAAGCCTTTCTTTTTCCTTGTAATTTCTATATAAGTTTCTTTATCTATTTTTTCATCTTTATAAAGTTTTTCTGCAAATTTAACAAATTTTTTTGATAATTCTACCAAGTCATTTGTGGCATCCTCCATATTAAAACCTCCTAGTAAGATTCTTACTATGTTTAAATTAGTTATTCTACAAAGTATAAAAAATTCCTTTATAAATCGTATGACAATTACAGACTTTTTATGACATTTAAGTCATAATATTTAATAATTTGATTTATATTGTTTATAATTAGATTTTATATTATAATAATAAAAGTGGGGAAAATAAAAAATATGAGAGTGTGGTTGCATGGGAAAAGTAGAAGATGTTGAAGAGAAAATGACAGCATTAAAAAAACAAATGCATAAACTACTACATAAGAATGATTTTATAATTACAACAGAAATAATAGATATAAGTCAAGAATTAGATGAGGTTATATATCTATATCATAAAATAAAAAATAAAATCAATTGACATAAAAAAGACCAGGACTGTTTGTCCTGGTCAATTTAATTTACTCTATTTCCATTCACCCATAAATCCGTTCCATTTCATATAAGTAAAAATCTTACCATAAGAGTCTGTATAAAAATAACTAACATAATTACTTGCACCACTATATATTGATAATGTAAGAAATCTGCCATATTTAGATGAACCAGATGGTATATTAGTATATGGCCCATTGCTGCAAGTCTAAATACCTGAGAATTTTATACTTGGCCAATGATTTGAAACAACCCTCTATGAACAACAGTATTTCCACTTGTAAAATCTCCATTTGTTGAAAAATCACCAAGTAATAATATACCACGACCTCTTTCATTAGCAATTTGAAAAGCAGAATGATTAGCACTCCCAAATCCTAAATAAGCCTGTCTATTTGAACCATTATCCTCAAAAAAGCTTATATAGTTAATATTTGAGAAACCTCTACCTAAACCTCTCAAAGCTAAAGTATTGCCTGCAAACCCCTCACCTATTGATACTGCAACTTCAATTATTACATATCCACCAACTTCTAAATTTGCTTTTCCTTCATGACTTTTCCCTATAGCTAAATTTTCAAAAGGAACTCCTACTTTAATTTTATCTTTCAAAAAACTTAATAAAGCTATTTCTTCAGGTAAGTCCATTGTAATTGTTACCCAATTACTAAATTTATCTTTTATTTCTAAAAATACTAGATATGACTTATCATTAAGGTAATCTCCTATAAATTCATTTACATCTACATGCTGCCATATTCCATTTTTGTAAGAATTATTTCCTTTAGAACTAGTTATAGATCCACTTTCTACACTATATCTAATATATAATTCATTAATGTCATTACCATTAATATTTACTACTGACCTTCTTAATTCAGCATTAATATAACTTGATTCTTCATAGTTATTTAATCTATCAACACTATAGTTTACAGGCCCTGGTTAATAGTAATTAATTACTTATATAGTAAAACTTCTACTTGCCTTATTTCCTCTACTATTTATTACAGTCAATACTTCAGTTTGATTACTAGATTGATCTAAAGGACTCCAGTATATCTTTTTACCACTTTCACTAGTTCCACTTGTTGCAACAGAAAATTCATCTCCACCTATGCTAAACTTATAACTTTTTTAAAGTTGCACTTTTTTGAGAGGATGCTGTTCCAACAGTTAACTTTAAATAGGACTTATTTCTTAATATTAGTTGATCATTATTTAATATAGCCTGTACATCAGTATCTGTATCTTTATAATCTATACTAGGATTTGCATTAACTATAGCTTCAGTTCCATTCTTATATATTGTGGCATTCTTTTATACATATCAAGAATGCCTTTCTCAAT
Organism: Senegalia massiliensis; assembly: GCF_900626135.1. Lineage (NCBI taxonomy): Bacteria > Bacillati > Bacillota > Clostridia > Eubacteriales > Clostridiaceae > Senegalia > Senegalia massiliensis. Next base: position 8,711 of record NZ_LR130788.1, read on the forward strand.
TATCTTAAAATTTTCTTCTGTTCCTTCTACTGTTTTTCTAAAACCAGAAAAAGCATATTCAAATTCTATGCTTGCTTTATCTGAACTCTTAAGACTATTTACACCTTTTTTAAATCCAGAGTCATCTATTTTAGTATCAAAAATTAAAGAAACATATTTTACCATATCCTCGCCTCATTTCTGGTAAAGAATAACGACTCAATGGCCCATAAATTATCCTATCTTTATTTCAATTTCTTTATTTCAATTTTTAGATTATATATATCTTTTTACTTTTAGTATTCTCATTATATTTTAGTATATTTTGGTTACAACGAGGACATCTATGCCATTTTTTTGCATAGAAAAAGCAACCCATTAAGGTTGATTTTTCATTATTCAAAACTTATTTCATATGTTATTCCTTCCCCTAGTCTATCTATATTTTCATTATGTGGACCCTCAATAACATATTTAATATTATTAATTTCTTCAGCTGGAGAATCTAAAAAGAATATAACATTACCTTTTTTTGCAACTTCACCAATGAAATCTCCACCTACTTCATCCGATAACATTAAATCAGCATCAACTTGCTCTTTAGTATCAGTAGTAATTGTTCCTTGGTCAGGATAAAAAGAGTTAGTGTCTTCTGATTTATTTTCCACCTCTGTAGCAATTGTTACAAACGTTATTTTATCTTTCCCATCAAACATATCTTTATAATCTTCAGAAGGTTCAAGAGTAGATATTTGCACATCTGTAACTATCATAGTAAATGGACCAGTTTCCTTTACTATGTTTAAGTCTTTTTTAGACTTTATAGTAGTTCTTTTACCTATCTCTGATTCTTCTGTTTTGCCTTCGCTGTCATCCTTACTATCATCTACATCCTCAGCAGAACTTTCTTTTGTTTTTGCGTCATCACTTGTATCTTCTTCGTTAGAGCTATCTCCACAAGCTATTAGTGAAAATGCCATTAATAAAACCATAAGTAATACTAATATTTTTTTCATAATATCCCTCCAAAATATATTTATGTATCCACTTAAATATATCAAATAGTGGAATATTTTTCAATTAAAATATAGACGATAGTACATTGTCAAAATCATTTTCTTTTTCTTCTTGTGTTCTATTATCAGGTAAAGCATATATCTCTTTCATTTTCCTATAATATTACTTATCATTATCACTCATATTACTAGTTATAGTTATAAATTCTATACCTCATAATCTTGCATATTAAATTATCTTCTTTTAATCCTTTAAATGGAGATTTAAACTTCCACCAATGAAGATGTTTTATATCTTTCAAATCTATTCCATATTGATCTAAAAAAGCCGAATATATATATTCATCATCATGTTCAAAAGAATATATATTATCAGCTTTAAGCTTTTCTATTCTTGCTTTTTGTTCTTCTGTAGCTAAATCAGTTTTAAGCTTTTCTTCATATCTTTTTATCATACTCTTAATCTCACCCATTGCTCTTGATTGAGCTTTGAGAAATGTTGCTTACCTATCCCAACTAAATTGAAACTCATACTTTTCTTCTATAGGTATAAATATTAGTGTTTTAAATTAATTTATGAGAATTACTCAATTGAGATTATGTAAAATTGATGAAAAATGAAATTAAAATTTTATTTTAGATATTAAGAAAAACATAACTAATACTAATATCGTGAAAAATGACATTGATTTATATTTTTTTGTTTTAATATCTAAAATAATTCTTATGATAAAAATTAATATAATAATAATGTATCCATAAAGTATAGTCATTTCTTCAGTCATAATATTTTATCCTTTAACTATTTTTATTTTGGAGAAGATCACCAATTAGCTATATAAAAATATTTTTGAAAATTTCTCCCCAGTAAACTTTAGCAATATATTTTAATTGCTATTAAGACAAGCTAATAAAAATGACAGAATAAAAAGTATACTCTATCTTAATGATATCAGTATCTATAGATATTCTCTGAGGTAAAATTATTCGTTTACTTTTATTTGAAAATACAAATCTAAGCTTAGATTTTTCACTGTAAACAAGTTAATTGTATTAAGTATTAAAAACTCCATTACCATATAACTTGCCAATAACATAAGGCGTTATTACAAATAATATAACAATGAGTGATTTAAAAATGTTTAGAAAATTGAAATAGTATCCAACACTAATTAGGATAGAAGTAATGATAAGCAATAAAAGAACTTGTTTAATAATACTAATCTTAGATAATCCCAATTCAAAAATACTTAATGGATATATTCCAAACAATACATATAACCACAGATTTTTTCTGAACAAGTTATTTCCTCCTTTTTAAAAGTAAATTTATTGATAGATATACTTATTTATACCAAACCTCTCGATACTGCACCTCATCCATTATCTAACCTCATATCAAGGTGAAGCTGACCTACTAAACCCAATATAGGAATTGATGCTTCTCGAAATTCTGTTTTTTCCTTTCTAATCCTTGCCCAACCTTTATTGAGTTTTATATTATCATACTACATAGTTTATAAAAGATGTGTAGTCAACTTTGACCAACAATCAGCTTTATTATTCGTAATGATGACTTATAAAAGTAAACATGATCAACGAAATTATTTTAATTTTAGAAAAGAGTCTGATCAGTATATGAAATTATGTGAATTACATTTTCAATCGTCACAAATAACATTAGAATCATTTAAAAAAACTCTAAATAAAATCTGAATTATCTCTAGTCGCGTTCTTTTTGTGGTTCTTTAAATGTGACTTTTATAAGCATTATGCCCTTTAATGTTAGATAGATGCTGAAAGGTATATGTATAACCCTAAAAGTTATATATGCATAAGGAATATTTCTTATTTTTGCATTATTATTTAAATCAATAAGTTAAATTAGAAAAACAGTATGTATTATTACTGATAATGGGCTTCTTTCCTCTTTATCAAATAAACTATCCATTTCATACCCCCCAAGAGATAAGTTTATGACGCATAATTCTACTAGACGTGATTATAAAATTTTATTAAAGCATTAATTTTCTTTTAATTAAATATCTATAATTTACTATATATATAATCCTTCTTAACTATGATTCAAATAAGTTTGTTATAATTGTTATTTTGAAAAAATTACAGTAAATATCTACTTAAATAATCTGAATGTTAATAAGTGTTCTTTATAAAACTTCAGTATTTTTATGTTTATATTATCCTCTTTTCCTTTTGTCATTAATTTCTTTTTTGAGTAACTCTAAAAATGTTCCTATAAATACTAGTAATAAAAAGAAGAGAGAAATTAAGTCTATCTTTCTTTGTATCTCACTTGGAAAAAGCCGACGTAAATTAAGTCCCCCAACATAAATTGGAGATAGCCAACATATAATAGCACATAATAAATAGATGTCTTTTTTATGTTTCCAGTAATAGTAAAAAGAAGTAATTATGCCTATAGAAAAAAGAACTATACGGGCATAGTCCATAATATACCTCCATTCATAATTATAAATATTATAATACGCTTAATAGCTTAGAGTTTTATTCCTCTATAATTTCTTTTAGTTTCTGTTTGTAAAGTTCTGCTGTTTTATGATAATCCATAAGTATACCTTCTTCTCTGACAAAATTTCCATATCCTATTGGCTCTCCTTTTAGTCTAGGAAAAAGTTGAAAATGCAAATGATTCCTCTTACCATCACATAAGGTGCACATGTATACTTTTTCTGCACCTAAAATTTCTTTATGAAGTTTAATAATTTCATTGGATATTTTTAATATATATGTACCTAGTTCAAGAGGCATTTCAGAAATATCTTCGTAATGTTCCTTTGATACAATAATTGTTTGACCTGTTGCTCTTGGGTATTTTTCAAATTGACACCTTATTTTTTCATCCTCATAAATAATCAACCCATCGTCAGGAAATATACCTCCTGTTCTAAAGTTATCACAGCCGAAACATATACCTTTTTCTTGCAAATCTCTTATATTTCTACCTCTTTGCTTTAGTTCTTGTTCTTCTTTTTTAGACAATTTCTTAACATACACTATAATTCCCCCTAGTATAATTAATAACAGTTAACAAACATACTATAAAATTCTATAAAAAAGTATTAAAATTTTTTTAATCAAATATATGTATTTTCTCTATATAATAATTTTTAACTATTATGCATAAAACAATATTTATTAATTTTGCATTTAGTTTTATAATATCTATTATACTTATATATTAACGAACTTTATCTCGCTAATACTTGTTTCTAGTCTATTATTTATTCTCGCAAAGGTTTTCTTCCCTTCAATATAATTCTAACTCCCCTTACAATTCATGTACCCTTATTGATATATTTTCTATTTGTTAATACTATACTTATTTTACCATATTTAATGTTTATTTGGTAGCAATATTTCATAACCTTTAAATAAATGTAATCAATTGTCTAAAGATAAATTTTCTTATGCTTTTTATTTATTCTACAAGTATAGATTAACTTTTTAAATGCTTTAAGTTAATATAGTTACTGTATGTGATGTACTTAAGAATATTATGATAAACTAGTGAGAGGTAAACTTATAGACAGTAAATAATATTATAAATATCACTATTTTTATTGTCTGTGGGTAAAAAAATATTATTAAATAATGATATATAGCTTAACTCAAATTCACAAGTATAAAATTAAGGATATGCAACATGTAAAGTTTGTCATTAAAGATATTAGCCTTTGTGCTTTTATTTTTACTAAAAAATAGAACATATATTTATGGAATGTAAATTAGAAAACATGCTAATGACTTTACTTTTAACCTACTTAAAATTAATATATATCAGAAGCATTATATATAAGTTTAGAATGTACTCATACTGAGTATTATATTTTTTAGTATTAAGGCGAACATACATTCGAAGAGCTGCAGTTATAAGCTTAAAAAGTTCTTACAGAAATTTTATCTAAATTGAATAAGTGAATATATGTAGATTCTAAAAAGCTTACTGTAGAAGAATATTTGAATTTATGGATAAATGAATATGCTGAAACAAAGTTTAAATCAAGCTATAAAATAGAAACTATTAAATTACAATCCATGTAATGCTGTAGATCCAACTAAAAAATCAAAAAAGAAATGAAAGTATTAGATGAATTTGAAGTAAATTTATTATTAGATCATATAAAGAAAGAAAAGATATATTTACCTATATTATTAGCTCTCACTACTGGAATGAGAATAGGTGAAATTTGTGGACTTAAATGGTCTGATGTAGATTTTACTAACAATGTTATTTACATTTCTAAGGCTCTACAAATGATAAAAGGTACTCTTACCCTAGTTGAGCCTAAAAAAAAAACAAATTGAATATAGAATGGTCTTGGGAGAAACTTATAAAAATAATAACTTTGTTTGCTCATGGGATGATGGCAGACATATAAATCCATACTATATATCTAAAAATTTTCCTAAAATCAGGAATAGAAGTTAGATTTCATGATTTAAGACACACCCATGCAACTATGTTATTAAAACAAAATGTACATCCTAAAGTAGTCCAAGAGAGATTAGGACATTCTAGTATAGGAATAACTATGGATACCTACTCTCATGTAAGTCCAGATATGAAAAAAAAGCAGCAAAAAAAGATAAGAATTATGTTATAATATTTCTTATCTTTGCAAAATGTTTGCAATCCATAAAATTATAAAAAAATAGAGGGTCAGCATAAAAGCTGAAACCCTCTGTTTCGCAATGTTTTTAATGGTGCGCCCAGGAGGACTTGAACCCCCAACCTTCTGATTCGTAGTCAGACACTCTATCCAGTTGAGCTATGAGCGCTAATATGGAGGCGGCACCCAGATTTGAACTGGGGATAAAGGATTTGCAGTCCTCTGCCTTACCACTTGGCCATGCCGCCATATATTAAATTGGCTGGGGCGGCAGGACTCGAACCTACGCATACTAGAGTCAAAGTCTAGTGCCTTACCGACTTGGCGACGCCCCAATATAATGGGGTGGATAACGGGAGTCGAACCCACGGCCTCCAGAGCCACAATCTGGCGCTCTAACCAACTGAGCTATATCCACCATAATTAATATTTTTTTGGTAGCGGCGAGTGGATTCGAACCACCG
>NZ_LR130789.1 GCF_900626135.1 Senegalia massiliensis
GTGTATTTTTTTATTCGGCTTTTATACCTAGATGGGGAGGTGCTAAAACACACAAAACCTCAGTTGATTGAAGCCTCCATACTCACTACCCATCGTAGATTGTACTTCTTAGGCTAATTATATTATATCATAATTTTATATAATTCATACTTATTTAAATAATTTTTTCCACCAAGGCTTATTGCTACTATTTCTCCATTCAGTCAATCTATTATCTATCTTTCTATAATGATCTTCATTAGCTCTTTTTAGCTCTCGTAACTCCTTACGTAATGATTTATTATCTTCTACTATTTCATTTAAAGTATTTTTAGTATCTTCAAGTTCCTTAGAAACTGCTAACTTTATTTCATTAATAATAATTTCTTTAACATCAACATCTTCCTCATCTATTAATGCAATGCTTTTATTATCATCTTCATTACTTAAAACACCTTTCTCTTCAAAAAGAGACTTTATTCCATCTAACGTAATACCTTTATCTTTAAGCTCTAATATTTTTTCTAATAAAGCTATATCCTCTTCTCTATAAATCCTACTACCTGACTTATCTCTATTAATTTGAAGATTAAACTTTTTCTCATAATAATGTAAAGTTCTATATGTAATATCTAATCTTTCCGAAACTTCCTTTATAGAATAATATATAGTATTCATAACATCCTCCATACACATAACATCTTACGTAAGAACTAACATTGTCTAAATAAATAATTTAGGTAAGCTCTTACGTCTGTCTTACCTCTTACGTAACCACTATAAAAATAATATCATAAAAACTATAATAATTACATACACCATAGTTAATTTCAAAGCTATAGTAAAAACAGGGGGAACTTCCAACGCGTTCCCCCTCACTCACTACGTTCGTACACCCCTTCCTGTAGAACCTCGGCTCATCCGAGAAAGACTCACTTCACTACGTTCCGTTCCCTTTTCTCAGATTCCCCTTCGGTATACAATGTCTGTTTTGTTATCTCTTCTTTCTTTAAATGTATTTCTGAATGAAAAGTTTGTTAATTTTTAAACTTTTGTAAAATGCTTTACAAAACAGTTACTATATAATAAGCTCGGAAGGTTTAGACCAGGAAATAGGCACACAGGTATCCTGTTTCAGAATAAAGTTAAAATTTATAAATATTAACAAACTTTAACTTTATGTTACCTGTGTATCTTAAAAACTTTATAATAAGCTCGTTTAGGATGAGCCGAGGTTTCTAGTATACTCGCTTACAGCTAGGTTTTTTCATGCCCTAGTAGAAGTCTTTGCAAATCACCGTCCTTGCTCGTATGACTTCTAGTTCTCAACCGGTGTAGTTCCCCCGAACCGAAGATTTTTTATTGTGGGTATGGCGTTCTCCCTCCCCACTGATGACAAGGCTATATAAGCGAAATATATCCTTGCCAAGACGACTTTCTGCATTGGCTCGTCCACACCCATTGTTTTTTTATATAGGTAAAAACAATAGCTTAAAAAATACCTTTCAAAACTTCAATCATTATAAAAGCCCTAGGTATTAGATACCTAGGGCTTGAAATTTCCTTTTAATTCCTACAATTTCCTTTATGTATTACCTTGTCATACACTTATTATTTTGCTATAATAAGGGTATATATAAAAACAAGGCTTTAGTTGTAGGCTTGTCCTATTGCTTCTAGGTATCCGTTTTACCAGAAGTACTTTTAATATGTTACCAGCATATTAAAAGAACTGAAGCTCCGAAACCGACAGAGGTCGGTTTTTTTATTTTGTTTTTTTATGTAATTTTTAATCGTTAATATTATTATAAACTTATTCAATTCTTTTTTCAACAATTTTCATAATTATCTATAACATTGATTTTAATATTTAAAACATTCCAACACTAAACTATTTAATTAAAATACCAAAAGCTCTTTATGCAGAACTTATTTAAATTAAAAATGATATAATATTTATAAAATCATATAGAAAGTAGTGATTTTATGTTTAAATTTAATAATGAAAATTCATTAATTTATAAAATATCTCCATTTTTAATAGGATTAGCATACTTAGTATTGTTTTTTTCAATATTTTCTGATACATACACTGATATTATTATTATTATAGTTACAATCATAATACCTCTTTTATCTTTTATAGAAGGAAAAAAATATATACATATTAAAAAGAATAAAAAAGCAGGTTATATATCTTACATTTTAGGTGTTATTTTTCTAGTAGCAATGTTCTATTTAATGCTAAAAGTTGAGTTTTTTAATATTAATGTTTAATAGTTATATATAATATTATTTTTATATATTTAAACTATTATAAAGATCATTAATATCATCCTGAGTAATACCTAAATATCTCTTTGTAACACTTAAATTACTATGATTTAAAGTATCCATAATTAATGCAGGACTAAATCCTTTTTTCCAAGCATGATAACCCCAAGTTTTTCTTAATGTATGAGTCCCTACATTATCTTTAACCCCTACAGCTTTAGCTGCACTTTTTAAAATATTAAGAGCTTGTTGTCTTGTAATAGGCTTCATATTTCCCTCTCTAGACTTGAAAATAAAATCATCCATATAATAGGTGTCCAAGTTATCTAAAAGCTCTCTAAGAGCCTTTTCTGATGCCTTATTTAGCTTAATTCTTCTTTCCTTATTAGTTTTACCTTCAATTATACAAATATCTTTAAAACTCTTCTTATTCTTTAAAACATCACTCCATTTTAGCTTAAGTAAATCTGAAATTCTAAGAGCAATATTAATTCCTAATACAAACATTGTATAATCTCTAATATCTTTACCTTTTAAATAATTTTTCATAGCATTAACTTTCTTTATATCTCTAATAGGATCAACTGACTTCATAGCTATTCTCCTTATTCATTAATAAAATTTTTTTGATGTATGATTTTCTTTTTTTAAATTACTTTTTTTCAAGTTTGATTTAATTATAATTTTTCATTTTTGATTACTCATCATCTACTTATATATTCATTTCTTGAAACATTTCTACCTAATTTTTTACTTAACTGTTCTTCATTTTTTTCAATTTCTTTTATATACATTGGTTCTATTTTTCTAATTAATACATCCATATAAATTCTCTTTTTTAAAATCTTAGCTATTTTAGTAAAGAGCATAAGGGAACTTGATATCACTTTTTGCAAAAGTGAGTAAATAGGCTGTGCCTATTAAGTTCCATAAGATATCACTTTTTATAACTAGAGATATAGTAAAGATACGCTATAGATATATTATAGATATAGTGAAATATCTTAAGAGATATAGTCTATTTTTCTAATTTTTTATTAAATTGAATTAATTTTTTCATATATATTTGATCTTAATTAATTAAAATTATTAATCTATTTTTTAAAATTAAAATGAATTAATAACTAAAATTATAATTCATTTAATGAATATAAAAACAAATAAAATCACAAAAAGATTAACTAAATCATAACTAATAGTAATAATATATTTGTATATTTTCTTTATTTAACTAATAATCATTAACCTTATAAACATCTTCCTTTCATAAATATTTATTATTTTAAATTTATTTAAACTTGAATAATAAACTATAAAATAATATAATATAAGTAATAAGTGTTTTAAAATTGGAGCACTCTAGCCTTAGTAGAGAACTAAAAATTTGGAGAATCCTAGCCTTAGTAGGAACTAAAAAATTGGAGCACTCTAGCCTTAGTAGGGACTAAAAAATCGGAGAATCCTAGCCTTAGTAGGAGCTAAAAATTTATAACATCATAAATAAAAGTTTGCATTTAGCAGACTTTTTTATTTTTGTCTAATTTTTTTAATCTTTTATCCCAATATATAAGTTTTACTTAACTATATTATATCATAATATATGACAAACTCAAAGAAAGAAAATAAAAAAAGATAAAGTGCAAAATGCACTCTATCTTAGTAATATCAATAGTTATGTTACTTTTACCGAATTTGTCATAATGACTATTTTGTAAAATTCAAAATTAGAATATTATGATTGCTTTACTCTAACTTTTCCTTAGGTAAATTCTCTGATAAAACATTTATAAATTTATCACCTTTTGACAATGTTTTTTTATATATTGATCATGTGATACGATTACAATTGTTTTTCCTTCATTATTTAATTGATGTAAAAACTTCAATACAATATCCCTATTGTCATAATCTAGTGATCCAGTAGGCTCATCTGCAAAGATTAAATCACAATCTTTAATTAATAACCTTGCTAAAGCAAGCCGTTGTTGCTCTCCACCTGATAAATGATATACTTTTTTATTTAATGAAACATCTAGTTGTAATTTCTCCAACAATTGTATTTTTTTATTTTTATCCCATCGTTTTTTATTTACACATGCAACGTCAAGGTTGTAATTAACGGATTTATCATCAATTAATGCGAAATTTTGAAATAAAAATCCTATTTGATGTCTAAGTAACTTTTGAGAGGTAGGTGAATTGGGTTTTACATCTTTATTACCACATACATTAACAGTACCAGAATCTGGCTGTTCCAACAGACCCATAATATTAATTAATGTTGACTTTCCTGATCCACTGTTACCAGTAATGCAAAGAAAATCTCCTTGATTTATATTCAATGAAAAATTTTCAAAAACCACTTTGCCATCAAATGATTTATAAATATTATGCAATTCACAAATTTCCACTTTAGACACCTTCTTTCAATATTTGTATTACATTTTTTCTTTCAAAATATATAATTAATAGAACCACTAAAAATATTTCAATTAGTATTTTGCCAATAAAGATAATAAAAAATCCAGAATCAATTACAATAAATGCTCCTATAAATTCTAGTAGATTGGTAAGTAGTAAAAGTAATAATACTTTTTTGTACTTCTCAATAAATGTATTGCCAAATGTCTTTTTCAAAAAGAATTCAAATTTATTACGCTCAAATTGCAAATAAATGTTTTGAAACAGTAACATTATTAGCAATACTGACATAAATATCAAAATATAGCTTACAGTCGTAGACTCTTGCCTCAAGTCGTTAATTTCCTTTAAAATTACTTCGTTTGATTGAACAAAATATGGGAAGTTATCATCTAATTTATACTCTTTCAACTTTGAAAGCAATTGATTATAAGTTAATTCTGGATCATTATTGATTAATTTGATAAATAACGCTTGATTATTGCTAGAAATATAATGAGTATCCGGTACTAACCTATTTGCCTCTGTCATAACTAGTATAATTGGATCAACAATCATATTGTTATTATTTGGCATTACGTCAGAATTCATTGAAAATATTTCTTGACCAGCTTTCGTATATACAAAATCAATTTCGACACTTTTAGCTTTATCATCTTGATTATATAAATTACTATGTAACTCATATTTATTTTCCCTAACTGATGTAAAATAATTAAGGTTTATATCTTCCTTTTCTTTGTATTGCTCAGGTACAAGAAAAACAGTATGTTCCGTTCCTTCACTAATCTCAATCTTGTTCCCTTCTTCATCAAGTATTGGATATTCTTCTAAATAATTAGGATTCACTGTGATATATTTAATAATATCATTGCCTGCGTTAATCTCCAAGTTTTCTTCCGTATATATATCAGAATCCATATATATAGCTTGAAACTGTTGATTAAAATAAGAATAAATTTTATAAGCTGGAATATCTAGTGGATATTCTCCATCTCTAATAGCACTAGAATCATTTCCTGTCATTATTGGAGTAAACACCCCATAGTTATAAGACTTAGACCAACTATTAACACTGCTTTGTTTTTGTTTGATTTGAGTTAATGTTGTTAATAAACTGACAACACTTATTAAAATAACAACTGAAACAGCAACTTTAAACATACCGTTTAAAATTGTGATTATGCCAATCGGCTTTTTCCCTTTAATAGAACTACTTATTCGAATATACTTAACATAAACTAAACATAAAGTAGTCAACAAAACAATTAATATTATATATACAATAAAATTTGTTATATAAATTTTTCTGACAAATTCATAGTCATTATCTTTAATGAAAAACATCCACGGAATAGTCATCAAATTGCTAAATAAGAATATTTTCGTGAAAAATTTAATAAAAATATTTAAGCAAATCGACTTGATTGTATAACCATTAAGTTTCATTACCGATATTTCTTTTGTTCTCGCTATCAAGTAAAATAAAAAAGCAAGAAATATAATAATTACAAAATATATACCTATTACAAATATATCAATACCATTGTTTACTTCAATATGATTTGATCGTGTTACATTTGTATACATTTCTGAACTGAAGTTCTCCCCTGTTGCATCATTCACATAGCTTATATAATCAGCAACGAATTCATCATATTTCTCTTTTGAAGTGGCCTCTATTCTATAATTACCTGCGTATTTATAATTTGATATTATATTATCCATTACATGTATCGAATAGGTATCTTTTCCTCCAAAATTGCTT
>NZ_LR130790.1 GCF_900626135.1 Senegalia massiliensis
TTATTCTTATGAGACAGAAAGTTATCAAAAATTAATTGATCCATCGGAAACTTATATATATGAATTTGAGATACCTGATGATATATTAAATGATAATCCTAAGCTACTAACATTATTAAAAAAAGCAACGAATTCATCATATTTCTCTTTTGAAGTGGCCTCTATTCTATAATTACCTGCGTATTTATAATTTGATATTATATTATCCATTACATGTATCGAATAGGTATCTTTTCCTCCAAAATTGCTTATTACACCTCTTTGATTATCTGAAGATGTTCGATCCGTAGAGATAAATAGATCTGGATTTTTCATATCCTCTATATTAAGACTATATCCTTCCACAAAATTTATCTTTTCGAACAAACGTGTATCTGTTGTCAAAAATAAATACGCTTCGGTATATGAATTTTCTTTTTCATCGTCATAGTAAGACATGGTGCGGATAATATTAATTTTGTTATTTTCCGCTGCTTTTTTTAATAATGTTAGTAGCTTAGGATTATCATTTAATATATCATCAGGTATCTCAAATTCATATATATAAGTTTCCGATGGATCAATTAATTTTTGATAACTTTCTGTCTCATAAGAATAATAATTTGTTAAAGTTAGTATTAAAAACATAGTAAAAGTAAATATTCCTAAAAAACGTTTCAAACCATAGAACCCCCTTATCAAATTACAAATGTCGCCATCATGGTAAATGAAGGGTCGCTTTCATGAAAGCGACCCTTCATTTACCATGATTTTATTTTACGTCCCAATTAGAATAACCAACTGACTTTCTAGGTCCAATTTCACTAGACTTGGATGTAGTACGAGCATCTACCCACTTGCTAGTATCGTATTTGCCATCAATTTCACAACTTGAACGATGTACTTTAGTATTATGATCGAGGTTAGACCAAACTTTTTTCTTCAAAGTAATTGTCAGGCGTGTTCCATAATCCCAACTACCGTGACCATCATCAACCAATTTAATAGTATATGGTGTGATTGTTGAAGGTTCACCTTTTAATACAACAGTACCACCTTTTTCTGAATTGTTGCCATCTGCAAAAACAGGTACTGTCATTGTTAGAGCTAATACACAACATAATAAAGTTTTTCCAATCTTTTTCATTAGACTTATCTCCTTTTTTAATAAATTTTACTAAAATGACAATGAAGCCATTAGTAATTTTTATGAATTATTCTTAATGTCTTAGTTTATAATAACATAATATTGTAAAATTTGCAAATTATTAGTATTTATTACATATTTGACTTTTTCCGTATTTTCATAAGATTTTTTCTTTTATACTATAAATATTCATAGAACCCTCTATTATAAATTATTAATAATCAACTCATAATAGATTAATTTAAGTATATATGATATAAAGTGAAATAAATGTCAAAGTGTGTCGTGTGATGAAAAATAGTAAAATGGTCTTATATTTATTTATATTAGTATCTTTAAATTTAGAACATGAAATAATCTGTATAAAGTATTTATTATAAGGTAACTTTAATTTTTATAGGAGATATCTTTTAAAAAGTAATAAATATCAATATTTAATCCCTTTGGTATCCTACAAATAAAACTCTAATATCCTTAATAAACAGGAGTGCGAAGCACTCTCAGAGTGGATAGAACCCCACTCTATATCCTGCACTTACGCAGTGGGCGGTTTTGGCTCTAAACTTATGGAGAATATAAGGGATTCTTTTAGCCCGTATTCGTAATAATTTAGAAAGACAAAACCTCTCACAAGTCTATCTTTAAAAGTTAAATAATTTTCAGATGCAAATTATCAATCAAATATCTTTCTAAATTAAATAAAAAAAGGAGTATTTCAAACACTTTCTCATTCGAAATACTCCTTTTTTTACCTTCTGCTTTCATAATTATTTTATATAACCTATCTGTATGACATTGTCATACATTGTATGACAAAATTAATATTATAACCATTCTATATATCCAATTTTATAAACCTGTATTTCATGCGAATAAATAAACCTATATAATATAGAATTATATAATAACATATTATCCAATATAATATTATAATACCCGATATAATATTAGTGTATATTGAAATGGTACATTATTAGGATAAAAAACTAAAGTGTATGACAATGTCATACACTTTTTAACCAAAATTAAAAACGTGCTAGTTCATAGCACGTTCAATAAATTTCTATATAGGTGTATTTTTTTATTCGGCTTTTATACCTAGATGGGGAGGTGCTAAAACACACAAAACCTCAGTTGATTGAAGCCTCCATACTCACTACCCATCGTAGATTGTACTTCTTAGGCTAATTATATTATA
>NZ_LR130791.1 GCF_900626135.1 Senegalia massiliensis
TTGGCCCGTTCTACAAAAAGTACGCGGTCGCTCGTAAAAAGAGCTTCCACTGCTTGTAAACATAGGGTTTCAGGTTCTATTTCACTCCCCTTCCGGGGTTCTTTTCACCATTCCCTCACGGTACTATACGCTATCGGTCACTAGAAAGTATTTAGCCTTGGAGGGTGGTCCCTCCTGCTTCCCACAGAGTTTCTCGTGTTCCGTGGTACTCTGGAACAAAACCAAAAAGAATATGAGTTTCATCTACAGGACTTTCACCTTCTATGGTGGATCTTTCCAGACCCTTCGATTACTCGATTCTTTTCTTAACGGTAATGTCCACAACCCCAGTAAAGGAAACCCTTACTGGTTTGGGCTCTTCCCATTTCGCTCGCCGCTACTAAGGGAATCGATTTTTCTTTCTCTTCCTTGGGGTACTTAGATGTTTCAGTTCTCCCAGTGTTCCCTCAATTACCTATGTATTCAGTAATTGATACCTAAAGTTTATTTAGGTGGGTTTCCCCATTCGGAAATTCCCGGATCAAAGCCTGCTTGCGGCTCCCCGAGACGTATCGGCGCTTACCCCGTCCTTCATCGGCTTCTAGTGCCAAGGCATTCACCCTATGCTCTTAAAAACTTGACCGGTGAAATGTATAATTAGTCAAATGACTTACATTTCGCTAAAATTGTTTTAATATATTTCTGTGTAATTTTCAAGGTACAAAATACAGTTAAATCCAAATATAAAAAACTAGAAAATTAATATCCTAAGCTTAAGCAAAGGACTTTTTAAGATGTTACATTTTTAGTTTTTATTATTCAATTTAATTTACTGTATCAATGGTGGAGGTAAGGAGACTCGAACTCCTGACCCCCTGCGTGCAAGGCAGGTGCTCTCCCAACTGAGCTATACCCCCATAAAAGAGTAAACTAAAATTAATTAGTCTCTCAAAAATGAACAGTGTAGAAATTACTCCTTAGAAAGGAGGTGATCCAGCCGCACCTTCCGATACGGCTACCTTGTTACGACTTCACCCCAGTCATTGATCCTACCTTCGACACCTGCATCCCGAGGGTTAGCTCGGTGGCTTCGGGTATTACCAACTCCCATGGTGTGACGGGCGGTGTGTACAAGGCCCGGGAACGCATTCACCGCGACATTCTGATCCGCGATTACTAGCAACTCCAACTTCATGTGGGCGAG
>NZ_LR130792.1 GCF_900626135.1 Senegalia massiliensis
GTCTTATTCAAAGGCCTTACGTTTCAAAAACTCTGCTTACCAGGCGCATTTCGCCCAGGGGATCACCATAATAAAATGCTGAGGCCTGGCCTTTGCGTAGTGCACGCATCACCTCAATACCTTTGATGGTGGCGTAAGCCGTCTTCATGGATTTAAATCCCAGCGTGGCGCCGATTATCCGTTTCAGTTTGCCATGATCGCATTCAATCACGTTGTTCCGGTACTTAATCTGTCGGTGTTCAACGTCAGACGGGCACCGGCCTTCGCGTTTGAGCAGAGCAAGCGCGCGACCATAGGCGGGCGCTTTATCCGTGTTGATGAATCGCGGGATCTGCCACTTCTTCACGTTGTTGAGGATTTTACCCAGAAACCGGTATGCAGCTTTGCTGTTACGACGGGAGGAGAGATAAAAATCGACAGTGCGGCCCCGGCTGTCGACGGCCCGGTACAGATACGCCCAGCGGCCATTGACCTTCACGTAGGTTTCATCCATGTGCCACGGGCAAAGATCGGAAGGGTTACGCCAGTACCAGCGCAGCCGTTTTTCCATTTCAGGCGCATAACGCTGAACCCAGCGGTAAATCGTGGAGTGATCGACATTCACTCCGCGTTCAGCCAGCATCTCCTGCAGCTCACGGTAACTGATGCCGTATTTGCAGTACCAGCGTACGGCCCACAGAATGATGTCACGCTGAAAATGCCGGCCTTTGAATGGGCGGATTCAAGTACGAGGTGCAACACGGTTTAACGAGGCGTGAAACACCTCGTGGGGTGTCTTGAATCCGAGCCGCTTTCGAGGTCTGTGATTCAATCTGTTTTGGATCATAGCCAGCTCTTCATCCGTCACGGTTTCCATGCGCCGCTTCTTTGGGATGTACTGGCGCAGCAGCCCATTGAAGTTCTCGTTGCTTCCGCGCTGCCAGCTGCAATACGGATCGGCAAAGTAGGTCTGGATGCCCAAGGCCTGATCGATGGCCTGGTGGTTGGCAAACTCCTTTCCGTAGCACATTGGGAAGCGCTGGTTCGGGGGCCGCTATGGCCCTGATGAAGGCAAGGCCGCGAAGCGGCCGCAGGCTTCATCAGGGCAAGCCATGGTCGGTCAGCAGGTATCTAAAGTGAGGTTGTCGAGACAACACTTTGGAGGCCGACCGACCATGACCAAGCTCACCTCTACGC
>NZ_LR130794.1 GCF_900626135.1 Senegalia massiliensis
ACGGATTTGCTCAAGCACTATACGCTGAGTGATGAAGACTTTGGGCATATCAGGCTGCGTCGGCGCGCTCACAACAGGTTCGGCTTCGCCCTGCAATTGTGTGTCCTGCGCTATCCCGGCCGGGTGCTGGCTCCAGGCGAACTGATCCCTGCAGAGGTCATCGAATTTATCGGAGCGCAGCTTGGCCTGGGTGCCGACGATCTCGTAGACTATGCTGCCCGCGAGGAAACACGGCACGAGCATCTTGCCGAGTTACGGGGGCTCTACGGCTTCCGCACCTTCTCCGGACGTGGTGCGAGCGAGCTGAAGGAATGGTTGTTCCGAGAAGCCGAGATGGCGGTGTCGAACGAGGATATCGCCCGTCGCTTCGTAGCCGAGTGCCGACGCACCCGCACTGTCCTTCCCGCGACATCCACGATCGAGCGGCTTTGTGCCGCGGCTCTCGTCGATGCCGAGCGACGCATCGAGACGAGGATCGCCAGTCGGCTGCCTATGTCGATCCGAGAACAGTTGCTGGCATTGCTCGAGGAGACGGCTGATGATCGGGTGACCCGTTTTGTGTGGCTGCGCCAGTTCGAGCCTGGCTCGAACTCTTCGTCGGCCAACCGGCTGCTCGACCGGCTCGAATATCTGCAACGCGTCGATCTCCCCGAGGATCTGCTTGCCGGCGTTCCTGCCCATCGGGTGACTCGTCTGCGCAGGCAGGGTGAACGGTATTATGCCGACGGCATGCGCGATCTCCCGGAGGACAGGCGGCTTGCGATCTTGGCTGTTTGCGTCTCGGAATGGCAGGCGATGTTGGCCGACGCAGTGGTCGAAACCCACGACCGGATCGTCGGCCGTCTCTACCGTGCTTCGGAGCGTATTTGCCATGCAAAGGTCGCAGACGAAGCGGGGGTGGTGCGTGACACCCTGAAATCCTTCGCCGAGATCGGGGGCGCCCTGGTCGATGCACAGG
>NZ_LR130795.1 GCF_900626135.1 Senegalia massiliensis
TTCTAGTGCCAAGGCATTCACCCTATGCTCTTAAAAACTTGACCGGTGAAATGTATAATTAGTCAAATGACTTACATTTCGCTAAAATTGTTTTAATATATTTCTGTGTAATTTTCAAGGTACAAAATGTAGTCTAATTTAAAATCTAAACTACATAGATGGTGGAGGTAAGGAGACTCGAACTCCTGACCCCCTGCGTGCAAGGCAGGTGCTCTCCCAACTGAGCTATACCCCCATAAAAGAGTAAACTAAAATTAATTAGTCTCTCAAAAATGAACAGTGTAGAAATTACTCCTTAGAAAGGAGGTGATCCAGCCGCACCTTCCGATACGGCTACCTTGTTACGACTTCACCCCAGTCATTGATCCTACCTTCGACACCTGCATCCCGAGGGTTAGCTCGGTGGCTTCGGGTATTACCAACTCCCATGGTGTGACGGGCGGTGTGTACAAGGCCCGGGAACGCATTCACCGCGACATTCTGATCCGCGATTACTAGCAACTCCAACTTCATGTGGGCGAGTTGCAGCCCACAATCCGAACTGGGATCGGCTTATTGGGATTAGCTCCCCCTTGCGGGTTGGCTACCCGTTGTACCGACCATTGTAGCACGTGTGTAGCCCAGGACATAAGGGGCATGATGATTTGACGTCATCCCCACCTTCCTCCGGTTTGTCACCGGCAGTCCCTCTAGAGTGCCCAGCATAACCTGCTGGCAACTAAAGGCAAGGGTTGCGCTCGTTGCGGGACTTAACCCAACATCTCACGACACGAGCTGACGACAACCATGCACCACCTGTCACCACAGTCCCCGAAGGGAAGGCCTTATCTCTAAGGCTGTCTGTGGGATGTCAAGTCCTGGTAAGGTTCTTCGCGTTGCTTCGAATTAAACCACATGCTCCGCTGCTTGTGCGGGCCTCCGTCAATTC
>NZ_LR130796.1 GCF_900626135.1 Senegalia massiliensis
CTTTGAAAACTGAACAGTGTAGATAACAACAACTTATAAGTTGTAAAATTATAAAGCTAAATTAAGCTAACGTTTGATTCAATTTTGGGTCAAAGGAAAACAAACTTTAAATTTTTATTGAGAGTTTGATCCTGGCTCAGGACGAACGCTGGCGGCACGCCTAACACATGCAAGTCGAGCGAGAAAATTAGAATTGATTCTTCGGATGATTTTTTAATCTTTCTAGCGGCGGACGGGTGAGTAACGCGTGGGAAACCTGCCCTATACAGGAGGATAGCCTCGGGAAACCGGGATTAATACTCCATGAAACTCTAGCGCCGGATGGTGCATGAGTCAAAACTCCGGTGGTATAGGATGGTCCCGCGTCCCATTAGCTAGTTGGTAAGGTAACTGCTTACCAAGGCAACGATGGGTAGCCGGCCTGAGAGGGTGATCGGCCACACTGGAACTGAGACACGGTCCAGACTCCTACGGGAGGCAGCAGTGGGGAATATTGCACAATGGGGGAAACCCTGATGCAGCGATGCCGCGTGAGCGATGAAGGTCTTCGGATCGTAAAGCTCTGTCCTTAGGGAAGAATTTTGACGGTATCTAAGGAGGAAGCCCCGGCTAACTACGTGCCAGCAGCCGCGGTAATACGTAGGGGGCGAGCGTTGTCCGGAATCACTGGGCGTAAAGGGAGCGTAGGCGGCTTTGTAAGTCAGATGTTAAAGCCGTTGGCTTAACCAATGTAAGCATTTGAAACTACAAAGCTTGAGTACAGGAGAGGAGAGTGGAATTCCTAGTGGAGCGGTGAAATGCGTAGATATTAGGAGGAACACCAGTGGCGAAGGCGACTCTCTGGACTGTTACTGACGCTGAGGCTCGAAAGCGTGGGGAGCAAACAG
>NZ_LR130797.1 GCF_900626135.1 Senegalia massiliensis
CTGTTTGCTCCCCACGCTTTCGAGCCTCAGCGTCAGTAACAGTCCAGAGAGTCGCCTTCGCCACTGGTGTTCCTCCTAATATCTACGCATTTCACCGCTCCACTAGGAATTCCACTCTCCTCTCCTGCACTCAAGCTTTGTAGTTTCAAATGCTTACATTGGTTAAGCCAATGGCTTTAACATCTGACTTACAAAGCCGCCTACGCTCCCTTTACGCCCAGTGATTCCGGACAACGCTCGCCCCCTACGTATTACCGCGGCTGCTGGCACGTAGTTAGCCGGGGCTTCCTCCTTAGGTACCGTCAAAATTCTTCCCTAAGGACAGAGCTTTACGATCCGAAGACCTTCATCGCTCACGCGGCATCGCTGCATCAGGGTTCCCCCCATTGTGCAATATTCCCCACTGCTGCCTCCCGTAGGAGTCTGGACCGTGTCTCAGTTCCAGTGTGGCCGATCACCCTCTCAGGCCGGCTACCCATCGTTGCCTTGGTAAGCAGTTACCTTACCAACTAGCTAATGGGACGCGGGACCATCCTATACCACCGGAGTTTTGACTCATGCACCATGCGGTGCTAGAGTTTCATGGAGTATTAATCCCGGTTTCCCGAGGCTATCCTCCTGTATAGGGCAGGTTTCCCACGCGTTACTCACCCGTCCGCCGCTAGAAAGATTAAAAAATCATCCGAAGAATCAATTTTAATTTTCTCGCTCGACTTGCATGTGTTAGGCGTGCCGCCAGCGTTCGTCCTGAGCCAGGATCAAACTCTCAATAAAAATTTAAAGTTTGTTTTCCTTTGACCCAAAATTGAATCAAACGTTAGCTTAATTTAGCTTTATAATTTTACAACTTATAAGTTGTTGTTATCTACACTGTTCA
>NZ_LR130798.1 GCF_900626135.1 Senegalia massiliensis
GAGGAACAGGAGGGTGCATGCTTGGTGATAACGGCAATTCCGGGAGTACCGGCGGCTGATCTGTCTGGAGCGGATTTGCTCAAAGCGTGGCCGTCAATGGGGCAGCAACTTGGCGCTGTTCACAGCCTATCGGTTGATCAATGTCCGTTTGAGCGCAGGCTGTCGCGAATGTTCGGACGCGCCGTTGATGTGGTGTCCCGCAATGCCGTCAATCCCGACTTCTTACCGGACGAGGACAAGAGTACGCCGCAGCTCGATCTTTTGGCTCGTGTCGAACGAGAGCTACCGGTGCGGCTCGACCAAGAGCGCACCGATATGGTTGTTTGCCATGGTGATCCCTGCATGCCGAACTTCATGGTGGACCCTAAAACTCTTCAATGCACGGGTCTGATCGACCTTGGGCGGCTCGGAACAGCAGATCGCTATGCCGATTTGGCACTCATGATTGCTAACGCCGAAGAGAACTGGGCAGCGCCAGATGAAGCAGAGCGCGCCTTCGCTGTCCTATTCAATGTATTGGGGATCGAAGCCCCCGACCGCGAACGCCTTGCCTTCTATCTGCGATTGGACCCTCTGACTTGGGGTTGATGTTCATGCCGCCTGTTTTTCCTGCTCATTGGCACGTTTCGCAACCTGTTCTCATTGCGGACACCTTTTCCAGCCTCGTTTGGAAAGTTTCATTGCCAGACGGGACTCCTGCAATCGTCAAGGGATTGAAACCTATAGAAGACATTGCTGATGAACTGCGCGGGGCCGACTATCTGGTATGGCGCAATGGGAGGGGAGCAGTCCGGTTGCGCGGTCGTGAGAAC
>NZ_LR130799.1 GCF_900626135.1 Senegalia massiliensis
CTGAATTTGATGTTCATCAAAACCAAATTATTGACTGGAAAAATCAACTGATTTCAGCTTCCTCGCAAGCTTTCGATCAATCAAAAGCTCCAACAGAACCACCCATCGATCTAAAAAAACTACATGCAAAAATCGGTGAGCAGGCATTAGAAATTGATTTTTTAGAAGGTGTGTTGAAGAAACTGGGTCGCTTCAACCACAAAAGTTAATCGATGACTCACTTCAGATTTCAGTATCTAAGCAAGCTAAGCTGCTGAAAGTCTCCCGTGGTTGTTATTACTATCGCCCAAAACCTGTGAGTGAATCAGATCTGAAGCTGATGCGCTGTATGGATGAGTTACATATGCAATACCCTTTTGCAGGTAGCCGTATGATGCGTGATTTATTGAATCGTCAAGGACATCATATAGGACGACGTCATACACGTACTTTAATGAAGAAAATGGGCATTAATGCGTTATATCGTAAACCAAATCTAAGTCAGGCCAATCAAGCTCACCGTAAATATCTATATCTGCTCAAAGGATTGGCTATTCAGCGCAGTAATCAAGTGTGGTCTACGGATATAACGTATATCCCTATGGCAAAAGGCTTTGTTTATTTATGTGCTGTGATTGATTGGCATAGCCGCAAGGTACTTGCGCATAGAGTATCGATTAGTATGGAGGTTACATTTTGCATAGAAACATTAAATGAAGCTATTGAAAAATATGGCCGACCTGAAGTCTTTAATACAGACCAAGGCAGTCAGTTTACCAGTGATGCATTTATTGATGTATTGAAATCAAATGGCATTCAAATCAGT